>NZ_CP012332.1:3320763-3664026 GCF_001263175.1 Vulgatibacter incomptus | reverse complement strand
GATCGCAGACGATGCCGACCTCGCCCCAGAGGGCACGTCTGGGCGCTGCAGTGGACGGCGGCTCGTGCCAGCCGGCGATGCGGGCCGCGGCTCGCAGAACGAGTCCGCCAAGAGGGCTTCCGGCGTCGAGCGCGTGAGCGTCCCCCGTGGTCTCCGCCGCGAGCACAGCAAGGGCGAGGCCCGACGCGGGTAGCCGAGATGCGGCGGCGATCGCTCGCTCGAGCACAACCTCTTCGCCCACGCTCAAGGCGTGCGCCGCTCGCGACACGAGACCGTGTCTCCGAAGGTCGTCGAGCCACGCCCGTAGCTCCGGCCGCTCCCCGACCGCTCGCGCGGCTCCCTCCCAGAGCAGCTCCCGCTCGATCGCGGTCGCGGCCCGCAGCGCGCGCCGATTGACGAGCGGGCCTCCAAGGGCCTCGAGCACCTCGTCGAGCCCGGCTTCGACGGCACTCGCGCGAAGCTGCCGATCGAGCTCATCGAGGGAGATCCGGATGGTCCCGTTAGGCACGAGGGGCCACCCGAAGAGATCGGCGGCGGCCCTCCGCTCGTCAACGTTCGCGCGCCGGAGCGTGAACGCCCGCGCCTCGCGGCCGTCCTCCTCGCGGCGCTTGCGGGCCTCTCGGAAAAGCGTTTCGTAGCGCGGCCCTCCGAGGAGGGTCCGGATCTTCTCCCTGTCTGCGCTCAAGCCCGCCTCGGCTCCGTGCCGTCCCAGACGAACCGCTCCGCGTACACGCCACGCATTCCCCTCTCCCGCGCCAAGTGATAGGTGGCGATGCCATCGAGCTGTGGGAAGAAGCCCCACTCCTCGAAGGACGTCATCACGAAGTCGAGGTCGAACTCAGCCAGGAGGCCCATGAGCTGACCGCGGGTCGGGCGGTCGATGCCGGCGAAGGCCTCGTCGAGCGCGATCAACCGCAGGGAGGTCTTCGCCGCTGACTCGAAGAAGGCTGCCGCGGCGGCGAAGAGCGGCAGGTGCAGCATCACCGCCTTCTGCCCGCCGGAGCCGGCGCCGTGCGTCTTCCGACTGAGCCGGGTCCAGGTCCCGACCGCGTCGCAGAAGTCCGCTCGAAATTGAAACCACCCGCGGTAGTCGAGCACGAGCATCATTCGCTCCTCGAGGGATCCGGCGCCGTCGTTCTCCCGCGCCTCCGCGAGGCGCTGCTGGAGAAAAGTGCGCAGCGCGGTCCGGTCGGCCTCGGAGAGGAGGTGATTTGCGCGGAGGAGCAAATCAATCGCCTCCCTCGTCCCCGTGGGCGACTCCTCGCCGGGCTCCCACTTGAGGCGCATGCGCATGCCCGAGGAGGTGGGGCGCGCGGCGAGCTGGTCGTTCATCCGCTTCACGAGCGCGCTCGCCTCGCGGAGCCTGTTTCGCAGGTGGGTGTGCGTCTCCCCCGAGAGGAAGGCCTCGAAGATCTCGTTCTCCTCTTTCCCGAGCAGCTCGTCCCGGCTCCGCACGTCTGCGTCCAGGTTGCGCTCCAGCTCGAGCACCCCCTGGGTGCGGCCGGCCCAGATCGCCGTGTACTCCAGGATCCCGGCGATCTGCCGGCCCTGGATCCGGATTTCGCCCCGCATCCCCCGGGTCAGGTCGGTCTGCGCGTCGCCCACCCGGTCCCGCGCCCGATCCCTCGCGTCGGGTGAGCAGTCGATCGATCCGGTCGCCTCGTCGGCCCGGCGCGCAAGCTGAAGCACGTCGGTGTAGCTCCACGCCTCGGCCGCTCGCTCCGGTTCCACGCCGACGAAGGCGAGGAGCCCGCGCTCGGCGACCCCACGAAAAACCAGCTCGGCCGTTCGCCTTTTCGCGTCTTGCTCCGAAACGCGGCCGGTTCGCTCTTGAACCGTCGCGCTGCCGGCTCCGACCCGCTCGATGAGCTCCTTTTCGCGAGCCGCGCGGTCTTCGCGCTCCTCGCGGGCCTCTTTCGACCGCCGCTCCGACCGCCGGATCTCTTCGAGGAGCTCGTCTCTGGTGGCACCCAGCGCATCGCGGAGCGCGCTCGCTGTCGCGCGGAGCGCTCGCGCCTCGTCCGCGCAAGAGGCCGCTCGCGCCGCGGACTCGTCCGCCCGGCTTGCCGCTGCCGCCCGCGTCGCCTCCCGCTCTTCGAGTGTGGCCAGCCTGTCCGCGAGGCGCCTCGACGCCTCGAGCGCCTCCCTGGCGCGGACCGCCCACGTGCCGGTCAGACGCCCTAGATCTCCGAGCCGGTCCACCCAGTCGCGGAGCTCGAGCTTCGCGCCCTCGGCCCGCAGCGCCTCCCGCGCAGCGTCCTCCGCGGTCTCGGCACGTTTGCTCTCGACCGCCGCCTGTTCGACCTGCGCCCGCTCCCGCTGCAGGTTCTGCGCTTCGGCCGCCGCCTTCGCGAGGGCCGTGTGCAGCGGCTGCAGCTCGGGGAACGAGCGCAGCTCCTCACCGAGGAGCCGCTGCCTGCCCTCGATCCCGTCGACGATCAGCGCTCTGGAGGCGCGGCTCTCCTCCAGTCCCCCGATGGCCGCTTTGAGCTCGGCGAGGCGCCGCTTTCGCGCCCGCTCGCGCGCCGTAGTGCCGATGAGCTCCGGAGTTGCCTTGCGGTTGGTGCCGTGGAGCGGTCCGAGCGCGAAGCGGCCGTTCGTGGAGACTCAGCTCTCTTCTCCGCCGGGCCCGTCGTCCGTAAGCGCGATCGAGCTCAGGAGGGTTTCCACCACCGGCGCCGGAACGGGACCCTCCATCGGACGGAGGACGTCGAGAAGGGTTCTGCCTTCGAGCGGCGCGGGTGAGAGCACGAGGTCGAAGGTGTCGGCGTCCAGCAGACCTCCGGAAGGCTCGACCCAGGCGTCGAGGAGGCCGGCCGCCTCGAGCGCGCCTTCGATCGCGCCCCGGACCGTCTCGTCGACGCCGTCGTCGAAGTCGCAGAGCAGGTACAGCGGCGCGCCGGGCCTGTCGGTCGGGCGCGGGGCCCTCCACGCGGGCGCCGACGGAGGCCGGTGGGTGAGGGCCGCCAGCTCGTCGTGCTCGCGTCGTCGATCTTCGAGCTCCTCTTTCACCTTCTCGAGCTCGAGCCTCGCGGCCGTCAGGTGGTCGCCGAGGGCTTTGCGCGTGGCCTCCTCGGCGCGCCTCACCCGCTCCGGCGTCTCGAGGGGCGCGAGTTCGCGCACGTCGTCGGGGTCGAGGAGGAGCACCCGTAGCCCTCGCGACCAGCGCCCGATCGAATCTTCCAGCTCGGAACGAACCGCCTGCGCCTGCTTCTCCGCCCGGTCGAGCCTGTCGCGGAAATCCGCCGCACGATCCGTTGCGTCGCTAAACGCCTGCGCTGCGCGGTCACGGCGCTTGCGCGCATCCAGTGCCGCGTCCTCGAGCTTGCGCAGACGGGCGAGGTGCTGCTCGCGCCGTCCGTGCAAGCTCTCAATCGCGCTCGCCGCCGCCTCGAGCTCGCCCCGATCGAACAGCTCGTCGATCCCGGCGTGATCCTGGCCGAGGGATGCATCCTCTGCAGCCCGGGCCGTGCTCCGCCGCGCGGCCTCCGCCCGCTTCCCCTGGTCCACCCTCTCCTTCTCGGCCTCGCCCAGCCGCGCCGTGGCGACGCGTTCCGCCTCGCGGTCCTTCGCCGCGAGGACCCCTTCGCGCTGGGCCCGCGTCTCCTCCTGCTGGGCCAGCCTCTCCGCATCCGCGAGATGCTCGACCGCGCGAAACCCGTCGGAAGAGCGCAGGGCCGCCAGCCGGGCGGCGAGCTCTTGTCGCTCTGCGTCGAGCGCGGCGATCTCCCCGGCGAGTGCCTTCCTCTCGCCGTAGAGCGCCTCCAGCTCCTCCTCGGCCTTGCGCAGGGACTCCCGGGCTATGTGATAGGAGCTCTCGCCGGTCGTCAAATCCTTCGCCGCGGCCTTCACCGCGGAGGCGACGTAGCGTTCGTAGACCTTCCGGAAGCGGCGCAACGTCTGGAGGGTGGCGGAGACGTCGTCCCGCTCCAGTCGGTGCTTATCGAGCCGCTCGAAGCCTTCGGCGAGGGACGCGACGACGGTGCGATCGAGGGGTGGCAAGCTCGCCGAGAGGATCTGCGAGAGCTCCTCGGGATCCAGCTTCTTCGAGAGCTGCGGGCGCCGGAGCTGCAAGAGCGCGTCGATCAACGACCCGTACTGCTCCTCCTCCATGCCGAAGATCTCGTCGTTCACGGCGCGCCGGTACTCGGCAGCCTGTTGGTAGACTTGGCCGCGTGCGTCGATCGCCTTGGTGAGGGCGGGGCGCTCGAGGGGGAGCCGGTCTTCCACCAGGAGCAGGTCCACGTCGATCCGCTGAGAGGTTCGGAAGTACCAGGCGTCGGTGTCGGTGGAGGCCCGCCGGGCCCGCAGCCCGGCGCCGACGGTGCAGTATCGGGTCTCGCCGTTCTCGACCCGCCCCAGCTCCAGCCAGACGTAACCGATCGAGGTGTTCGCCTCCGGGTTCCAGTCGCCGATCAAGTTCCAGCGCATGGAGCGGGACGTGCTGCCGAAGGGATCAAGGCGGCTCGGCTGCAGGTTTGCGTCGAGGAGGAAGGGGAGGAGGACCTCGAGGGCCTTCGTCTTGCCGGACTCGTTCTGTCCGCGGAGGAGGAGCCGGCCCCGGTGGAAGACGAAGCGCTGGTCGTCGTACTCCCAGAGGTTCTGGATGCCGGCGCGCAGGAGCTGCCAGCGTCCGGTGCTTGCGACGGGGAGGTCGAGCGGGACTTTCATCGTGCCCTCTTTTTCTTCGGCTCGCCGGGCGAGAAGCGCGCGACGGCCGGCCGGACGCGGAGGCGCCCATCGCCTTCGTGCCGCACCAGACCGAAGGCCTCGAGCAACGCGACGGCCTCCTCGCAGAGCTGCGCCGCCCCCTGCTCGTCGGCGGAGTACTGCTTGCTCCAGCGCTCGGAATGATCGGCCTGAAGCGCGGTGACGACCTCGACGAGCGCTCCGCGCTCCACGGCCACGTCCCGCTCCCCCTGCTTCGCCAAGTGGGACGCGAGGAGGAGCGCCGCGTGCCGGACGGTGGAGCCGCCGTCGGGGAAGCGCTCGTCCGTAACGAGGCCCTCCGGATCGATGGCGGCGAGGCCCTCCCTGCGGCGCTCGATCGGCATCCCGACGTCGTCCTCGAGGAGGGCGTAGAGAAAGCCACGGGAATGATCGAGCCAGTCGAACGCGCGCGCGTCGAGGTCGTCGTAGTAGAGCACGGGATCCTCGAGCAGGCGGCGGATCACCCGGTAGCGGGCCGAGAGCCGCTGGCCCTCGTCCGTGTCCGGGAGCTGCTCGTCCAGCATGCCCTCCGGGGTCCCGGCGAAGACCGGAGGGATCGGCGCCGCAAGGAGTTGGCCGAGCACGCGCTCGTTTACGTCGAGGAGAGCGTCTCCCTCCCGCGTATGCGCGTAGCGATCGGCGTCTCCGTCCCGCACGCGCAGGACGCCCAGCGAGACGAGCAGCCGCAGGGCGTCGACGAAGGCCCGCCGCTCAGCGGCGAGCGAAGGATCGAAGGCGACCCCTTCCTCGTCGTCCGCGCTGGCTTCCTCGACGAGGGCGGCGATACGGCCGACGGTGGTCTGCACCGGCGCGTCGTCGAGCGCCGCGAGCGTGAGGCACAGGAGCGCGTAGCGCCGGCGATCGAACGGCGTACCGTCGGCCCGGCGGGCCGGCTTCGTCGTGTCGCTGCGCCCGGGGACCTTGTGGAGGCGCGCGTAGCCGCCGGAGGGATCGATCACCAGCCGCCAGCCCGGATGGCTCGCGAACCATTCGGTCAGGTACGCGCGTTGCCGGACGACGGTTCGGAAGATCTCCGGGTCGCTCGAGGCCGACAGGAGGGGCGACGCGAGCAGGGCGCGGATCGCCGCGACGCGCTGTGCGCGCTCGTCGTCCTCGAGCACCTGGACGAGGCGGCTCATCGGGCCTCCGAGCGCCAGGCCGCGCCCTCGACGGCGGACACCTCGAGGTGGTGGTTGCGGCACCATAGTCGGCCTCCCGGCGCCTCGAGGACCACGAGCTCGTCATCCTTTGGCGGCGTCAGGCGGATCCTGACGCGCCCGTCGATCGTGCGGGCCGACTGCGAGCCGTCGCCCTCCTTCGGGGCGGCGAGCGCCTGATCGAGGAGGGCGAGGAAGAGATCGAACTCGGCGGGGTCGAGGCGCCCGACGTCCCGCAGCTCGAACTCGCCCGAGAGCCGGCGGATCGCCGCGTCGAGCTGCGCCCGCTCCTGCCTGCGCTTCTGCTCCAGCCACTGCCGCGCCGCGCTGTAGTCCGGGATCGCGCCCGCCCGGCCGGTGGCGACGGCGACCTGGCCCCGCTCGCGCAGCCGCACCGGGACCTCAACTGGGGCCGCATCCCACCAGGATGGCGCGCCTTCGACGTTGGACTCGAGGTGGAAGTGTCGCCCCGTCGAGAGGCCGAACGCCGCGTGCCAGAGGCCGTGCGCCGCGCGATCGTCAGGGCAACGGCCGAACCAGTGCGCAAGGACGCGGAAGTCCGCGGCGCGATCCATCGAGCGGGCGCTCGCGCCGCTCAGCCGACCCAGCGAGCGCGTGAGGCCCAGGACCGCCTCGACCGCGACGGCCGCGAGCCGCTCCACGGTCGGCATCGAGCTGGCGGTGCCCACGAACCATGCGCGGATCCCCGTCCACCGCGCCAGCCACTCCGCGCGCCAGTCCGCCCGTGGATCCGCGTCGTCCCGTGCCGGCGGGAGCTCGGCACCGGGCAGCGCGCGATCGATCAGCGCCTCAGCGTCGATCCCATCGATCAACGCGCGGATTTCGTCTCCCAGGAGTCGGAGCTGGCCAACGAAGCGGTGGATGTACGCGAGGAGCGCCCGCTTGTAGAAGGTGAAGCGCTCTTCGTCCATCCGCTTGGCCCCAGTTGGCCGATCGAGGTCACCGATGAATCGGTTTGCCTCCTCCGTGAGCGATTCGAACGCCGCGTTCAGGTCGTGGAGGCCGACGACCAGCTCCGATGGCTCACGGTCACCTGTGAGCTCGCGGAGCTCGTCGCGGATCTTGACGAGCATCGAAGCCTGGAGCCTACCCGAGCGGCCGATCGCATCTTCGACCTCTGCGACCGCTCGATGTGCCGCCTCTCCCGCTGGCGTCAGCCGATAGAGGAGTCGCTTGCGATAGAAGTCCTCGAGCCTCGTCACGGTCGCTGAGTCTTGCGCCGAGGCGAGGTTGCCCCATTTCACGAGCATGTCGAGGTAGTAGTCGAGCGTCTCGTCCGGCCCGAGCGCGACGAAGATCCCGGCGGCGCGAATCCGGTCGAGCACCTCGGCCGGTCGCAGTTCGATGACGTAGTGGTGCCGGGCCTCGGAGAAGACCTGGACGATCGCCCGGTAAATCGGGGCCTTCTCCGCCACGACGTACTGAAAGGCCTGAACCTGATCGAACAGGCGCAAGGGGGGCGAGGCGGGGTTCAAGCGGACGGCCTCCGGGCGGTTGGGGCGGGCACAGATTACCCGGCGGGGACAAGATCCCAAAGGGCGGCAGGCGGTCGCGCCAGTATTTCGGAGCAAGCTCGAGGTACCGATCCTTCGAGGACGCGGAGAGCGTCGCCCATGTAGGCTTCGAGGTTGATGTTCTAGGTCCTCAAAGATCTCCCGTCCGCGGGATCAGCGGCTCGACTAGGCGGGCCGCTCAGCCAGCCGTCGAGGATCGCGCCCAGCGAAGAGCGATCGAAATCGGGCACGCGGACGCGGTCATCTTCACCACGAGCGCCGCCGCAGTTCTCCCGAGCAACCGCTTGGTCGCCTCCGTCGGCATCCAATCACGAGACGCGGCAAGCGCGGTCCTGGAGGTGCGGCCGTCACGTCGGCTCATTCGCGTTCGCAGCTCGGTAGGCCTGATGCGGGTGACGCGGGTTGTCAGGGTACTTGCGGACCAGCGCGCCGCGTCCGAGCAGCGGCCTCAAGTACATCGTGCGGACGGTGCTAGGCTGACGGCCGAGCTCAGTGGCGATCTCGGGGAGCGTCCTCCAAGCTGGGGTGCAGAACACCACTACCGCGTCGAGCTGGTCGGACATGGCCCTCCAGCCACGGGTTTCCTCGGTGCCTGCCGAGCTTTCCTCGGAGGTTTCCTCGGAGCCCTGCGAACTTTCCTCGGAGCTTTCCACGGTGCCTACCGGGAGGGCGTAGCGCCTCGTCCGGGCAGGCCCGCTGGCGACGAGTAGCCCCTTGCGGACCAGTTCCTGGAGCTTGATCGTGATGTCGCGCGGATGCGCCGTCGTGAGCCCGGCGATGCGCGCGTGCATCACGCCGTTCTCGGCGTGAGCGGTGACGAGCGCGACCCGGCCGAGTTCATCCTGCGCCTCGAAGGCGGCTCCTACCGCAGCGCGCACGGCGTCGATCGACGCCTCCGGAAGGAGACTCACGAGCCGCAGCTTCAGGTGAAGCTCGGAGTTCTCGACGTCCTCGACGAGCTCTGGCGTGCGCCAGTGCTGCTCCGACCACGCGCGCAGGATCGCAGGGCCACCCGAGCCCTCGCGCTCGCCGAGCTGCAAGAAGCCGAAAAGGCGTTGCACGAGCGGGTTGCGTGGCTCGCTCACGCCGCCCTTCCAAACCTGGTCGGGCGTCACGAGCAGGAGGCCCGGGTTGATGAACTCGAAGCCAGCGGGATCGCGCAACACTCGGATGCCCGAGCGCCCTTCGTAGTCGGCGTGAATCAGCGTGTTGACCAATGCCTCGCGCACCGCCTTGTGTGCAGGCGTCTCGTCGACGCGGAACTGCCCGCCCTCGAGCGCGAAGGGAACCTTGAGCCCCTCGTAGAGCTTGAGCACCGCGCGCGTGTAGAACTCGAAGAGGTTGGCGGTCCACGAGCCGTCCGACGAGACGCGATCTACCCACCGCAGATCCGTGCCCACCTCGGCCGGCAGCTCGCGGTAGCTGAGGTGCCAATGCGGAAAGCGTTCGCGGATAGAAAGTTCGCGGCCGAGTACCAGCAGCCCGCCGAGCGTCAGGCCCAAATCGGTCCGACCGCGTACCGCCTTGAGCGCCCCGATCTGCCGGAGAAAGCCGGTGTCGTCCTCGGTGACGAACGGGTGCTCGGGGCGCTTCGACGCGAAGAGGCTGCGGTAGCGACGCACGCTTTCACGATCGAAGTCAGCTTCTGTGAAGTGCTCGACGACGGTCGAGTCTCGATCGACGATCGAGTCGGCGACCTGCGACGCGCCACTTCGGGTCGCATGCGGCGATCACCCTCGTGAACGCGCTGGTACGATCGCTCAAGCGATCCGTTCAGGTGCACGGGACGCGCGGTGCGCGTGGTCTTCGGGACTCGAACGACGAGGAGCTGATGCCCGTCCAACTCCTCGCGCGTAACGCTCGACGAAGTGAGCAGGTTGGCGCTCACCTTCTGCGGATTTTGAAGGTTGTTCCACAGCTCGCGCTCGACCTTGTCGAGGTCGGCGATGCCGCGCACCTCGAGCGAGCCGTCGTTGCGCTCGGCAGCGCCGAGCACGATGACGCCGCCGTCGGTATTCGCGAACGCGCTGTAGGTCTCCCAGAACGACGCCGGCAACTCGCCGCGACCATCACGGCCCTGCGCGAGCTTCGCCTCGAAGGCCCACCCCTCGCGAAGGATCTCCCACTCCTCGCGGTTCATGGCGAATCCTCCACAGCACGCGGGTGCGCGGAGCCTTGAAGGGGCATCGCGTCGGTGGGTTGGTCGAAGGGCATCGGCCCTCTACACATGCCACGTGAAGTCATCACAGGGGAAGGCCGATCCACCAGGCCACAAGCG
Organism: Vulgatibacter incomptus; assembly: GCF_001263175.1. Taxonomy (GTDB): domain Bacteria; phylum Myxococcota; class Myxococcia; order Myxococcales; family Vulgatibacteraceae; genus Vulgatibacter; species Vulgatibacter incomptus. The sequence goes on along the minus strand of NZ_CP012332.1, from coordinate 3,654,346 downwards.
AACCCGATTGCCGGGGCGTGCACCTCTCGTGCACAGTGGGACGTAACCGAGGACGCGCCTACGCGAGCGCCCCGGCGAGAACCTGAACGAGGCTCTCGCCGTTGAACCTCGCGGTAATCGACCGGCCAAATCCAACTGTCGCCTAACGCCGTGAGTGATTCGTTTTTTGGATTCCGAGCTCCGTTGAACCTTTCGGAGACGGTGGCGCGGGTCAAGAACAGCGAAAGGCGCCCGCGATCACCGCTCGGGCGTCCAAGTTGATTCGGCAGAGGTTAGAGGAGAGGTAGGTTCCCGGCGCAAGGGCTCTAATGGCCACGGACGCGGCGATGGCCGATGGGGAGCTGCGAACGCGCGCGCAAGGTCGTAAAGTTGCAACGGTTTTCTATTGGCCCTCTCCGATGGCGTGGCCAGTTGCCCAATAGAGCCGCCGCGGGCCCGTCCGGCCTAGCTTCGGTTAGGCAGCTCCTGAAGCGGCCGCTTCGTCGCGCGCGCATGGTTTTTGGAACGCGCGCCGCGACGGTGACCAGGTCGGGACGCGCGAGCGGTTCGAGGGACGCGAGCCGGTACTGCCCTCGGGCGACGGGCTCGATGACGCTCGCGTCTCTCATGGCGTAGAGCGTCTTCGGGTTGATGCCGAGGCGCAGTGCTTCGGACATGCGGAGGCTGCCGCCATGCTGGCGGAACAGCTCAACTTCGCGCTCGAAGGCTCTGGCACGCACGGGGACATGTTGCCTGCAACATGTTTTGAATTGAAGACGGTTTGTCTCCACCGCCCGCCGCCCGAGGCCTTGCCCACCTGTGGGTGAGGCGCGCAGTTCAGATGCTCGGCCCTCTTGCAGTTGCTCCCCCTCAGTTATATAGCGCGCTATGGATTGGAGGCGGGCATGGAAGTCGATCTTCTGGCAGGGCTTGGCGTGGGCTTCCTGGGCAGCAGGCTCAAGCGCCTGGCCGAGCGGATGCAGGCCGACGCCGCCGATGTGGCCCGATCGCTGGACCTTCCGGTCCAGCCGGCCCAGATGTCGCTGCTGATGACGATCCGCCTGCACGGCCCGATCACGGTGGGCGAGCTGGCCGAGCGCCTGCAGCTTGCCCAGCCCACGGTGTCCCGCGCTCTCGGGACACTCAAGGACTTCGTCGAAGCGCGGCCCTCGCCGGGCGATCAGCGCTCGAAACGCCTGGCGCTGACGGAGAGCGGCGAGGCCCTGGTGGCCCGCATCCAGACGCAGCTATTGCCGCGCATCGAGCCCGCCGCCGCCTCGCTGATCGAGGGGCTATCGGGTGACTTCATGCAGAGCCTGGCCAGGGTGGAGGCGCGGCTTGCCGAGGCCTCGCTGCTGAGCCGGATCGAGGCCGCCGGTCCGCCCACGATGTGGGCGCGCGACTTCTCCGACGACCTGGCCGACGCGTTTTATCGGATCAACGCGGAGTGGATCGAGGACATGTTCGCCCTCGAGGAGAACGACATCGCGCTCCTGTCGAAGCCGCGCGAGCTGATCCTCGACAAGGGCGGGATGGTCCTATTCGCCGAGACGCCGGAGCTGGGCGTGGTCGGGACCTGCGCCCTGATGGTGTCCAAGGACGGCTGGGTCGAGCTGACCAAGATGGGCGTCCTGAAGAGCGCCCGGGGCCTGAAGATCGGCGAGTTCCTGCTCGCCAAGACCCTGGAGCGGGCCTCCAGCCTGGGTTTCGCCAAGGTCTATCTGCTGACCAACGAGAAGTGCGCGGCGGCCATCCATCTCTACGAGAAGGTCGGCTTCGTGCACGACGCCGAGATCATGCGCCAGTTCGGGGCGCGCTACGAGCGGTGCGACGTGGCGATGTCGTACCGGCCGAGCACGTCACGCTGAAACGGCTCGACGCGTGGATGAGGCGGACGCTGGGGGAACGCGATCGGCGCTCCTACCGCGAGGGGCGCGCTAACTCCGTGCCGACCTTGAGCCGATCCAGGTAGGCGCGGTAGGCAAAGGAGCGGTCTCGTTTCTTGCCCGTCGACTCGACGAGCACTCCGGTGGCGACGAGGAATTCGATCGCGCGGATCGCCGTCGGCTTGCTCGTCTCGACGAACTTCGTAACGGAGGCGACGCTCACGATCGGGTGGCGCGGAAGCAGTTCGAAGAGGCGCAGCGCGCCGATCGACACTCCATCGAGCGCGAGCACGCGGGCGCGATCGTCGGCAATCAACGCGAAGAGCTCACGTGCGGAGGCGACGGCCTCGTCGGCGATCGTCGCGACACCGTCGAGGAAGAAGGCCAGCCAGCCCTCCCAATCGCCTTCGACGCGGACCGCGTTCAGCCGCCGGTAGTACTCGTCGCGGTGCCGCTTGAAGAACAGGCTCAGGTAGAGCAGTGGCTTCGTCAAAAACTTCCAGTGCTCGAGCAGCAGGGTGACGAGCAGGCGCCCGATCCGGCCGTTGCCATCGAGGTACGGGTGAATGGTCTCGAATTGCACATGGAGCAGGCCCGCGCGCACGAGCGGGTGCAGCGTGTCTTCGGTGTGGAGGTAGTTCTCGAACGCGCTCAGGACCTCGCCAAGTACGTGGGGCGGCGGCGGGACGTAGGCGGCGTTTCCGGGGCGGCTGCCGCCGATCCAGTTCTGGCTTCGGCGGACGTCGCCGGGCTGCTTCTCGGCGCCGCGCACGCCACGCATGAGCCGATCATGAGCTCCGTTCAAGAGACGCATCGAGAGCGGAAGGCCGGTCGGATCGGCGAGCTGTTCGCGCGCGTACGTGAGGGCGTCGAGGTAGTTGCAGATCTCCTCCACATCTGCGTTCGGCGGGGCTGCCTGGTCCGTGCTCGCCTGCGCCTCGAACGCGAGCAGGTCGACGAGAGTGGCCTGGGTGCCCTCGATCTGCGACGAGACGACTGCCTCCTTGCGGACGAACGCGTAGATGAACCAGTCGAGGGACGGCACCATCTCACCCGCGAGCTCGAGTCGGACGAGCGCCTGCTCGGCAGCGCGCAGGCGATCCGCCAACGCCGAGCCGATCGCGAGCGGTGGGTCTGCGGGTGGAAGCGCGAGCGGGATGAACGCCGCGACCTCCTCTCCGCCGACCGTGGTCCGCTCGTATCGCCCGGTGGCTCGCTTCGGCATCTCGGCCTCGCTCGTGACGTCTGTTTGACCAGCCGCGTCGCTAGTAACGGCCACGTGACTAACTCGGTCGGCTAGTCACGAATTCTTTACTAGAGCCCGCCGCTGGTCAAGCTACCGGCCTCGCCCATCGGGCGATCAACGGATCGCGTAGCCCACGAGGTGGGGCCCGACCACCGGCACCGGCATCCGCACGTGCTGCAGCTCGGTCCGGGAGAAGCCGGCGGCGGCGATGGCGGCAGCGGTGTCGCGGTCCGGCCGGCATCCGTTTCCAACCACGTACCAGAGCGGCTTCACCGCGTGCTGCACGGCCCGGAGCCATCTGCGCTGCGGCGCGATCACGTGCTCGACGAAGACGAAGCGACCCTCCGGGCGCAAAACCCGCCTCACCTCGGCGAGGGCGCGGGGGACGTGGTGGATGGTGCAGAGGACCAGCGAGCAGATGACCGCGTCGAAGGATTCGTCGGCGAACGGGAGGCGCTCCGCGTTTCCCCCGACCACGGTCGCAGCGCGCCCCAGCTCGGCCGCCTTGCGCGTGAGGAGCTCGCGGGAGAAGGCGTTGGGCTCAAGGGCGGAGTAGCGGATCGCGGCGGGCAGGAGCTCCAGGTTGGCGCCGGCTCCCGCGCCGATCTCGAGGACGTCGCCGGAGAGCTGGCCGAACAGCTCCTGCTTCCAGGGCTCCACCGCCCGCTCATAGGGCGCATGGCCGTGGGCCAGGAGGCGTGCCTCGAGCCGCTCGAGCGCTGGAATTCGTGCAAAGAGGCGGGTACCGGGACGATCGTGCACGTGCCGTGCTCCTCGTAGGAGATCGCCGATGGCCGATCAGCCGTGCGTGCCGTCGTCGACGCCCGCCAGTGTAATCACTCCGACGTCCGAGAAGGACGCGGTCGCCGGCTGACGAGTTCAGGCCAAGGCGACGGCCATCCGCCGGATGGCCTCCTCGAGCAACGTGCGCGTCGTCGCGAAGTTGACGCGAACGAAGCCCTCGCCCCCGGCACCGAAGGAGAGGCCTGAAGAAAGAGCGACGCGACCCCGCTCGAGGAAGACCTTCGCCGGATCGGGCCCGAGGCCGAGACCGGTGCAGTCGATCCAGGCGAGGTAGCCCGCCTGGGGCTCGACGTAGCGCGCTCGCGGAAGGTGCGCGCGCAACAGATCGGCGACAAGACGACGGTTCCGATCCAGGATCCGCATCGTCTCCGCGAGCCAGTCTGCACCGTCCTCGAACGCGGCGCGGGCCCCGAGCACGCCCAGGTGACCCGCGTGGTACGCCAGCTCCGCCGGCAGCTTCGCGAGCAGGCGGCGGGTGTCGTCATGGCACGCGACCATCACCGACGACTTGAGGCCGGCGATGTTCCAGGTCTTGGACGCGGAGGAGAGCACCACCGAGGTACGCGCGGCATCCTCGGAGATGCTCGGGAAAGGGATGTGCCTCGCTGGGCCGTAGGTCATCGGCGCATGGATCTCGTCGCTCACGACGAGGACCCCGTGGCGCGCAGCGAGCTCGGCGACCGCCGCCAGCGTCTCGCGCTCGTGCACGAGGCCGACCGGGTTGTGCGGCGAGCAGAGTAGGTGCGCGCGCGCTCCGTCGGCATAGGCATGTTCGATCGCGTCGAGGTCGAGGCGATAGCCGCCCTCGACCCGCGCGAGCGGAGTCTCGATGACGCGCCGGTGCAAGCGCCGGATGGTCTCTGCGAATGGCGCGTACACCGGCGGGTCGACGACGACGCCGTCGCCAGGTCTCGTCGCGACGCCGAGGATCTCCGCCATCGCAGTGACCACGTCCGGCGCGACCCTGACGTCTCCTGGAGCGACGTCCCAGCCCCACGTCGAGCGCGCCCACGGTGCGAACGAATCGCCGAGGCCGCGAGGATCGGCATAGCCGGCGTCGTCGTTCGCCAGCGCCTCGCCGAGGGCCCGCTGGATCGGCCCAGCGATCGGATAGTCCATCTCCGCCACCCACGCGGGGAGGACATCCGAAGGGTACACGCGCCACTTCGCGCTCTGTCGCCTACGGAGGTCGGCTTCGGTCACGAGATCGAAAGGATGTTCGCTCACGGCGCTAGCGTACTCTCGATCGCTGGCCGATCGGCCTCGAGGTCGCGAGTCAGTCCTGGCTCGGCTCCCAGGCGTAGATCCGAGCTTCGCACACGGTCTCGAAGCCGAGCCTCGAACAGATCGGAGCCGACGTCTCGGAGCTCGCCAGGATGGTCACGAGCGGGAGCCCCATCTCCCGCAGGGTCGCCACGCGTGCCGCGACGAGCGCGCGGTAGACGCCGCGGCCGCGGTATTCCGGGTCGACGCTGCTCCCGAGCAGGTAGCCGGAGCTGGCGAGTGGGAGCAAGCCACCGGAACCTGCCGGCACGCCGTCGACACGGGCGATGTAGTAGAGCGTTCGATTCGACGGATCCCGGAGACTCCGGATCATGTTCGCGCGGATCTCGCGTGCCGCCTCGGTCGTGTTTCCCCATCCAGCGGCGCTTGCGCGGACGTAATCGTCGACGTTGGCCAACGTCGCGCGCTCCACGATCACGCCGGGACCAGCGTTCACCTCGAGAGTCGGCACGTCGGCGACCATGCCCCTCGCGACGAACATCAACCGCATGCCCTCTCGCTCGAGCAGCTCGGCGAGATGGGCGGGTGCGGCGCCGGGGCCAAGCGTCCACCGGAATCCAAGTTCCGCGGAACGATACGCGGCGACCGTCCTTCCGACGACCTCCGCTGCCTCCTCGGAGCTCAGGACGGAGCGTGCGACGCCGTTCATCCAGTACAGCCGCGAGGACGCCGTCGTGAACTGGTACCAACCCGGACGCTCGACGATGACCGTATCGGGCTGGCGCCAGATGGCGGCGACGGTCGCATTCTCGACTTCCTCTACCGCCTCAGCGAGCGTGAACGGCACGTCAGCTCCCTTTGCTGCTGGAAGGGGTGCTCCTGGGAGCCTTTCCCTCGAGCTCCTCCGCCGCGAGACTGGGCACGCCGCGGAGCGGGTCTTCCTGCCTCGCGAGTGAGAGCAGGGCGTCGCGCTCGCTCCCATCCAATGTCAACGCGCGGGCAACGTGGATGGCGGCGAGGCCCGCGGGCGGAAGCTCGTCGGTGGCGGAGTTTTCTCTTCCGGTGCGGATGTAGTCGAGGAACGGCGGGCCGTGTTCCTCGAGCGCGGAGACCAGCTGGTCGCGTACGCGGGAAAGCTTCGCGCCCTCAGCGGCGCCGAGGAGGAGGACCGCGACGTCCAGGTCGAGCTCGCCGGCGGTCCCCTCGGGCGCCTGCGCGAGGAGCGCGAGAGCCGACCACGGCTTGCGCAGCGCCTCGCGCTCGACCATACGGGCCTTGCGCTCGGGCGCCCCTGCGATGGCGGTGATCTCGGCTAGGGCGTCGCCTCCGGTGAGGGTCTCGAAGCTCGCGAGGAAGCCAGGCGGCAGCGTTTCGCTTTGGGACACACGCTTTACGTAGCCGCTCGGGTCCCCGGCGCCGACGAGCTTGACCAGTCGGGCGTAGGTGAGCGCCACCCTCAAGTGAGCGCCACCGAGAGGAAGCCGGTCCGCAAGCCACAGAGCTTCCTCCGCACGGCCTGCGCCCGCGAGAGCGGTGGCGCGCAGCTCGAACGATTTGACGATGTCGGCGGGCGAGACCTGGACGAGCCTCTCGTAGGCGCGCACCGCCTCGCTCCAGCGCCTCGCGCGCAGGTGGTGCCTTGCGCCCAGGCGGAGCAACCACGGGTTGTAGGGGTGATCGGCGAGGAGGCGGAGGACCAGAGCCTCCGACTCCGCTGCCGGGAGGAGGCGGGCAAGGAGGAAGCCGTTCTCGGGCGTCGGGTCGCGGTCGAACCGCGCGCGGTACGCGGGGATGTGGTCAGCCTTGGTGGTGCCTCGTCGATTCTGCTCGCCGATGTGCACCTGGACTGCATCGTCATCGCCCATGACCGAGAGGTGCTCCGTGGTGGAGGGGTTCAAACCAACGGCGAAGACGGTCGTCGCGAGGATGGCCAGCGACGCCACGGCGAGCAGGGGCACCCAACGGCGCGTCTTCGGAGGGGCGGCGTGCGCCATGTCACCAGCCTTGCCCGAGCGCCCCAGCGGGGCAAGCCGTTTCGCCGCGTGCCGAGATGAGGCTTCTCGCGGGCTTGAGCGTCCCCGTCCGGCCGATAGGACGCTCAGTGATGGAGAAGTTTCCCCGGCGTATGGATCTCCATGGTTGAATAGTGGTCAGATCGGCCATGGCCCCGAAGCAACCGAGGGCGTTGGCGATCCGACCTACGGTGCGGGCGGATCTCGACGAAGGCCGTTCGATCCACGGGTAGAACAAGTACATGAAGTTGAAATTCACGTCGGAGAAGACGGTATGTTTCCAGTTGTTGCGGTTGGTGTGATCGTAGTCCCTCTGTTCGCCTTCGCGGTCCTCACCATCACCATCCTCAAGCTGCGTACGGTGGTACCCACCAACATGGTGCACATCGTCCAGTCGAAGGCGGGAGCCGTCTCCTACGGCCGCAGCAGCAAGTCTGGCAACGTCTACTACGCCTGGCCGAGTTGGCTCCCGATCATCGGTGTCGTCGTCAGCCGCCTGCCTGAAGCCAACTTCAGCGTCAGCCTCACGGACTACGAGGCGTACGATTCCCGCCGTCTGCCCTTCGTGGTGGACGTAACGTCGTTCTTCCGCATCAGCGATTCGTCGATGGCAGCTACGCGGATCGACCATTACCAGGAGCTCGCCAATCAGTTGAAGGCCATCCTTCAGGGTTCCGTGCGACGCATCCTGGCAACCCACACCCTCGAGGAGATCATGGAAGCCCGCGGATCCCTTGGGCAAGCGTTCACCGGAGAGGTGGATTCTCAGCTCAGGGAGTGGGGCGTGACGACCGTGAAGACCATCGAGTTCATGGACATCCGGGATGCGAGGGGCTCCGAGGTCATCTCCAAGATCATGGAGAAGGACAAATCCCGTATCGACAAGGAGTCCCGTGTAGCGGTGGCGGAGAACAACCGGGCCGCGGAAGCAGCCGAGATCGAGGCTTCCCGGGAGATCGAGCTTCGTCAGCAGGAGAAGAAGCAGCAGATCGGCATCCGTACCGCGGAGCAGGAGCGCATCGTCGGTATCGAGCGGGAGAAGGCCAAGCAGGAGGTCCAGGCCTCCGCCAAGACCACCGCCGAGCGGGAGATGGAGGTCATGAAGGTCCAGGAGGTTAAGAAGGCCGAGATCCAGAAGGAGACCGCCATCATCGCCGCGCGGAGGGCCGCTGAGATGCAGGTGGTCGACGCGGAGGCAGCGCGCAAGGTCGTCGAGCTCAAGGCGGAGGGCGAGCTGGCGGCGACGATGAGGGAAGCGGAAGGAATCGCGGCCAAGGCGGAGGGCGCGCTGGCGGCGACGATGAGGGAAGCGGAAGGCATCGCGGCCAAGGGCAAGGCAAACGCCGAGGCCCAGGAAAAGATGCTGATGGCGCCAGTCACCGCGCAGATCACCTTGGCCGAGAAGATCGGCAAGGACGAGGGCTACCAGAAGTACCTGGTGACCATCGAGCAGGTGAAGGCCGACCAAGCCGTGGGCATCGCGCTGGCCCAGGCGATGTCCGCAGCGAAGATGACCATCGTCGCCAACGGTTCCGATGTGCAGAGCGGGGCCCGGTCGCTGATGGACACCTTCGGCGCCAAGCTCGGCTCGAACATCGTCCAGCTCCTCGAGACGGTCACCGCGACGGACAAGGGTCGGGCGGCAGTCAACAGCGTCCTCCCCGAGGTACGTGACTGAGCCAGGGGATGGTGAAGCGGGTCGAACGGTAGTCGCAGGTGGGAGAGTTCGACGGACCGTGGGAGTCCGTACTCTCTGGTGGGGGTGTATCCAGCAGATGGAGACATCCTCCTCCCCTCTGCCGCACCAGGACGCTCGCGGTCGTATGAGCGCGTGCGCGCTACCGTGATTCCTTCATGGGTTGACGAATCACCGTTTTCCAGCGGCTCGGGTCGGCTTTTCGGATGTCGGACAGGTAGATCTCGTGGTGCTTGCCCCGCAAGCTGCCGTTCGCGGCAATGTACTCGTGCACGCGTGCGATCGTCGGGCCTTCCTCGGAGAACGGCCCGAGGTGCATAGTCTGTGCGCACACGCCTTCGTCGAACGTCTCGAAGCGCAGCAGGTCGAGATCGGCGAGCGGCTTCTTGCGCCGAACGTCCCCGATAGCGGTCTCGACCGTCTCTCGGTCGACCAGGTCGGGCTGCAAGATCATCATCGTCCACTTCCAGTCGGCCTTCCTCTCGACTGAGAACGACGCCATGTCGTCGGCCCACCAGAGCCCCTCGAGCGGCATGACGCCGTAGTCGGTGCCTTCCGATCCACGCTTGACGGCGAACTTGATCGTGTACGAGACGCTGTACAGGCACTCGACGGCGCGCTGGTAGGCGGGAGCCGTGTTCGGGTCTCCGTGGCCGTCGATCATCAGGTACCGGAGCGGAGGCACGACGACCCGAACCACATTCTTGGATGGCGGCGCGTACAGGTCTTTGAGCGTCTTCTTGTAGTCGAGCTTCGTCATCGTTTCCTCGCGGGCATTTGAGGAGCGCACGTAGCCCGATACCACGTGTCGCCTGGCGTCCACTACGACGGCCTTGCGATCCCGCGGAGGTTGCCGCGCGTTCGCAGGCCCCCCGTGGAGCGAGCAGGCGACAACCACCCTGGCCTACGGAAACCGCCGATCCTCCGCGCGCACTTCATCCACTCAAAAGCACCCTCCGTCGTTCGCTTTGCTCCCAGCCGAAAGAGCGAGCAGGGCCGCATGATGGTCAAGTGGTGCGCGAAAATTGCCCCATGAATACTTTGAAGCAAGCTGGCGGCTGCGTGCAGATGGATAGATTGATGACTCGGCAATTCCACTGACCCCGCATGGCCGTCAAACGTCAAGCTCGCGTCGTGGATGGATTGGAGCCAGAAATGGATGAAGTACGAGTCGAGCAGTCGAGCTTTCAGATGCCGCCGCACGAGGGGTTCACCGTCACGCACTTTCTCACCGTGTCCGACCTCGATCGATCCGTTCAGTTCTACGAAAAGGTGTTCGGCGGCAAAGTCGTGAGCAGAGGCGACAAGGAAGGCGCGCCGCCGTACATCAAGATCGCAAACACTTGGCTTATTCTCAACGTCGGGGGCGGTCCAACACCCGACAAGCCGACCGTGACGCTCCGACCCCCTCCCGACCCTGATGAGGTCAGTAGCTTCATGAATATCCGCGTCGCAGATATTCATGCGTGCTATAGACTCTGGCGGAGTAGGGGAGCGACGTTTCTTACAGAACCAATAGAGAAGTACGGCGAGACGCGATGCTACATCCGCGATCCCGACGGTTACATCATAGAAATCGGGCAGAGCAAACCCGGCTTCCAGTATGGCTAACCGAAAGCTCGAGTGGCGAGAGGCGGTGGAGCATCGCGAGGAAGGCGAGCGGTGCAGCGGGAGAGCTTGGCGACGAGGCCCGCACCTCGAGTTGCCCGAACGCTACCTGTACTTCCTCGTGGGGGCTGCATGACCAGCACCTTCATCGGCCCCGACGGATTGGCGCGTTGCCGATGGAGCGCGGCCGCCCCGGAGTTCCTCGAGTACCACGACCACGAGTGGGGATTCCCCGTTGCAGACGATCGCCGGCTCTTCGAGAAGCTGAGCCTCGAGGGCTTTCAGTCTGGGTTGAGCTGGCGGACGATCCTCTCAAAGCGCGAAGCTTTTCGACGCGCGTTTCACGGCTTCGACTTCGATCGAATCGCTCGGTTCACCGAGCGCGACGTCGAGCGGCTCCTCGGCGACGAAGGCATCGTTCGACATCGTGGCAAGATCGAAGCCGTCATCAACAACGCGCAGAAGGCCAAGGAGCTCGTGAAGAAGGAAGGCTCGTTGGCAGCCTTCGTCTGGGCGTACGAGCCAACGTCACATCGCCCAGAGCACGCGCAGACCCAGTCGACCTCGCAGGAGTCGAACGCGCTCTCCGATGCGCTGAAGAAGCTCGGGTGGAAGTTCGTGGGCCCGACGACCGTCTACGCCTTCATGCAGGCGATGGGGCTTCTCAACGACCACATCCCGGAGTGCGTGATCTGGCCCCAAGTCGAGCGAGCGCGAGAGGCGTTCGAGCGGCCCACGCCTCGTACTCCGAGCTCGAAGTAGTCGCGCGCAGAGAGGAAGATGCGCTCGATCTCGAGCGCCGCCTGAATCGGCTTGTGGACGATCTCCCCGACGTCAGCCGGATCGAGACCCGGCGGTCCGAGCTCGACGTTCCGGGTGCGTCTGCCATTGTACCGTTCCCAACACCCTCGAGCGTCGAGCGTCGTGCTCTCGACGAGCCCGCTCGTCACGACGCGCCGGTCGCTTGGTGAGCGACGCGTGCCGTGGGTACGATGCGGCGGCGCTGCCAAGCTCGATCTGACTGGCATGCGCGGCGAATCGGTAGACTCGCCCGGGGGATGGCGATGAACGGTACTGGCGAATTCGTGCGCTCGACGAGCGCGCATCTCGATGCGTCCGAGTTGCTCAAACAGCCTTTCACCGAACTGCTTTCCGTGTCGCCGGATGCCGCCACGGCTTTGGCACCTCTCGGCATCAAGACGATCTTCGATCTCGGCTGCTCGCGGCTCTTCGCCGCCGCGCGCGTCGCCGCGTTCGCGAAGGACGAGATGGGGGCTGCCGCCCAGTACGGAATGGCGCCCGGCGACCTGTTGGACGATGCGATCGCGATCGAGTCGGTGGAGGCGATGGGCACGCTGCCTCTCGCTGCGCTCCGCATGCTCGACCCGGCTCAAGCCGCGGCGATCAGCCAGGCGTTGAACGTCACGACCCTTCGCGACTTCGCGCAGTGGCCTCCCTATCTATTCGCCAAGCGACTCGTGAGCGGCTCAATTGGCGGCAGCATGGACGACCGGGACGCGATCCTGACCGAGAAGCTGCGCCCGACCTTTGGCGAGTTTCCGACGGAGCGCGTCTACTACACGACACTCGTCATGCTGCAGATGAACGAGACGACGGGGCAGGGAACGAGGCCACTCGACGGTGGCGTCTCGCTCGACGCGGTGCTCGCCGATCGGAACGGCTTCACGAAGCCCGCCATCGGCGCGCTGATGACGTACTCACAGTCGTGGTACGCGCAGGGAATCACGTTCGGTCACCTCCTGCATTCGCTCGCCCTCGCTCCAGGAGAGGCGACCCGCATCGCGATCGTCGACTGGGCTCGTCGAACGAGCGCGACATCGTCGGAAACCATCAGCGAGACCGAGGAGCTCGCCTCCGCGGCGCTTCACACGCGTGCGCTCAGCGAAGTCCAGGACGCTGTAGCGAGCGAAATGCAAGAAGGCGGATCGACCTCCTCCTCCCATGCGGATTCCACGAGCTACAGCGCGCAAGCTTCCGTCGGAACGGGCTTTCTGACCAGTCTCTGGGCGAGCGGGGACGCCTCGGGGTCGTTGCAGGGGGCCACGACGGACACGACGGCGAGCTCCTCCTCGTGGTCGGTGGGCAATCGCTCGGTGGCGGCTTCCATGCAGCAGAACATCAACGACCGCACGGAGCAGCACAGCACGTCGGTCCGCAATCGCCGCGCGACCGCGGTGCGCGAGGTCTCACAGAGCGAACACGAGCAGGTCAGCACCCGCATCGTGGCGAACTACAACCACATGCACGCGCTGACGATTCAATACTACGAGATCGTTCAGGTGTATCGGGTGGCGACGCGCTTGCATCGAGCCGAGCGCTGTCTCTTCATTCCGATGGAGCGCCTCGACTTCGCCGGCCCCTTGGGTGCGCAATACGTCGAGCGCTTCCGCGGTGCTCTCGGGCGCGCGGCGCTGAACCGCCGCGCGCTCGAGCTCTTGCTCGACGACACGTCTGCCGTCGAAATCAGCGCAACGAGCTCGCGCATCGTCGTGCCCTCTGGACGTCCCGATCTGGTGAAGATGAGTGCCGTTCTTCGTGCAAGCATGATCGCGAAGAGCGAGCCGACGGCCGCGGCGACGGTCGCGCCTGCCACGGCTACCGAGGTCCCGCCCGAAACTGTAGGGATTCGTGTGCGTGCCTGGGACCGAGCCGAGCTCGCCAGCGCTTCGCGCTTCGTCGCGCGCCCTATCGTGCGACCCGGCTCCGACTCGTTGTTCGTGCCGGATGAAACCGAGCTCCTCGCGATCAGCTTCGAGGGCGTCACGGTGACCAATCTGCGCCTCGATCGCGTCGACTCGGCTGCCGCGGACGTCGATCTCACGGTCGTGAATGGCCGCGTCGATCTCCCAGCGGGCGTGCGCATGGGTGAGCTCGATGGGATCTACGCGTCGCGTAGCGAAGGGAGTCAGGGATCGGGCCAGATGACCTTGTTGTGCGCCTATCTCGGCCGCCGTTTCACGCTGCCCTCCGTGCCAGTGGAGCTCGGCACGGCCGTCACTCAGGTCGCGAAGTTCCGCACCGACCAGGCTGATCGTAGACGCGAGCTCTTGGCCCATCTGCAGGCCAACAACGCGCATTATGCGCAGGCCATCGCCCGGTCCCTCGACAGTGCGACGCTCGTGCTCCTGCTCAGCGAATTCACTTGGAACGGTCGCCCCGTGATCGATCAGGTCGAGCCCAAGGTGCTCACTGTGGCCGGCAACTTCCTCGTCCTGCGCGCCCCCGTCGATCCCGATGAGCCTTCGGGGGTGACGGAAGACGGGCGCCAGGCGACGTGGAGCGACCTGTTGAAGAACCGAGGCTTCGACTTTGGAGTCGAGCCGGATTCGCGCGTCATCCCCATTCCCACGAATGGAGTGTTCGCCGAGGCGGTGCTGGGTCGATCCAACAGCGCCGAGAAGCTCGAGTACACGCGCTTCTGGAACTGGCAGGACTCTCCGATCCCGCTCACACTGCCAGAGATCGCGCCGGTCTCGACCGGCTCGCGCGCCACCTCGGAGGACCTCCGACCGGGACAGCTCGGTCAGCCCGTGCTCAACATCGTCACGCCGACGTCGTTGCCCGATCCGGCCGGGCTCGGAGCGGTGCTCACGGCCGTGTCGAACGGAAACATGTTCCGCGACATGAGCGGCTTGGCCGGCACGCAGAATCTCGCGGGTCAAGTGGCGCAGGGCACGATCGACGCTGCGACTGCGGCCGCCGAGGTCGCGAGCTCGAACATGCGCGCCGAGATGCAGAAGTCGGTAGCGATGGGTCAGATCGCGGCGGACATCGTGAAGGCGGCGCTCGGTGCGCCGTCGAGCGGGGGCGCCAATCAGAGCGTCACTGCGGAAGCCGCGCGGGTCGCACACGGCGAAAAACGCGACGCGGCTGCGGCGAGCGCTGCCGCGGGGGCCGACGGCAGCGTTCCGATCGGCGGCGGCGGCGGCGGGAGCGGAGGCGGGGAGAGCGGGGCGGGGACGTCGGCGCCGATAGCGGGCGCGATTGGGGGTGACGGCGCCGCGGCGTTCAACAAGGCCCTCTACGGTCCGCTCGGCATGCCCGCGGGCGACCTGGTCAAGACGGCCCTCAAGGGCGGCGCGGCCGATGGCGGGGGAGGAGGTGGTGGTGGTGGTGGCGCCGCGATGGGCGGCGGCGCGGCACCGGTCCCCGTTCCGGCGTGGGCCGACGCGATCGATCCGTTCCCTCCCCCTGGGGTCGTCAATCTCGTGCGCAACGACCCTTCGATGACCACGGCGTTCGCGCCTGTCACCGTCAGCACGGCGAACCATCTCTGCGCGGGACTGGCCGACGTCACAGGCGCTCCGGCGAGCGCGGCGTTCGCCGGCCTTCACGAGGAGGAGATGGTCTTCGTCGGCAGTCTCATGAAACTCTGCGTGATGTACGCGGCGTTCGCGCTGCGAGAACGAGTGCAGGCGTTCGTCGATGCGGCGAAGGCGAACGGTGAGCCCTTCGCGGCGCCCGCGATCTTCGGGGTCATCGAGAACGCGTGGCGACCGAAGCTCAAGGCGATGTTCCCCACGAAGTCGACGACGAGCTTTGGGAACAACCAGGACGTGACCGTTCCCAAATTCGACCGGATCTTCACGGTCTCTCCGACGGGAGTGGTCGACTTCTCAATCACCTCACCCATGGTCTCCGACGCGAGCATCGATGCCGTCGGCGAGAACGGAGCTCCGACCGGCCTGTTCCACGAATGGATGCGCACGATGATGCGCTGGTCGAACAATCAAGCAGCGAGCAATTGCATCCTCGCGCTTGGCTACTTCTATCTCAACGGAGTGCTCGCCCGGTCCGGATACTTCGATGCGGCGACGAGCAAAGGCCTGTGGATCTCCGGAGACTACGACGGTCACGACTGGGTAAGGAACGCAGCGGAGAAGGCCTCGAACGCAGCGGGGATCGCCCTCACACCTCGGTGGGCCACGGCGCAAGGGCGCAGCAAGAGCAACTTCGTCGGCAACGCGTTGCAGGTGTCGCGACTTCTTACCGCGATGGCGAATGGGAAGCTCCTGAGTAGCTCCTCGTCGACCGAGATGCGTGCGCTCATGAATCAGATGGGTGGTGGCATCGGCAGTTACGCACGAACCGCCCTCACCGCTGTGGGGCGAGCGCCGGACACGCTCGCCTCGAAGATCGGCTTCGGCGACGACAGCTTCAGTCACGACTGCGCGATCATCGAACGTACGGTCGGCGGAAAACTCCTCCGCTACGTCGCCGTCGTGTTCGGCTCGGCGCCCGCGCAGGCTCGACAGGATCTCTCCGATCTCTTCGTGCTGCTCGACTCCGCGGTGGTTGCACGGCACCCGTGACACTCACCGCACCCTCCCACAGGAGGTCCACGAGGGCGGATCAAGCCCACTTCGGCCCTTACCCACGCAGGAACTCCCTCATCGGACCTACTGCCAGCGCGTGCGCAGGCGCCCCGAGGAGCGAGCAGGCGGCAATCTCCCTGGCAAGGGGAACCGGCGAGCCTCCGCGCGCACTTCATCCACGAAAAAGCAGCTCTCCTTCGTTCGCTCCTCTCCCAGCCGAAGAAGCGAGCAGGGCGGCGCGTTCGTGGACCTAGCGGCGAACATCATATGGAAATCCAGCGATCCATCGAGTCGTAAGACGGCCGTCGATCCAAAGCCACTGCAAGAGAGCTGATCTTCGGTGGTCCCGGGGTGCGCGAGGTCGAGTCCGAGCTGCATCGGGGCTCCCGGCAAGCAAGCGGGTGCCGACGATCTGCGGCACTCGCGGTTCGAGGAAGACGGTCTTGTCGTCCGCTGGTGCCACCAGCGATCGCAGGACACGCCGCCAGAATACCGCCGTGATGCCGGCCGAGCGACGCCGAGCTCGAGCGCCGACGGATGTGGAGGGACCGATCGTATGGAGCTGCTCCCCGGTCGTGTCGAGCGCAGCTACTTCGACACCTGGCCCTCCCCGATCCAGCCCTTGCGGCGGAAAAACCGGATCAGCCCGACGACGGTGACGATGCAGATCAGCCAGAAGAGCGCGTAGCCCCACTCCCAGTTCAGCTCGGGCATCACCTTGAAGTTCATGCCAAACACGCCCGCGAGGAAGGTGATCGGGATGAAGATCGTGGCGATGATTGTGAGGACCTTCATCACTTCGTTCATCCGGTACGAGACTGCGGACAGGTAGAGCTCGATCATGCCGGAGGCCATGTCACGGTAGGTCTCGATCACGTCGATCAGCTGGACCGAGTGCTCGTGCACATCCCGAAGATAGGTGCGCACCGTCGACGAGAGGTTCGGGGAATCGCTGGATTGCAGGTCGTGGATCATCAACCGAATCGGCCAGATCATCCGCCGAAGCTCCAGCAGCTTTCGCCTGACGGAGTGGAGCTCCCCCGAGAGTGCGGTGGTTGGCTCTTCGATGATCCGATCCTCCAGCGTCTCCAAGAGGTCACCGTAGTGCTCGACCACCGGGAAGATGTGATCGATCAGGGCGTCGAGGATCGAATAGAGGAGAAAGCCGGCGTCACCCTGTCGCAGGGTGGAGCCTGATGCTTGGATACGCTGCCGGATCGTCGACCACGCCTCGGCGCCGTCCGGTTCCTCCTGGAAGGTGAGGAGCATGTTCCCATAGAAGAAGACGCTGACCTGACCCGAGGTGAACTTGCCGTCCACCTGCCGGAACATGCTGGCGACGATGAACTGAAAGTCGGGATATGGCTCGACCCTGGGGCGTTGCGGGACCTTCAGTGCGTCCTCGGCCGCGAGCGTGTGGAAGCCGTAGGCTTGGCGAAATCGGTTGATGACCTGGGGATGGAGGCCAGCCACGTTCACCCACCGCACCGCCGACCACTCGGGCCTGGGCCGCGAGAGGAAGGCCTCCAGGTCCGGAACGTCGAAGGCGCTCGCGCGGTCGGGCCCATAGTCGACGCAGCTGATCGAGACGGCACCTGGCTCAGGGGGTACGTCGACGAGCGGCGTGCTCTCGATCCCAGCGGGGGACCCGGGGAAGGTCGGGCCTGGCAGGCGCACCCTGCGCCTCCGACGTTTGGGCCTGTCGGAGCGCGCGCTCCTGGCCTTGCCGCGAGGATCCGAAGTGGCGTCCTGGAGGTCAGGGGTGCCGCCGGGCGGGAGGGATCGCTTGTCGTTCTTCGTTGGTCCGGGTCGCATTCTCTCCATTCTAACCAGGCCGGCGTTCTCCGTTTCGCGCCCTCGACTCGCGCAGTAGGACGACGGCCCCTGGAACCTTTGGTCCCGGAGCCGCGCGCTCGCACGTCTCCCGCGAGAGACGACTCGTCACGAAGAGTGTCGCTGCTGCTGAGGATCCGCCTGCACGGCCCGCTCACGGCGGGCGAGCTGGCCGAGCGCCCGCAGCTTTCACAACCCACGGTGTCCCGCGGAGCTCGCGCTCCGGTGCGCGCACTCGCTGTGTAAGTCTTACGGTCGATTTGCTCGTTGTTGCCGGAGCGCGACGTTCCTCACTCTTCGATCGTCAGGGAAGGGACTGCCCCTCGGCCAGCGTCGCGAGGATCGCCGCCATTCGCTTCGCGCGCGTCTCGGGGCGCTTCGCGGTCTGGAGGCGATGGTAAATGCTGTAGACCTCCTGGCGCTTGAGCGTCGCGAAGAACTTCTTGGCGGCGGGGCTCTCGTCGAGCGCGCGAAGGAAGTCGTCGGGTAGCTCGATCTCGGCCGAGCCCGCGTAGGCCTGCTCCCAGCGCCCATCGGCGCGGGCAGCCTCGACGTGGACCAAGCCTGAGGGCTGCATTCGGCCCTCGGCGATGAGGCGCTCGGCGTGCTCCCAGTTCTTCTTTGACCAGCTCGACTTCGAACGACGCGGCGTGATTCGCTGTAGGAACGATATCTCGTCGAGCGACCGCTTCGCACCGTCGATCCATCCCCACGCGAGGCAGGCGACGACGCAGTCCTGCCAAGTCACCGACGGCGTTCCCGTGTCTTTCTTGAAGATGCGCACCCAGAGCTCGCGCTCCTTGTCGTGGTTCGCCTCGAGCCACGTCTCCAACTCGCGGGGCGACGCAAACGTGAGTGCACCGTCCGTCATCGCTGCCGCACTTTCACGAGGATGAGTGACGATGCTCGTGAGAAAGACGAAGGGGCGCTGATCAGGCTGTACGCGAGCGGGCGCGGCATGTCTGCCTCCTGTTGAAGGAGCTTTGCGGTTCAGGAGTCCTTGTAGGGGATAGTGACGTCGAGCACCCAAGTCACTCCGAATCTGTCCTTGAGCATCCCATAGAGCGAAGACGGGGACAGTGCCTACGTCAGGTCAGCCAAGAACGACGCGAGCAGCTCACCGAGGCGCTCGGGCTGATCGAACGGAAGGCCGTGGCCGGCGTCTCGCACCTGCTCGATGCGTACGCATGGGTTGATGCCGCACAGCTCCGTTGCCATCTCGAGCGTGACGACGGGGCTGTCGCCGATGACGAGCAGGGTCGGGACGTCGATCGCGCGCACTACCTCGCGATAGTCGGGGTTTGGCGGCGTGAGCACGTCGAAGGCGCTCAGGCAGGTTTTTAGTCTGGCCTCGGCTTGGAGCTCGATGAGCTCGGGCGAACGCCGCGGGCTCCGGGCCCGCGCCTGCGCGACGAGCTCAGACTTCTGGAATCCGAGGGCTTGGCGGTGTTGTTCGGCGACGTCGCTCGCATGGACCTCGCGTTGGCGCTCGGGGCTCAAGAACGTCGGGTCGACCAGGACGAGGGCGCGGAGCTGCCCCTCTCCCCGACTCGCCGCAACGGCAGCGGTCATGCCGCCCATGGAGTGGCCGACTAGGACCGGATACGAGAGCTCCAGCCCGCGGATCAGGTCCACGACGTCGCTCGCGAGATCGCCGTATCGATAACCCAGATTCGGCGCGCTCGAATCGCCGTGTCCTCTGGCATCGGGCATGACGACATCGAACTCACCCTCGAGTGCGCGCGCCACGGGAGTCCAGCAGGCGCCGCTACCCATCAAGCCGTGAAGCATGACGACAGGAGGCTTGGCGCCTCCGGTTCGGAGGTAGTGGATGTCGATACCGCTCGCTTTGCAGACGGCGCTGCTCCAGGTCGTCATGTAACTCCTTCTGCGAGGGACTCTACTCCGTTCCTTGTTGGTGAGGCGCGCCCGTTGCGGCTGGCTAGTTCTTCGTCAGCGCACGCTATGCCGCGACGGACGTCACCCTCCACCCCTCAAGCGCCGGCGGCGCGACCGCCGTCGACCGGGAGCACCGCGCCGGTCACGAAGGCGGCGGCGTCGGAAGCGAGGTAGACGACCGTGCTCGCGACTTCTTCGACGAGGCCGACACGACCCATGGGTACGGCGCGTTCGATAGGGGCACGGCGCTCGACCGGCAAGGCGCGCAGTCGATCCGTCAGAATGGGCCCAGGCGCGACGACGTTCAGTCGAATGTTCTTCGCGGCATAGTCGAGCGCCGCGCTCTTCGTCGCTCCGATGATCGCGTGTTTGGTGGCGGAGTAGGCGCTCATGCCTCGGACGCCCTGAAGACCGGCGGTCGAGGACATGTTGACGATCGACCCGCCGCCGCGAGCGAGCATTGCGCCGAGCTCGAACTTCATCGCGACGAGGATGCCGCGCAGGTTGATCCCGATGGCGTCGTCGAAGTCTTGCACGGTGAGGTCGGCCAACGGGGCGGGTAGATGACCCGAGCCAGCGTTGTTGAAGGCGACGTCGAGTCCACCGAAGGCTTCGACCGTCCGCGCGACGACGCGGGCAACCTGAGTGTCGTCGAGGATGTCCGTCGGGATGGCCATGGCTCTAGCGCCCTCCTCTCGGATGCTCGACGCAACCGCCTCGAGCGCGACGGCATCACGTGCTGCCACGACCACGTCGGCACCCGCGCGGCCAAGCGCTCGCGCCGTGGCGGCTCCGATGCCGCGGCTCGCTCCGAGGACGAGGGCCACCTTGTTCGCGAGGACGCCATTCCGAGACCCGCTGATAGAAAGAGTCATCGTCAACCTCCGTAGATTTCGAGTGCCGCGCTTGCCGCCGCAGGCCGTGAGATTGAGCGCTTTCGCGTACTCGGAAGGAGCAACGCGGCGACGATCAACCAGGCGAAGCTCGGAAAGCGCGCGAGCGGGAGCAGGTACGCGAAGACGGGGAGCACCAGGCTGAGCGTCGAGAGCTCGGCGATCGCCGCGAGCGCGATGCCAGACCACATGAGCCACTTCGGGATTAGCCGGTGAAGCCCGCCGGTGATCGCGATGCCGGCGAGGAGAAGCCCCATCGGCACCACGTAGCCCGGCCCCCGAGCGCGAACGCGAGCAAGTGGAGTGCTCGCACGACGTCGTCGTTCACGGAAGCCGCGGGCTGCGAAAGCACCCACTGAACGAGCGCCGACGACGCGAGCAGAAGGGCGGCGGCAAATCCTCCGAAGAGCGCGATGAACACGCCCGCCACCTCCACGCCCAGAAAGCGAAGCCTGCTGACGATGCTCCCGGTGAAGATCCCGAGCGGCACGGCGGCGCCGAACTGCAGGAAGGCGCCAACGCCGACCGCCTGCGCCTGCTCGGCGAAATAGGCCTTCGAGAGCAACGGCGGTTGAAACGGCGATGGGAAATGAGCGCCGCCCGCCAGCGCCGTGGCCACGACGAGGCTTGCGACGAAGAGAACGACATGAATGCCTGCAACCGCAGCGAGCGGTGGTCCGCGGTGACGCGCGTCCGGCAGGGATTTCGGATGCGGCTCGGTCATCAGTAGTGCTCCTATAGAATCGTTCATGCGATGAACGAATCGTAGATCACATCGTTTGGTCGCGCTATGATCTTTGGGGTGAAGAGCTCTGGTCCGAGCGCCGGCCCCCCACGCGGGGGTAGTGGCGCCGCTTTCCTCGTTGCACAGGTCGGCGCTCACGCTGCGTCGATGTTCGCAGAGCGCCTGGCCGCATTGGGCCTTTCGCCGCCGCACGCTGGGATTCTCCGCGCCCTCTCAGGAGCGCCGGGCATCAGCCAGAGGGCGCTTGGCACGATGCTCGGCATCCTCCCGAGCCGCCTCGTGATCCTCCTCGACGAGCTCGATGAGCGCGGTCTGCTCGAGCGCCGCGACGACCCGGACGATCGGCGCACCTATCGGCTCTTCGTCACCGACAAGGGGCAGGAGTCGCTCGAGGCAATCGGACGGGTCGCGCGAGCCCACCAGGTTGCGCTCTGCGCCGCTCTGAGCGACGACGAGCGCCGGACACTCGCCGATCTTCTCTCGCGCATCGCGGACGAACAAGGGCTCACGCCCGGCGTCCACCCCGGGTTTCGCAAGATGGGCAGCGCCGCTCCCCGTACGGGACCGAAGGGACCGCGGCCTCGCGGAGCACCTCGACGATGAGGCCGCCTGGCCCCGAGAACGGGCTGCAATCCAGTAGAGCGCGTGTTACATACGGCGCGCGCTGGTCCGGCCAGCGCTATTATGGCCTGAGTCACCCGATCCCCATCCGCTTCGAGGACGAACGTCGTCCTCTCGAACGAACCGCGCACGGTAGCTGTGCGCCTGGGTTTTGGAGTGATTCATGTCCGTGCTTCGATTGCACGGAGTCAGCGTCGCTTGGGCGGCGTCTGCTCCCATCTTCGAATCAGTTTCCCTCACGCTCGACGGCGGCTTCTATGGGCTCGTCGGCGCCAACGGCGCTGGCAAGACCACGCTGCTCTCTATCCTCGCTGGCCAGCGGGCCCCACACGAAGGCACCGTCGTCCTCACACCGAAGAACGCCGTCGTCGCGTACTGCCGGCAAGAAGTGGAGGGCCGAGATGAAGACATCGACGCCCTCGCTGCACGGGATGACGGCGTCGCGGCCGAGCTGCGGGGACGCCTTTCGCTCGACCCCGGCGAGCTCGATCGCTGGGCGACGCTCTCGCCCGGCGAGCGGAAGCGATGGCAGATCGGCGCCGCGCTCGCCCGCGAACCCGACGTTCTGCTCCTCGACGAGCCGACCAACCATCTCGACGTCGACGCGCGAAAGCGATTGCTTGGAGCCCTGCGGCGATTCACGGGGCTGGGCGTAGTCGTCTCCCACGACCGCGCCGTCCTCGACGCGCTCACCACCGCAACGCTCCGCATCCACCGCAACACCGTGACGCTGTGGCCAGGGCGCTTCTCCGACGCCAAGGCGCTCTGGGAGCAGGCGCAAGCCGAGCAATACGCGGCGCACGCGGCTGCGCAGGATCGGGTGCGCGCTGCGGAGGCCCAACTCGACGCGGCACGTCGGACGCAGGCCGCCGCGTCGAAGGGCGCGAGTACGCGAGCGCGCATGAAGAATCGGCACGACAGCGACGCTCGCGGAATCCTCGCGACCACGAAGGCACAGTGGGCTGCGTCGAAAGCGGGGCGTGTCGCGTCGGCCGCTCGCACGGAGCTGGATCGCGCCCAGCGGGACGTCCCCACCGTGGAGCGAGATCCGACGCTCGGAGGGAAGATCTTCGCGACCTTCGAACGTGCCCCGAGCCCAATCCTCTTCCACGTGGGCGAGGACGTCGTGCTGCGTGGCGAACATCCCGTGCTCTACGATGTTCGCATCACGATCGGTCGCGAGGACCGCGTGCGCATCGAGGGGCCCAACGGAGCGGGGAAGACCACCCTGCTCGAAGCGCTGGTCGCGTCCTACGCCCGACGCGAGCGCATGCTGTACCTGCCCCAAGAGCTCTCGGACGCAGCGAAGGCCGAAGCCCTGGCGCGCCTTCACGGGCTCAAACCCGAAGAGCGCGGTCGCGTCCTGTCGATCTTCGCCGCGCTGGGCAGTGAGCCCGAGCGCGTGCTCCGAGCCCAGGCCGCTCACCTCTCGCCGGGAGAAGCGAGGAAACTGGTGCTCGCTGAGGCACTCGCTGGGCAGGTCTGGGCGTTGGTGATGGACGAGCCAACGAACCACATGGACCTGCCGAGCGTCGAGCGCTTGGAGGCGGCGCTCGAGGGGTATCCAGGCGCCGTCGTGCTGGTCACCCACGACGACACCTTCGCTGCTCACGTCACGACGCGGTCGCTGCGCGTGGAACACGGCACGGTCTTCTGAGCGCTTCTTCGCGCTCACGCCAACGTGAAGGTTACGGGCGGGCGCCGCTTCTTTCCGCCTCAACCGGACGCGGGATCCTGCGTCCGGTTGATGGATCGCTCGAGCGGCTGGCCCATCCGAGCTTGGAGGTGATCGACGAAGACCTTCGTCTTGGACGATAGGTGTCGCAAGCTCGGATAGACCGCGTGAATCGGCGTGTCGACGCTGGTCCACGCCGGGAGGAGCTGTTTCAGCCGGCCTTCGGTGAGGGGGAGCACGCAGTCGGGTTCCGGGAGGAGGCCGATGCCGAGGCCAGCGACGACCGCTTGGCGCAGGAGATCGAAGTCGTTGACCAAAAGACGTGAGGAGACGGAGACCTCGATCGATTCTCCTTCCGATTGCAGGAGCCAGGGGGACCGCCGCGTTCCGAACGACACACAGTCGTGCGTGGCGAGATCGGCCGGCTGGCGCGGCGGCCGCCTCCGCCGCAGGTAGGACGGGCTCGCGACCAGGAAGCGGGGCAGTGAGCCGATTCGCCTGGCGATGAGGGACGAATCGGGAAGCGTTCCCGCGCGGATCGCGACGTCGAATCCCTCCTCGACGAGATCGACCACGCGGTCGGTACAGACCAGCTCGACCTCCATCTCGGGCCAGCGCTGGAGGAACTCCGCGACGATCGGGCCGACGAACCCGAAGGAGAGCGGGGCGGTAACCCGGAGCACGCCGCGCGGGTTGGCCACCATCCCGCCGAGCGCCAGCTTCCCATCCTCCAGCTCGGCGAGCGCCCGCAAGCAGTGGTCGTAGAAGACGCGGCCCTCGTCCGTGAGCCGTAGCGCGCGGGTGGTACGCTGCAGGAGCCTCGTTCCGAGGCTCTCTTCCAGGGCCGCCACCCGCCGGCTCGCGCCCGATTTCTGGATGCCCAGCTTGCGGGCGGCGGCGGTGAAGCTGCCGGACTGTACGACCTGGGCGAAGGTGAGGACGTCGTTGAGGTCCATGGCGTGCCTCTGGTTTTGTTGCTGCCATGGCAACAGTCGGTTGCCAAGTCGAAGACTAGTGCAGATGAGAGAACGAAGCTAGTTTCGACCAGGTTGGTGCCTGAGACGACGAAAGCGCTGCGGCGCGAGCTGCGTCGCAGATCCAAGGAGAGAACATGCTGACGATTCGGAGAGCCACGGACCGCGGACACGCCGATCACGGTTGGCTGCGGAGCAGCCACACCTTCTCGTTCGCGGACTACCATGACCCGAAGCACATGGGCTTCCGGGCGCTTCGCGTGATCAACGAGGATCGGGTCGAGGCCCGCAACGGCTTCGGACGCCACGGCCACCGCGACATGGAGATCATCTCCTATGTCCTGTCCGGGGCGCTGGAGCACCGCGACAGCACGGGCTCCGCGGGCGTGCTGCGACCGGGTGAGGTGCAGCGGATGACTGCCGGCACCGGCGTGATGCACAGCGAAACGAATCCCTCTGACGAGGAGGTCCATTTCCTCCAGATCTGGATCCTCCCGGAGAAGGGCGGCCTCCCTCCAGGCTACGAGCAGAAGGCGTTCTCCGAGGAGGAGCGGCGAGGCGTGCTCCGCGTGTTGGTCTCGCCGACGGGCGAGCAGGGCTCGCTCCGGATCCACCAGGACGTGAAGATCTTCGGCACGCTCCTCTCCGAGGGCGAGAGCGTGGCCCACGAGATCGCTCCCGGCAGGCATGCCTGGCTCCAGGTCGCGCGCGGGATCGTGGAGCTGAACGGCGTGGAGCTGCGGGCTGGCGATGGCGCCGCCGTGTCGGAAGAGGAACGTCTCGTGATCGCCGCACGGGAGCCCGCAGAGGCGCTACTCTTCGACCTCGCGTAAGCCAAGGGAGCAGCCATGGAAAATCGACCTTCGCCCGGCCTCAAGGTGCTCGTGTTCTCGGCGTCTCTTCGGCGCGAGTCGCTCAACGGAAAGCTCGCCGCGCTCGCGGCCCGCGTCGCGGAGCGTGCGGGCGCCTCGGTGGACCTTGCGTCGATGCACGACTTCGACGTCCCGCTCTACGACGGCGATGGGGAGGCCCGCGACGGCATCCCCCCCGGCGCACGCGAGCTGCAGCGCAGGCTCCTCGAGAGCGACGCGTTCGTCATCTCGTCACCGGAGTACAACGCCTCGATGCCGGGCACGATCAAGAATCTGATCGACTGGACCTCGCGATTCCGTCCCCAGCCCTTCGACGGGCGCCACGGAATGCTCCTCTCGGCGTCCCCCTCGCTCGTCGGCGGGAATCGAGGCCTATGGGCGCTGCGCGTTCCGCTCGAGCACCAGGGAGCGCGGATCTACCCCGACATGTTCTCCCTCTCGATGGCACACAAGGCGTTCGAAGGAGACGAGCTCGCCGACCCGGCGCTGCACGCCCGCTTCGAGAAGAGCCTGAAGGCGTTCCTCTCGCTCGCCGAGGCGGCGAAGCACTATCCCTGCATCAAGCGCGAGTGGGTCGAGTTCCTCGGCGAGCCCCCGGGGGCCGCCGCGGACCGAGTGGATCCCGCACCCGACTGAGAGTCGCAGGGGCGTCCTTGAGCACACGATGATCGTGCTTCCGCGCCAGCCAAGCGGCGAGCGAGCCCTTTTTTGGGAAGGGGCCTCGACCCTAGGGAGCGCCGAGGGGTCGGCGCTCGTAGATGCTCGGAGCGCGCCTCACGACTTCCGGCAGGTCGGCGGGCAGCGCTTCGTGACTACCCACTACGAGGGCGGCGCCGCTCCGGAGGCGCGCGACGAGATCTTTGGCGATCCGGAGCTGCGTTGGCTCGTCGAAGTATGTGAAGGCGAGGTTTCGGCAGAGGATGAGATCGAACGGCCCCTCGGGCATCGAAGCTCGGAGGTCTTCTCGCCGAAACACAATCCCTCGGCGCAGCTCTTCGCGGACACGCATCTGACCGCTGGGCTCGCGAACGAATGCGCGTTCGCGGAGCCGCATGGGCAGCTCTCGGAGACTGCTCTCGCGGTAGATGCCGCGCTCGGCCCGCGCGATCATCTCCTCGCTCACATCGGTAGCGAGGAGGTCGAGCGCCGGACGCGCCGGCTCCATCGCGAGGTGCCAGAGAATCGCGATCGTGTACGGCTCTTCGCCGGATGCGCAACCGGCGCTCCAGATGCGCACGGAGGATCTCTTTTCGCGGGCCGCGGCGCTCGCCAGCGCAGGCAGGACCTCGTGCAGAAGCCGCTCGAACACGGCCCGATCGCGATAGAAGCGCGAGATCGGGATCCGGCACATCGTCTCGAAGATGCCCCACTCGTCGGGGTGGGCGTCCAGGTGCGCGCGGTACGCGCTTAGATTTGGTAGGCCGAGCGCCCGAAGGCGGCGCACGAGCCGCTTCCGAACGGTGCCCCGCACCTTGCGGTAACCTCCCCACCGGAGCCCGATCCGCGGGAGCGCCCACTGGAGAAAGGCGACCGTAGCGCGATCGCTCGTCGGCGCGATTCCATCGTGGGCTGATCGGCGCTGGGTCATCCTCGCTCGAAGGTTGGTCTTCGATTCTCCGCCGGTCGACCCTGGCGCAGGGTTGACGGACCTAGGCTATCCGTTTATCGTAGAACTACGATGAGAAGCGCCGACCAGGCTACCGAGCCTTGCTGCCCGCCAGCCAATGACCAGTCGGACCTCAGGCCCGTCGAAGGGGACGAGGCCGACGAAGAGCTCGCCGGCCTCGCCAAAGCGCTCGGCCACCCGGCGCGCGTGAAGATCCTCCGAATCCTGATCCGCAAGGACGCCTGCATCTGCGGCGACATCGTGGAGGAGCTGCCCCTGGCGCAGTCCACGGTCTCGCAGCACCTCAAGGTGCTGAAGGGGGCCGGCCTCATCCGCGGCGAGGTGGATGGGCCACGTGTCTGCTACTGCATCGAGCCCAGCGCGCTCCGGCGCTTGCGGGCCCTCGTCGGGGGCCTGTGATGCCGGGTTTCGTTCGCCTGTTTAATCGTTCATCGCCGATAGGCGAAATAGACTGACACCCAATGACCAACACGAATGCCGGACTACTCGGCAAGCTCTCGTTCCTCGATCGCTACCTGACGTTTTGGATCTTCGCGGCGATGGCGCTCGGGATCGCGCTCGGCTTCGTAGCTCCGGGCTTTACGACCGCCCTGAACGGGATGAGCGTAGGGACGACCTCGATTCCTATCGCGATCGGGCTCGTCCTGATGATGTACCCGCCGCTCGCGAAGGTTCGCTACGAGGAGCTGGGGAAGGTCTTCCGCAACAAGCGGGTGCTCACGCTGTCCCTGGTGCAGAACTGGCTCATCGGCCCGCTCTTGATGTTCGGGCTCGCGGTCGTGTTCCTGCGCGACAAGCCCGAGTACATGCTCGGCCTCATCCTCATCGGCCTCGCGCGCTGCATCGCGATGGTGATCGTGTGGAACGACCTCGCCAAGGGCGACACCGAGTACTGCGCCGGACTCGTCGCGTTCAACTCCATCTTCCAGGTGCTCTTCTTCTCGGTGTACGCGTACGTCTTCGCTACGCTCGTGCCGACCTGGCTCGGGCTCGAGGCCACGGTGATCGACATCACCATCGTGGACATTGCCAAGAGCGTCGCCATCTACCTCGGCATCCCCTTCGCCGGGGGCTTCCTCACCCGGCGCGCGCTGGTCGGCGCGAAGGGCCGCGAGTGGTACGAGACGCGCTTCGTGCCGCGGATCGGGCCGGTCACGCTGGTGTCCCTGCTCTTCACGATTGTCGTGATGTTCTCGCTCAAGGGCGAGGCCATCGTCCAGTTGCCGCTCGACGTCCTGCGGATCGCGGTCCCGCTGCTCATCTACTTCGTGGTCATGTTCGCGGTGTCGTTCTTCATGAGCAAGCGCGTTGGCGCCGACTACAAGCAAACCGCCACGCTCTCGTTCACCGCAGCGTCCAACAACTTCGAGCTCGCCATCGCCGTCGCCATCGCGAGCTTCGGCATCCACAGCGGGGCAGCCTTCGCCGCCGTGATCGGGCCGCTCGTCGAAGTGCCCGTCCTCATCGGCCTCGTGAACGTCGCCCTCTGGGCGCAGCGTCGCTTCTTTCCCAGCACCTCGCTCGAGGTCGCGGCACCCGCATGTGCTGTACCGGGCGCTCCCGAGAGCAGGGCCTGAACGATGAACGCCGATAAGACGATCCTCTTCCTTTGCGTCGCCAACTCCGCGCGCAGCCAGATGGCCGAGGGACTCGCACGCAAGCTGTTCGGTTCGCGCATCGGCGTGCAGAGCGCCGGCAGCGAGCCGTCCAGCGTGAACCCGT
This sequence comes from Vulgatibacter incomptus, assembly GCF_001263175.1. Taxonomy (GTDB): domain Bacteria; phylum Myxococcota; class Myxococcia; order Myxococcales; family Vulgatibacteraceae; genus Vulgatibacter; species Vulgatibacter incomptus. The sequence goes on along the minus strand of NZ_CP012332.1, from coordinate 3,625,694 downwards.
ACGCCATCGAGGTGATGCGCGAGGTCGGCGTGGACCTGACGACGCACCACTCGAAGTCGGTTCAAACGATCGACGCCGCCGACGTGGGCACGGTCATCACGCTCTGCGCCGAGGAAGTCTGCCCGATGTTCCTCGGCAAGGCTCGGAGGCTGCACTGGCCGATCCCCGACCCGGCGAGCAAGGACCCGTCGTTCTCGCGGGAGGAGATGCTCACGCGCTTTCGCACAGCCCGGGACACGATCCAGTCCATGCTCGAGGGCTTCCGCGACGTCTCGAGCTGAACCGTCGGGCGGGCGTGCTCCCTTAGGTCACCTTCGCGGCCTTCTGGGCGCCGACTCGTCCGAGCGCGTCGAGCTCCTTGCGCTCGAGCACGCGCTTCGGGGCGCCCTCGCGAGCAAGGCGGATCATCGCGCGGCCTACGCGCTCCGTGGTCGTCACCGAGCCAGGGATGAGGGCGTCGAAGACCGGAGTGAGCGGGGCGAGGACGGCATAGATGGCTCGGTAGAGCTTCGTCTTCGACTTGATGCCGTGGAGCGGCTGGATGAACGCGGGACGCACGGCGTAGGAAGCGGCGAAGGGAAGGGCGAGGATGGCGTTCTCCGTCGCTCCCTTCACGCGCGCCCACATGACGCGACCCTTCTCCGTGCTGTCCGTGCCGGCGCCGGACACGAACACGAACGTCATCTGCGGGCTCGTCTTCGCGAGCGTCTTGGCCACCGAGACGGCGATGTCGTAGGTGACGCGCAGGTAGGCCTCTTCGTTCATGCCGGCCGAGGAGACGCCGAGGCAGAAGAAGCAAGCGTCGAGATCGGTGAGATTTCGCTCGATCGCCGAGAGGTCGCCGACGTTGGGCACGATGATCTCGCGGAGCTTCGGATCCGTCTGACCCGTCGAGCTCCGAGCAACCACGACGACCTCGGTGATACCCGGATCGAGCAAGCACTCACGCAGTACGCCCTGGCCGACCATGCCAGTGGCCCCGAAAACAATGACCTTCATCTCGTCGTCCTTTCGCCTATCTGGGGCCAACTTGACAAGGTGGTCACTTACTGTCAAGTTGGTCCACTATGACAACCGAGTCCAACGCAGGGGATCAGGCGAGGAAGCGGAAGCTTCTCGAGGCAGCATTCGGCGTCTTCGCACGCTACGGCTTCCGAAAGACGTCGATGGACGAGGTCGCGCGGGCGGCCGGCGTGTCGAGGCAAGGGCTCTACCTCCACTTCGCGACGAAGGAAGATCTCTTTCGCGAGGCTCTGCAGACCATTCTGAGCGACGCGCTCGAAGGGGTGACCGAGGCGCTCGCGAGATCCGATCAGCCGTTCGAAGCTCGGCTTGTCGGGGCTTTCGACGCGTGGACCGGCAGGTACGTCGGGCTCTTTGGCGCAGGCGCTTCGGATCTCGTGGAGGCGAGCAAAGAGGTCGTCGGAACAATCGTCGCCGACTACGATGAACGCTTCGTAGAAGCCGTCACCAAGGCCATTCGTTCGAGCGGACTCGTCGCAGGCTACAAGGGCGCGGGCCTCTCGGCGCGTCAGCTCGCCGACGTGCTCCACGCGACAGCGCGCGGCCTCAAGTATCTCGCCGCATCGCGCCAGGATTTCTGCGAACGCTTCGGCGTGGCCGCGCGTGCGATCTGCGCGCCGCTCGCAGGCAAGTCGTGATGGCGAAGATCGGTCGCGTGGTTCGCATGGTCCTCGTTTGGACGGGCGCCGCACTTCTCTTGGCCATCGTGCTCGCTGTGATCGACGGCTGGACCGCGTTCGGTCATCGGGCCACCGGCGCTCGGCGCGAGCGCATGGTGCACTCGCCGCAGTGGAAGGACGGCCACTTCGAGAATCCCGAGCCGCTCGTGAACGATCTCTGGAGATCGCTCGCGGCCATGCGCGATCCGAGTCCGCCGCGCCGCCCCGCGGAACCGATGCCGACGAGCCCCGTCGATCCCAAGACCTTCGCCCAGGCGCCGCCCTCGGGGTTGCGCGTCACGTGGCTCGGGCACTCGACCACGCTCGTCGAGATCGACGGGTATCGCGTGTTGACCGATCCGGTCTGGAGCGAGAGGGTAGGACCCATCGACGGCATCGGACCCACGCGGTGGTTCGAGCCGCTCGTGCCGCTCGCGGACCTTCCGCACATCGATGCGGTCGTGATCTCGCACGACCACTACGATCATTGCGACTACCCCACGCTCGCCGCGATGAAGAGCTGGGACACGACGTTCATCGTGCCGCTGGGCGTCGGTGCGCACCTCGCCTATTGGGGCATCCCCGAAGCTCGGATCGTTGAGCTCGATTGGTGGGAGTCGACGCCGATCGGCGACCTCTCGATCGTGGCCACACCGGCGCGCCACGCGTCGGGTCGCACCGTCCTCGACAAAGACGCGACGCTCTGGGCAGGCTACGCCTTCGTCGGCAGCAAGCATCGCGTCTACTTCTCTGGCGACACCGGCCTCTTTCCGGCGATGAACGAGATCGGCGCGAAGCTCGGTCCGTTCGACCTCACCATGATCGAAGCGGGCCAGTATCACCCCACGTGGCCGGACTGGCATCTCGGGCCCGAGCAAGCGGTGATGGCCCACCGCATGGTTCGCGGTCGTGTCCTGCTCCCCATCCACTGGGGCTTGCTCGAGCTCGCGTACCACGGTTGGACCGAGCCGGTGGAGCGCACGCTGACGGCCGCCGCGCGATCGGAGTCGACCGTGGTGACGCCGCGGCCGGGCCAGTCCTTCGAGCCGGACACCCTGCCGGCGGTCGAGCGCTGGTGGCCGGCAATTCCGTGGGAGACGGGCGAGCAGCGGCCGGTCGTTTCGACCGGAGTCCCAGCCGCTGCGCTGCCCCGATAGCGTTGTACCCACCATCGGCCTCGCGGGCTGCATCAGCGAGGCCCGCAGGGCGATCACCGCACGGGAGATTCCGGCACGCATGCGACGTGGACGCTGCCTTCGTCCGCCGCCGCGATCGTTCCCGCGTAGGTCGTGATGGTGCAGAAATGGCCCGGGGGCTGCTGATGGACGCGGACAGACCAGGGCGTGCCGCTGTCGAGCCTGTGGGAGAACGAGAATGCCCCGTCCCCGGTGACCGTCAGCAGCTCGCTCCCGTTCAGCCAAAGGACGACGGTGCCCGCGTTCAGGCCGCTCACGACGCCGCCCACCGCATACGCGGGGGCACCTGCCGACATGACGAGCCGATCAATGCCGATGTAGTCACTGTTGGCCCCGGTGGGGCCACCGTTCGTGACGAAATATCGGATCGCGAAGCGGCCGCTGCCCGACCAGGGAATGCCGGCGGCGTTGGTGTACTCGAAGCGCGTCCAGGCGGAGGGGTAGCCGTTGGAGACGAGCGTCGGGTTCACCGCGCCGAGGAGGATCGAGTAGTCGCCGACGGAGCCGCTGTCCTCTGGCAGGGCGCAGGGTAGCTGCGGGCAGGCCCGAACCTCGATGCGGTCGGCGTAGCGGGTCGGGCCATCCGCCGCACGTGTGTAGAACGAGAGCGCTGCCTGTCCTCCGAAATTCACCGGCTCCGAGACGAGCCAGTTGCTGATGGTTCCGGAGCCCGCGGTGCTGTTGAAGTTCACGCCGATGTAGCCGTTCGCATTCCCGTCGAAGGCATCGAACGGGCCTCCGTTGGAAACGTTGTTGCCCTGGAACCAGGAGACGATTCCGGGCGGAGCGCTCAGGTTCTCGAACGACCAGCCCCGCGCTGGGAGCTGTGAGATGTCGTCGAAACCTTCGTCGATGAGCGTCACGGGGACGGTGCACGAGAACCCGTCGCCGTAGAACCCCGGGTTGCAGGAACAGGTCGGCGTGGCGCCGACCTGCGAGCACGTCGCCTGCGGCGAGCATCCGCCGTTAAGAGCATTGCAGAAGTCGATCGGCGTACAGGCAAAGCCGTCGCCGACATAGCCGGGGTCGCACGCGCACTGGTTCAGCCGAGCGGAGCAGGAATACGGGCAGGTGGTCGCGGCCCAGCTCCCGGTGGCGTCACACGTCTCAACCGTCGAAGCGTCTCTGCACCGTTGATCGCCAGGCGCGCATTCGCCGGTGCAAATGCCTGCGGTGCACAGGAACTCGCAGGCGTCCCCGGCGACCCAGGCGCCCTCGGCGCTGCAGGTCTCGGGAATCTGGTCCTCGCACCGCCCGGTCCCGGGCACGCACTCGCCGGCACAGTCGCCCTCGGCGCAGACGAACTCGCAGGCATCCCCGGCGACCCAGGCGCCCTCTGCGCTGCAGGTCTCGGGGATCAGGTCCTCGCACCGCCCGGTCCCGGGCACACATTCGCCGGTGCAGCCGCCCTCGGTGCAGACGAATTCGCAGGCATCCCCTGCGACCCAGGCGCCCTCGGCGTTACAGGTCTCGGGGATGAGGCCGTCGCACTGCGTGCTCCCAGGCACGCACGCGCCGATGCAGGCGCCCGCGCTGCAGGCGTACTCGCAAGCATCGCCGGCTACCCAGACGCCCTCGGCGTTACAGGTCTCGGGGATGAGGCCGTCGCACTGCGTGCTCCCAGGCACGCACGCGCCGATGCAGGCGCCCGCGCTGCAGGCGTACTCGCAGGCCTCGCCGGCGACCCAGGCGCCCTCCGAATCGCAGCGCTGCGGGACGAGTCCGTCGCACCGCTCGCTTCCCGCCGCGCACCCGCCGGCGCAGGCTCCCCCGCTACAGGCGAATTGGCAGGCCTCTCCGGTCACCCAGGCGCCTTCGGCGTTGCAGCGCTGCGGGACGAGTCCGTCGCACCGCTCGCTTCCGGCCACGCACTCGCCGGTGCAGTCGCCTTCGACGCAGGCGAATTCGCAGGCCTCTCCGGCGACCCAGGCGCCCTCGGCGTTGCACGTCAGCGGGATCTGTCCGGCGCACCTGATTTCACCCACCGAGCAGGTGCCTGACTCGCCGCCGCTGCCTCCCTGGTGCGACGTATCGTCGGCGCTGCCGCATCCGAGGAAGCCAGTGGTCGAGAGGGCAAGGAGCCAGAGCGGTACGGCGATACGGAGGTGTACGTGCATGTCGATCCCAGGTTCGAAGTGCGCGCCAGTCTCACGCGGTGATCGACGTGTCAAGCTCGAGGCCGGAACGATCGGCTCGTGGACACGGCCCCGTTTCGCACCTCCCTGAATTCCGTCAGGACCGACTCCGATCGGGCGCTTCGATCAATCCTCAGGCCCAGGCGCCGGGGATCGCGCGTAGCGCCGCGGCGAGGGCTCGCATCGACGGACTCGATCCTCTGGCGGGCGGAGAGAGCAGCCACACCGGCGTGCCCCCCTCTACCTCCCGCACCCGCTCGAGGCGCGAGTCGCCCTCGGCCAGGAACGAAGGGATGACGCAGCGGCCGAGCCCGGCGACGCAGGCCTCGCGCATGGCGAAGAGTGAGTCGCAGGTGAGGCGCGACGACGCGTCGTCGGGGATGGCGCTCCACCACCTCATCGACGCTCGAGAGCGAAGGCTCTCCGACGGCAGGATCCACTCCTCCCGCGCGTGGCGGGTCCGGTAGATGCCGAGGCGCAGGCGTCCGAGGCTTTGGCCGCGCAGGCTTCCGCCCGGGGCGAAGCTGGGCCTCAGGGCGAGATCCGTCACGCCGGGCTCGAGCTCCCTCTCGATGTCCGTGACGACGACGTCGACCTGGACGTCGAGCGCTGCCGCGCGGAGCGCGCCAAACAGCAGCGGGGAGAGGACCTCGTTGGTCGTGACGACGAGCCTGCCCTCGCCCCGCCGGCGCTCCCTCTCGACGAGCCCTTCGATCTCGTGCGCGCGGCTCCGCATTTCGCTGGCGCGCTCCGCGATCGAGAGCGCCATGGGCGTGGGTCGCAGGCGCGCTCCACGGAGGAAGAGCTGCATCCCGAGCGATCGCTCGAGCGCCTCGACGCGGCGGGAGACGGTCGTGTGCCGTAGCGAGAGCTCACGTGCGGCGGCGGCCAGGCTTCCGGTTCGGACCAGCGCCTCGATCGTCCGGATGTCGTCCCACGATGCGTGCATGGACGCACATCCTATGTGCGTCCGCGCGCATGTTCAACGCGACCTGCCGGCGATATTCGAGAGGACATGAGCGAAGAACTCGACGAGCGCATCTCGCGCAGAGCCTTCGTCAAGGCGGCGAGCGGTTGGCTCGCCTTGACCGCCCTGGGCTGCAACCCTTCTCCCGGAGTCCCTCCCGTGGCCGATCCGAAGCATCGTCCGTTGTCGTCTCTCCCCACTACCAAGCTCTCGTGGCTTCACCTGCGCGACCACTTCGTCGCCACGGTCGGCCCGAACGCCGGCGCCGGGCGCCCCTTCGGGCCGCTCCTCGTCCTGGCGGACGCGACCTTCGCTCCGAGCTCCCGCTTCCCCCTCCATCCGCACCGCGAGATGGAGATCCTCAGCCTCGTCGTCCGGGGCGAGCTCAGCCACCATGGCGATCAGGAGCACGGCGCGACGCTTCGTGCGCGCCAGGCGCAGCTCATCTCGGCGCGGAACGGAATGGTTCACGCCGAAGGGAACGACACGGACGGCGAGACGCACATGCTGCAGATTTGGTTCCGGCCGAACGAGCACGGCGGAGAGGCCCGGTACTTCCACCGGGAGATCCCGTTCGCTCCCGCCGGCGGGCGGCACCTCGTCGCTGGCGACGACGGCATGCCGATGCGCTCACCGGCGAAGGTCTGGTGGCTCGACCTCGTCGCCGGGCGCGAGGAGCGACTGGACGTCGCCCCGAGGCGCGCGGGCTATCTGCTCGCGATGGACGCGCCCGTTGCGCTGACGAGCGGCCTGCGGCTCGAGAAGGGGGAGGGCGCGGAGGTCCACGCCGGAAGCGTCGCCGTGGCCGCGGCTACCGAGGCGGCTGCTGCGCTATGGATCGAGGTTTCGGCCGACGCGTGACGGCTCCACGTTTCCGAGAATTCTTCGGGCCAATCAGGGACGGTGTCTGCGGACAGGCCTGAGGTCGGAACCGGGGGGCAGCCGTCGTCGAATGCCCTTTGCCTTCGCCATAGGAGCGACTCAGGGGTCTCGACACAATTCCTGAATCTCTGCGTCCGGTGCAGCCAGGAAGAGCCCCGGTCCGAAGGAGATGGCCGAAGTAATTTCCGGCGCAATCTCGAATCCGTTCACCGCAATCAGCAAGGATTCCCCAATGTTGGCCCGGGTGGTTGCTTCGAGCCTTTGGGCCGCTTCCTCGGAGACCTCTAGTAGGACGAAGCGCACTCCTCCGTGCTCTTCGAGGCGAAGATGGGTTAGATCTGGTTTGCTGAGCAGGGGCGTTTTGGAGACATACTGCGTCCGGCCACCCAACTCGCGGGGTTCGCTCCCGTCCGTTCGAGCGGTCGTCGCCAGCGAAATCGAGACCTTCGCCAAAATGAAAGGCGCCCCGCATTCGCCCAGGAATAGAGCGGGCGTCGAGTCGGCCTTTGGGAGAACGAACCCCAAGCACTCTGCGTAGGCTTCGAAGTTGGTCTCCATGTCGAGAAACGGCCGGCCGCACTCGGGGAATCTGCGCTCGACCTCCGCTCGACAAGAGCTCGGACTCTCGTGGGTCAGCGCATCGCACATGTTGAGTGCGTGCTGGTGCAACCCCTTCTCCTGCAGTTTCCTCGAGCAGCCCGAACATCCCGATGCGATCGTGCCTGCGAGGATGGTCAAGAGAAGCGCACGAAGTGTCGGCCGTGCACCGGGTCGAGCCGAGCGCCGCCCACCGGTCGAGACGTTAACGTTGAAGGTCATCGCACTCCTCATACCATGGGTCCTTCGTCGTCGTTACCGCTAGCGTGGCACGTGGCCTCGGTCACGCCCGGCCGACCTCGACGGATGCACGCCTCAGGCCCAGGCGCCCTAGGCGGTGGCCGCGCACGCTTCCCCTGGGGCGAAGCTGGGCCTCAGGGCGAGATCCGTTGGGCTGGCTGTCGATCCTTCGGGCCGGTCAGGGGCCGTGTTTTGCGGACAGGGCTGCGATTCGCGCCTCCGCCTGGGCCCACTCGCGGGAGAGGAACGGTGACACCCGACCCGCTTCGCTGACGCTCACCAAAAGTGGGAACTGCGCCGCTGGACGGCGCTCCCATACCCCGTTCGCGTCTCGACCCCGCGTGTTGCCGACGAAAGGTTGGCGCCCGATGCGAACGTCGCCGTCGGGAAAACGCGCGCGCAGAGTGGAGGCGACCTCGAGGGCGGCTTCAGGCGGTGGCTGGCCGACCTTCTCGGACCAGGCGAGGAGCGCGGACAGCCCGCGAAGCACGTCGTAGAAGTAGAAGCGTGGGAAGCAGAGCTGCGGCCATAGCTCGGCGCTCGCGCGCTCTGCGGCGTTGCGGCGCGTGGAGGAACCCAGCACGAGGCGTCTCTCGATCAAGAACTGGGCGCCCCGTTCGAGAAAGGCTCGCTCCTCCGCCGTCCACTGCCTCGGGGTGTGGAGCAAGATCGCTTCGAAGGCGGAGATCGTGCCGACCATCGAGCTCGGAACTTCGTTCTTCACGAGGTATGCGTCGCTGTCGCAGTTGAGGCCACCGTCGGGCATCTGGTAGCGCAGCAGCCAGCTCCGTATCCACGGAAGCTCGCGGTCGACGTCGACTCCCCATGCAGAGAGCACCTGGTACACGGTGCCGAGCTGGCAGTGGCAAGGGGTGCCGCGAAACGGGTCGACGCCGTCAGGCAGCTCGCCCGGCTCGATCGGAAAGAACTTCACCGGCATGCGGTCGAGCGCTTCGACGTGGGCACGGATCGCGGCCTTCGGGATGAGCTTCGTCTCGCCCAGCTCGTGGAGGAGCCGCATCTGCCACCACGGCGAGTCCCATTTTGGCCAGTAGGCGTCGGCGGCGAGGCTCTCGAGGGCCTCGTCGGACTCCAGGTAGCGAAGGGAGGCGTGAAGCTCGTTTTCAGGGATCATGTGCGCGTCCAAAGAGCAGAGCGCCAGCCGCGCTCGGCGCGAGGCGTGAGCGACGAGGTACATGCCTCTGTTGTCCTTCGACGAGCTCGGTCTACGCAAGGGCTTCGGGGCCTGCTAGAGCCCCGAAGTCGTCTTGGTGGTGGTCGCGCGGGATACGGCGATTCCTTCGACCTCCCAACAGTCGCGCCCGAAGAAGACGTACTCGTAGCGGTGGTAGACCGCGCCATCGATCAGGGCGTCATAGCCCGGCCCCGCGCTCTCGATCGCCTTGTTGATGGCCGCCTCCAGGCTGGGCTCGCCCCAATGGACCAGGACGACCGGAACGCAGTCCAATCCCTTGACCATTTCACCTCGCTCCGAGTCGGCGTCGAGCATTTTGTTCTTCGTGGAGAGAATAGAGAAATTGGTCAGGCGCAGGGCGCAACCGGTGGAGAGAAGCGTGGAGGCGAGCACGGCAATAGCGGCCAGACGGCGGTACATATGTGTTCCTTTCGTGCTTCGGTCATCGGATCGCGAGGGGGGAGGGCGCCCGAAGGAAGGACCGCCTGTGGATGATCCACTCGGCCACCGCGACGTTGATCGCCCAGCCGGCGCCCATGCAGAGCGCTCGGCTGAGCTCGCCCTGGATGCCGGGGAACAGGAACCAGGGAATGTGGGTGAGGACCTGCGTGCCGGCGCCGAGGCCGATCGCGTATCCGCGAATCATCCAGGCGCCGTGCGCGAAGACGTCACGCCGTCGGATCGCCGAGATGCCGAGGCCGATCGAGATGGCCATCGCCGAGCCCGCCGCGAACCGGAAGAGATCGACCAGCGGGCCGTCGAAGGCGGCTCGCGGATAGAAGCAGGTCATCCATAGGCCCGTAAAGGCGACGATGAGCCCGAGGGGAGCCAGCACGCGGCCCGTCTTGCGGTGCCAGCCAGGGTTGCGGCGGCGAACGGCAGGGGAGGTCTGGAACGCGCCGAGCAGGGACCAGAGGCTAGCGCCGACGATGTGGAGCACCACGGGGATGGGGGCCGCGACGAACCGCGCGTTCTCCTCCGTGACGGCCGGATTGCCAGCCAGCTCGCCCACGCGCGCGGCGCCGCCGACGATCGGGATCACGCTCAGCGCGATCAGGAGCGCGGGCACGCGCCACGGTGAGGGAGATTTGCTTCGCTTGCCGGCCGTTCGAGTCATGGCCGACGAGATATCGAGCGCGCGGCCGCGAACCCATTGGCCCAACGGTCAAATCCGACTGGGCCGGAAGGTGGACGGCGGCGTCGTACTTTCGGCCAGTCAGACCCGGATGCGACCGCTCTCGTAGGCCCAGATCGCGAGCTCGACCCGGTTGCGGCCGCCGAGCTTGTTCATGAGGCTGGCGATGTGGCTCTTGGCGGTGCTGAGGCTGATGCGGAGCTCGCCTGCGATCTCGTCGTTGGTCAGCCCCCGGGCCACGCAGAGAAGGACCTCTTCCTCCCGGTCGGTGAGGTCGTCGCTCGGCTTCGGTCGCGGCGCGTCGGGCCGAGCGGCGGCGAACGAGGAGAGGAGCCGTGCGGTGATGTTCGGGGCGATCAGGGCGTCGCCTCTCGCGGCGGCGCGGATTGCCTGGGCCAGCAGCTCGGGGCCGGCGTCCTTCAGCAGGAAGCCGCGGGCGCCTGCCTTCAGTGCGGCGTACACGTAGTCGTCGTGGTCGAAGGTGGTGATCACGACGACCGCGATGTTCGAGCCCGCGAGGCGTCGGGTCGCCTCGATTCCGTCGACGCCGGGCATCCGGATGTCGACGAGGCACACGTCGGGGCGAAGCTCGAGGGCCAGCTCCACGGCCCGCTCGCCGTCTGCGGCGACGCCCACCACCTCGATGCCGGGCTGGGCGTCGAGGATCAGCTGGAGTCCGGTGCGGACGATCTCCTGGTCGTCGGCGACGATCACTCGAATGTTCACGCGTTCGTTCCTCGCCGGGGCAGCTCGGCGGCCACCGTCCAGCCGCGCTCGGGGTTCGGCCCCGCTCGGAAGGAGCCGCCCAGGAGCGCCGTTCGCTCGCTCATGCCGGTCAGCCCGTAGCCCCCCGTCGCGGAGGTGGACGGATCGCCATCGTCGCAGATTCGAAGGCGCACCGACGCCTCGTCGGCGGCGACCTCGACCTGGATCCGGGTCGCGTTCCGCGCGTGCCGCCGGGCGTTCGTGATCGACTCCTGAGCGAGCCGAAAGACGGCCGCGGAGACCGTGGGCGAGAGGCCGTCGACGTCGCCAGAGATGTCGATGGCGACCAATGGCGCGCCGGCCGACCGATCGGCAAAATGACGCTCCAGGTCGGCGATGCGAGGGGTAGGCGCGAGATCGGCCGAATCGCTTTCGCGCAGGAACCGAACGATCGACCGCATCTCGGCGAGGCTGCGCGAGGCCTCGGTCGCGATGACGCGAAGCGCGTCGACAGCGGCCTCGTGGTTCGTCGGCGCCAACGCCAGGCCGGCCTGCGCTCGGATGGCGATCGCGGAGACGTGGTGGGCCACCGAGTCGTGGAGGTCCCGGGCGATCCGTTCGCGCTCGCTCGCCTTTGCCTGCTCGACCTCATGCTCGCGCACACGGGCCCGATAGCGGACGGCCGCGCCGATCGCCATGGAGGCGAGCACGATGGCGAGGCCGGCGAGGAAGTCATTCGGCGGCGTGCGATTCGAGACGAGTCCCAGGACCGACGAGGCCACGATGATCGGAGCCCCCGCCATGGCCTCGCGGTCCGTCCCCCATCGGAACAACGAGTAGGGAAACAGCAAGAGGAAGAACGTGGTGTGGAGCTCCGGGAGGTCGCTCCTGCCGGTCGCGAGCCGTGCCGCCGAGAAAGCCGCGGCGATCCCGAAGGCGATCGAGGCCATCGCGAGCGGCCTCGACCGTCGCCAGGGCAGCGGGGCCAGGACACCGATGGCGGCGAACAGGGACGGTCCCGTCCCCGACACGTCCGGTCTCGCCGCCACCTCGACCAGGGCGGTCGCGACGAGAGCGCCGACGAGCACCCAATCGCGCTTGCCTGGGCCCGTCTGGTGAGTCGCCTGCTGGTCGGACCACGCCAGGCGAAGCTGCTCCCGCATTCGTCACTACCTCGCGGGGCGGATGATGCCACATCCGCCGCGTGGTAGCGTGGACGTACGATGCGAGCACAGCCTTTGATCGTATGCAGAGATGTCGAAGCTTCGAGCCGATTCTACCGGCGTCTCCTCGGGTGCATGAGCGGTCACGGCGATTCGGAGCATCGCCATTCCCGCGGTGAATACGAGCGATTGGTCGATCCGCGCCTTCACCACACGAAGTGGGGAACGGACGGGCTGCTCCTTCAGCTCCACGCGTGGGACGAGGGCCACCATCACGGCCACATGGGGGATCCCGCCCAGCCCGTCGGGAACGGCGTGATGTTGTGGTTCGAAGTGGACGACTTCGATGCCGCCGTCGCTCGCGCTCGCGAGCTTCAGGCGCGCGTCGTCCTGGACGTGCACGTCAACCCCAACGCGCAGCACCGCGAGCTCTGGATCGCAGATCCCGACGGTTACACCGTCGTGCTGGCTTCTCCCGATGGAGAATCCTCAGACGCCGAAGAGTAGCTTGTCGACGCCTTTGCGGCCGGGGTTGCCGGCCGCGTAGGGCCGCCCTTCAGGTCCGCGTCACGGAGATCCCGCCGTCCGCCAGCAGGGCCAGGCCGGTGGTGAACCTCGAGTCGTCCGACGCGAGGTAGAGCGCCGAGCGGGCGATCTCATCGGGCGTGGCAATGCGCCGGAGGGCATGGAGCCCCGCTACCCAGGCGCGCTGCTCTTCGGTGCGGGCGGTGAGCGAGGGAGTGTCGGTCGCGCCGGGAAGGAGCGCGTTCACTCGAATGCCCTGCGGGCCCAGCTCCGACGCGAGCGAGCGCGTGAGGCCGAGGAGCCCCGCCTTGCTCGCCGCATATGCCGACATCGCCGGCATCCCCACCGAGTGGCCGACGAAGGTCGACGTGAAGATGAGCGAGCCGCCACCGCGGGCGACCAGCGCGGGGGCCTGATGCCGGGCTGCGAGAAAGGCGGACGTGAGGTTGACGTCGATCGTCTCGCGCCACGCCTCGACCGAAAGCGAAGCGATCGGCGCGAGCTCGCCGGTCGATCCGGCGTTGTTGAAGGCGACGTCGAGTCCTCCGAAGAGGCGGACGGTCTCCTCCACCAATGCACGCATGTAGTCGTCGTCGCGAACGTCGCCATCCACCGCTGCCGCCCGGCCACCGCTGCCCACGATCTCCTTCACCAGCGCATCCAGTGCGGACCGACGGCGCCCTGCGAGCATGACGCACGCCCCCTCCCGGGCGAACGTCAGGGCCGTCGCCGCTCCGATCCCCGAGCTCGCGCCCGTTACGATCGCAACCTTGTCCTTCAATCGCTGCATGTCGTTGCTCCTCGGTCGTGTGCACACCGGATCTCCATTGACCCGGTGTGAACGCGACCAAAGCTGCACCGACGTCGATCCGAAGAAACTCCGTTCCTTGCCTTCGAATCCAGGCGGCTCGGCTCAGCGCGGTCTGACGGATTTTCAGTCCTCGCCGATGATGGCGAGCGCCTGCGCACGGGCGGCCGCGCGGAGGTTCCTCCGCAGCTTCGGGCAGTCGGTCGTTCGCGCGAGGACCATGCCTCCGACGCAGAGGCTGATCACGAGGAGCGCCTTCCGTTCGGCGTCTGCGTCGGCGATCGGAAACGCCGCTCGAAAGGTGCCGGTCATGCCCTCGACGAGCATCGTGTACGAAGCTCGAGGCTCGAGGCCGGCGCGCGCGACGTCCGAGGGCAGGGCGACGAGCGGGCAATGGTGATCGGTGTCCGCGAGCACCTCATCGGACAGGTAGGTTTCGACGAGCAGCCGCGCGTTCTCGCGCGGCGTCCGTCGCGAATCGCCCTTCGAGGCGAGGCGACGCCGAAACGGGTTGCTCGACTTGAAGCTCTCGACGGCGGCTGCGTAGAGCTCGCTCTTGCTGGAGAAGTGCCGGTAGAACCCGCCGCGGGTGAGGCCTGCGCCCTCCATCACGGCGTCGATGGAGACTTGTTCGAAACCGTTCCGATTGAAGAGGACGCGAGCGCTCTCGACGATCCTCTCCCGCGTTCGCTGCTTGTGTGCGGCCGTGTACGGCATCTCGTCCCTCCCGAGCAGTAGCAAGCGAGAAGATGTTCTTGAACATCTATTGATGCGGGTCAAGATCGCGCTGCTCGAAAGGAGAGACCGAATGATCAAGCTCTATGCACTCCGCTGGGTTCCACCGACGATTCAAGGCCTCGTGCGCGACCTTCGCGTGCGCTGGGCGCTCGAAGAGGCGGGCATGCCGTACGAGGAGGTTCTGCTTGGCCCGGATGACCAGCGGTCAGAGGCCTACCGGAAGCTCCAGCCGTTCGGCCAGGTGCCGGCGATCGAAGACGAAGGGCTGAAGCTCTTCGAATCCGGCGCGATCGTCCTGCACTTCGCAGAGCGGTCGGAGGCGCTGATGCCGCGCGACCCCGTCGGCCGAGCGCGCATGCACGCGTGGATGTTCGCCGCGGTGAACTCGATCGAACCGGCCATCATCAACCTCGCGCAGGTCGACCTCCTGTACAAGGACGAGGAGTGGGCGAAGATCCGCCGTCCCGCGCTCGTCGACCTCGTGATGAACCGCCTGACCTCGCTGTCGACCTGGCTCGGCGATCGCGACTACCTCGAGGACCGCTTCACGGCGGGCGACCTGCTGGTGACGACGGTGCTGCGCATGCTCCGCCATACGGAGCTCGTCGCTCAGTTCCCGAACCTCGAGGCGTACCGCAAGCGGTGCGAAGCGCGGCCTGCATTCCAGAGGGCACTCGAGGCGCAGATGGCGGCGTTCGCGAAGCACGCGCCGCCTCAGCCCTAGCGAGTACGGCGCGCCATCGCCTTCTCGTAGGCGGCCTGCAGCTCGCCGAAAACCGAGCGCGCCGGACGCGGCGCGCCCAGGTGCAGGTGGCGGAGCTCGTCCATGAAGGCGTTCCAGAGCGGCGGGCCACCCGCTTCCAGCAGCTCCGCTCGCACGGACAATTCCCTGCTCGGGCGCGTGTGCCGCCGGCCCCAGGCGGCCATGTGCGCGAGCAGGGGCACGAGCTGGATGGCCGCTTCCGTGAGGCTGTAGATCCCCTTCTGCCGGTGATTCGGATCGGGACGTCGCGTGAGTAGACCGGAGGCGGTCAGGCGCTTCAGCCGGTCTGCGAGGATGTTCGAGGCGATGCCTTCTTCACTCTGCGCGAGCAGCTCCCCGTAGGTGCGCCGGTTCCCGAACATGAGGTCGCGGATCACGATCAGGCTCCAGCGGTCGCCGAGCTGTTCGAGCGTCAGGTTGATCGGACAGCCAGAGCGCCCCTTCTGCGGCACGGTCATTCTCCCGAGATCTCCACTTGCAGCACGCAACTGGTGGAAGTAGGCTTCACCTACTTTCAAATTGCAAGTGGTCGGAACAAGGAAGCTCGCGATGTCGCTCGTTCTCTACGGTCACCCCTTCTCCTCGTACACGCAGAAAGTGCTCATCGCGCTGTACGAGAACGGCACGCCCTTCGAGTTCCGCTGCCTCGGGCCGGATACGCCGCAGCACTCCGCCGAGTGGTTGCGGCGCTGGCCGCTGCGCAAGTTTCCGCTGTTGGTCGACGGCGAGCGCAACGTCGTCGAGACCAGCATCATCATCGAGCATTTGCAGCTCGCGCATCCCGGTCCCGTGCGCCTGCTGCCCACCGACCCGACGGCTGCGCTGGAGGTGCGTTTCCTCGATCGCTTCTTCGACCTGCACGTGATGAACATGACGCAGTACGCGGTCGACGGCGCGCTGAGCGGTGATCCGGTGAAGCGCCGGGATGGCCAGGCGTTCGCCGACACGAAGCTGGAGCTCGCCTATGCTTGGCTCGACAAGCAGCTCGCTGGCAGGACCTGGGCGTCCGGGGCGGACTTCACGCTTGCCGACTGCGCAGCAGCGCCCTCTCTGTTCTACGCGGACTGGACGCACCGGATCGCCGAGGCTTTTCCGACGCTGCGCGCCTACCGCGCGCGGTTGCTCGCCCGCCCATCCTTCGCCCGCGCGGTGGAGGAGGCGCGGCAGTATCGGCCGCTCTTTCCCCTGGGAGCGCCGGACCGGGATTGAAGCTCCACGCTCTCCGGGGGGCCGCGACGGTGCTCGGAGCGGACTCCGAGAAGGGGCGTTCGTCGCGGTCATTTTTGGAGCGCGCGACGCCTACTTGAGCACCTCGAGGAGTTTCCTCGCCAGAGGCGCGGCGGACGCGGGGTTCTGCCCGGTGTAGAGGTTGCGGTCTACGACCGTGTAGGGCTTCCAGATCTCGCCGCGGGTGAACTTGACGCCCATCTTTTTGAGCTCGTCCTCCACCAGGAAACGGGCCTTGGAAGCGAGTCCGACGGCCTCCTCTTCGTCGTTGGTGTACGCTGTGACCTCGTACCCGGCGAAGGGCGATTCGCCCTTTATCCGGGTAGCCATCATCGCAACCGGCGCATGGCAGACGACCGCAAGCGGCTTGCCCGACGCGAGGGCAGCGGTCAGCAGTCGGCCCGAGTCGGCGTTGACGCTGAGGTCCTCCATCGGACCGTGGCCGCCGGGATAGTAAACGGCGTCGTAGTCCTCCAGGCGGGCAGTCGCCAGGTCGATGGGCCGTCGCAGCTCCTCGGCCGATCGGATGACTCCCTCCAATTCCAGCGCCGTCTTCTCACCGCCGGCCATCGAGGGTCGCAGGCTCATCAAATCCACGTACGGCACGACACCGCCGGGGGTGGACACCACGATCGAGTGGCCGGCTTTGGTGAACGTGCTGTAGGGGGCCGCAAACTCTTCCGCCCAGTAGCCGGTCGGGTGCCTGGTGCCGTCCTTCAGCGTCCAGTAGCTCGCTCCGGTGACCACGAACAGGATCCTGGCCATTCGAACACGCCTCCTCGTTCGCGGCCCAGGTCTGGGCAAACCTCGAACGAATCGAGTCTCCAAGGCTTACGGTCAAACATGATCGTGGCGCCTGCAACGAAGGCCGCCGCACTCTTGCTCCGGACTGCGGCGGGCCATGGTGCGGCCTGCTGCAGTCCGAGCGACTGGTCGGCGTGGGGCGGCTGGCCGGGGGCGATCGTGATACCGAATGGCTCAGGGAGGTCCCATGTGCCGCAACATCAAGACGCTCTTCAACTTCGACCCGCCTGCGACGGACGACGAGATCCGGGCGGCGTCCTTGCAGTTCGTGCGCAAGCTGAGCGGATTCCAGGCGCCGTCTCGAGCCAACGAGGCCGCGTTCTCTAGCGCGGTGGACGAGATCACCGCGTGCGCCCACCGGCTGCTCGAGTCGCTCTCCACCTCGGCGGCGCCGCGCGACCGCGACGCCTTCGCCAGCAAGGCCCGCGAGCGAGCACGGGTCCGCTACTCCCGCGAATGAGCGTTGCGCCTGCGGTCGTTTCTTGACCTGTGGGTAAATTTTATTGAGCTGCGGCTTTGCTTTATTGAGCGGATGATCCATATTCGCCCGCATGTCCCGCCTGCCCACTTCCTGTCCCGCCTGCGAAGGACCCCTCGTGGCGACCCGCCTCGCCTGTTCGGTCTGCGACATGCAGCTCGAAGGGCGCTTCGAGTTTCCTGAGCTGCTGCGCCTCGGCCGGGACGACCTCGATTTCGTCCTGGCCTTCGTCCGATCCTCCGGGAGCCTCAAGGAGATGGGGAAGCATCTCGGGCAGAGCTACCCGACGGTTCGCAACCGGCTGAACGAGATCATCGCGAAGCTCTCGGCTCCCGCCCTCGACCGGGACGCCGCGCGCCGCGAGATCCTCGACGCGATCGCGGCCGGAACGATGAGCGTGAAAGAGGGCGCCAAGCGCCTCGAGGAGATCGATTCGTGAACGCACCTCGCCTTCGCATCTTGGAGATGCTCGCCGCCGGGCAGATCAATCCCACCGAAGCCGAGCAGCTCCTCGAGGCGATTCGCGCGCCGAGGGGCTCGGTGTGGACCTGGCTCTTTCGCCCGATCGAGCGCCTCGAGACCGGCGTCGCCCTGGGTGCGGCCTCGGTTGGCGCGGGGCTCCAGCTCCTCGTCGCCCGCCTCCTCGAGATACGCTTCGACGGCGTCCTCGACATTCACCTCGCCAAGCCGCCGGTTACGTGGTCCGTCGCGCTCGTCGATCTCGCCCTCGGCTGGCCGCTCACCGCGCTCGTGTTCGTCGCCGCCGCCCGGCTCTTCGCCCGGCAGGTCAGGATCGTCGACGCACTTGCTCTCGTCGGGATCGCCCGGATCCCGCTGGTCGCAGCCGGCGCCCTGGTGGGCGCCCTCCACGGTGCCAGCCGCGGCGCGGACTCAGCGGCGAACCTGGGGACGCTCGTCCTATTCGCGTGGTCCGTGGCGCTCCTTGTCACGGGGCTGGGCGCCGCGTCCGGCCTCCGTGGCGGAAAGCTGGCGCTCGCGGTCATCGCCGCGATCGCCGTCGCCGAGGCGATCGCCAAGGGGCTCCTCGTCGCCCTCTGATCGGCCCGCCGCCGCCCCCATCCCTCATTTACTCCAGGTGTCGGCTACTTCACGCCGGCACCCTCGACACGAGGCACGCATGCGCAAATTGCTCCTCTTCTTGTTGGTTTTCTCCGTCGTAGGATGTGGCAGTCCCGCCGTCGGGCCCGATCTCCCGACCGATCAGGAGCCCGGGGAGGAGCCTGGTGAGGACCCTGGTGAGGACCCTGGCGAGGACCCTGGCGAGGACCCTGGCGAGGACCCTGGCGAGGACCCTGGCGAGGACCCTGGCGAGGACCCTGGGCAGGAGCCCGAGCCGTGCGCCCGATACCAGGAGCGGATCGACGGTGCCTGCAGCGACGTGACGCCGATCGGCCTCGAGAGCCGTGAACTCTCCTTCGTCCGGGACGGATACGAGCTGCGCGGAACCCTCGTCCTGCCCGTAACCGAGGGCAGCTACCTCCCTCCCGTCTTCGTCCTCGCACACGGATCGGGCCCGAACGATCGTGACGAGACGGCGAGCGCGAACCTCGGCTACCACTACGGCCAGGACATCCCCACGTTCCGCCTCCTTGCCGAGGGGCTGGCGAAGGCGGGCGCTGCGGTGTTCCGCTTCGACAAGCGGACCTGCTTCCGGGAGAACAGCGATGGACGCTGCCCCACGTCCTACAGGGATTATCCGGGTTTTCTGGACGACATCCTCGTGGATGACTTCGTCGAGGACCTGCGCGCCGCGGTGCGCACCGTCGCCGACCTGCATGAGCTGGTCGACGGCAAAGACATCACCGTGATCGGTCACAGCGAGGGCGCCAACTTCGTCCCCCAGGTGGCCGACGAGCCTGGCGTGGTCGCGGGAGTCCAGCTCGCGGGGGCCTCCCTGCCCATCGACCAGGTCGCGCCGGAGCAGCTCCGCGCTTTCGCCGACGACCTGGAGACCTACGGGGAACGGTACGCCGCGGACGTCGCGGCGCTGCGGGCGCGGGCGGACGAGTACGAGTTGGCGCTGTCGCAGATCCGAGCCGGGACCTACCCTTCGGATTCGTTCGACGGGGCGCCGGTCCGTTACTGGAAGAACTGGATGGATCGTACCGACCATCTCCAGGAGGAGTTTCTGGCCATGTCGAAGCCCATCCTCCTCTTGAACGGCGATCGGGACTACAACGTGGTTCCCTCGCACCTCGAGCGCTTTCGCTCCTGGGGGGCGGCACACGCGACCTGCAAGATTGTCCCCAACGTCACCCACTCATTCGTGCAGCTGACGAGCAACGCCTCCGACATCAAGGAGCTGTTCTCGAAGCGCGCGCTCGACATGATCATGGTGTGGCACCGAAGCCTCTCGTTCTCCGAGGGCAGCTGAAGACGCAATCTTGGAGCCGAGCGTCGACCAGCGGGACGGTGACCCGTTGGTCGACGGAGGTGTCGGTCGGCGCGCCCGCTCAGTTGCGCGCATTCCAAGGCGGCGCCTCCTGATCGAAGTTGCTTCCCCAGCAGAAGAGCTGCCCGTCGACGCGGACGCCGCAGGTGTCGTACCGGTTCACGCTAAGGGTGGAGAAGCGAGTGGAGGCAGGCAGGGGACTCTGGCCAAAGAAATTGTCGCCCCAACAGCTCAACGTTTCATCCGTGCGGATGCCACAGTTGAAGTCATAGCCGGCATGAACGCTCTTGAATGTATCCGCGCTCTGCTGCCGGGTCCCCCTGCCCCAGCAGGTCGCGTGACCGTCGACTCGAATGCCGCAGGTCTTGCCATAACCCGCGCTCACGCTCGTGAAGGAGTCGGCGCTCGGACCCGCTGGCGCCTGTCCGTAGTCGTTTTTTCCCCAGCAGAGCACCTTCCCATCTACGCGGACGCCACAGGTGTGCTCGTCGCCCACGCTGACGCTCGTGAAGGAGTCGACGCTCGGCCCTGCGGGCGCCCGCCCGTCGGGGTTCCAGCCCCAGCACACCACTTTCCCGTCGGTCCGCAGGCCGCAGTTGTGGGCACCGTTCGCGCTGATGCTCGAGAAGGTCTCGGTGCTTGGCCCCGGGGGGCTCGCCCTTCGTCTTCCTTGCCCCAGCACACGACCTTCCCATCCGGGCGAAGGCCGCACGTATGGGAAACGCCTGAATGGACCGATGAGAAGGTGTCGGTGGAGGGGGTGGGGGGCGCCTCGCCGTAGTTGTTCCGACCCCAGCAGACGACCTTCCCGTCTGGGCGCACGCCGCAGGCGTGGCTCGAGCCCAAATCGACGCTCGCGAAGCGCTCCAAATGCGTCCGCGGAGGCGCCTGGCCCCAGACGTTCATCCCCCAGCACTCCACCTTTCCGTCGGTTCGCACGCCGCAGGTGTGCGCCTCGCCGGCGGCGATGCTGACGAACGTGGCCTCGGTTGGCGCGGTGGGAGCGACGCTGCGCACTGCGCCCCAGCAGACGATCTTTCCGTCGGTGCGGATGCCGCAGGTGTGCCAGCGGCCGACGGCGAGGCTCGTAAACGTGTCCGTGCTGGGCCCCGGAGGCGCCGCCCCTTCGGAGTTGTCGCCCCAGCAGATGACCTTGCCGTCCACGCGCAGCGCGCACGTGTAGGTCAAGCCGGTGCTCACGCTCGTGAAGGAATCCTGGCTGGGCTCCGCCGGGGCCTGGCCGTTGGTGTTGTTCCCCCAGCAGAACACCCGGCCGTCGGTGCGGACCGCGCAAGTGTGGCGCAAGCCCGTGCTCACGCTCATGAACGAGTCGATGGAAGGATCGCTGGGCACGAAGTCACTGTCGCCCCAGCACACCAACTTCCCGTCGACCCGGATGCCGCAGGTGTGGCGTTCGCCCGCGGACACGCTCGTGAACGAGTCCTCCGTGGGCTCCGTCGGCGCCTGGCCCAAGAAGTTCGTGCCAAAGCAGATCACCTTCCCGTCGATGCGGATGCCGCACGTGTGGCCGTTGCCCGTGCTGACGGTGGTGAACGATTCGGAGCCTGACGTGCTCTGAGCTTCGCCGGAGCCCGCGGAACCCCAGCAGACCACGCGGCTGTCGTCGCGGAGGCCGCAGGTATGCGAAGCGGTGGCGCTGACCATGATGAAGTTGTGGGCGGTCGCCCATCCCGGCCGCGAGAAGCCCGCGAGGCCCTCGCCCTCGAACCGCGCTCGGTAATAGCGGGCTTCACCGGCAGCGGGGTCCAGGTCGAGAGACGGCGTGAACTCGAGCCCGGGCAGGTCGGTGTAGTCCGCGTCCGCGTTCCCGCTGGAGCGCTGCCAGAACGTCCGGTACACGGAGCCCGCCTTGCGCACTCCGGTGGAGGGGGCGGACGGCGGACCCGCCACCGTCACCCCGAACGCACGGACTCGATACGCCGATGGCGCTGGTGGCGTCACGGTGACGGCGGGCGAGTTGGCGATCGAGACCTCGACGAAGCCCCGCACTCTGTCCGCTTGGGCGATCGAGGTCGCTTCGACCTTCCCCTTCGGCGCCTCGACGTCCAAGAACGCGGTCTCGTCTCCGACGTCGACCCAGTCCCCGCCGTCCCGCTGGATCTCGTACCCGAGGAGCGAGGGTGCCGACCGAGCTCCCGGGGCTCGGTTCGACTCGGCCGCCACACTCTCCAGCGCCATGGCGACGACCTGGTATTGGTGCGTCGCGCCCGGATGGGCAACGGCGGCCTGCCAGTGGAGCTCGACGCCGTCGATGGTCGTTCCGGAGCTCGCCTCCAGCGCAGCGGGCGCATCGAACCGGCCAGACGCCGCTTCGGTGTCCTCGAGGTCGGTGGCGGTCTCGGGCAGCGACGCGATCGCGACGCCGTCACGATAGACGCGATGCCCGGTGATCTCAGGGATGTTCCTTCGTGCGTGCGCCGGCTCGGACGTGCGCTCACCGAGGATGGTCTGGCCGCGGATCTCGTAGGAATGGGCGGCGACGGGGGACGCATGCGCCAGCGTCCAACGCAGGAGGACCGAGCCTTCCCCCTCTTCGAGGGAGAGCGATGGTGGCTCGATCCCCACGGGGTTCGCGGTGCGGTCTTCGAACGAGGTCTGCGTCTCGTCGAGGTCCGCGAGGACCGCCCCGTCTCGCCAGAGCGACCATCCGGTGATGGTCGGCGCCAGGCGCGCTCCGGACAACGGTTCCGACGAGGACGAGACCGCGGCGGAGAGCGCCTCCACCCGGTAGCGGTGGATGGGCCCGGGCGCCGCATCTGACGCCGCCCAGGTCAGGCGGATCGCGTCCACGGATGGCTCCACCGTGAGGATGGTGACGTCCGGTTCCCTGCCCGGGGTTGAGGCGTCGTCATCATATTGCATGGCGGATTCCGGCAAGCGCGCGAGCTCGGCTCCGTCGCGCTCCACCCGATAGCCCTCGATCGCCGGGGCCGCCCGGTGCCCGAGCACGCGCTCCGACTTCGCGTGCCCTCGTACATCGTAGTTGGCGACGATCTCGTACCCGTGGTCGGCACCTGCGCGCGGGGCGGGAGCGCTCCACGTGAGGTGGATCGTGTCGGCGCGTGAGACGACGGCGGCGTCCGTCAGCGCATCCAGCGAGCCGGGCGAGGCGGACGCATCGTCGAAGTTTCTCACGTCGCCGCCGAGCGCTACGAGCTCCTCGCCGTCGCGCAGGACGACGATTCGGTCAGGCGCGGCGCCGCTCGGAAGCTCCCAGGAGAGCGCTACGCTGCCGGGGAGGTCCTGGCTCGCTACGAGCCGTTCCGGCGCACCGACGGAACCGCCGCCACCCCCACCTCCGCCATCTCCACCACCGCTACCACCGCTGCCACCGCTACCGGAGCTTCCACCGCTGCCAGCGCTTCCACCGCTGCCAGCGCTTCCACCGCTGCCGGAGCTTCCGCAGCCGAACGTCAACACGATGGTGGCGAGCAGTGCGGTCGACACGCGGAGCCAAGGCCTTCCGGCGATGTACTCCGGCGTGGGCTCCGACAGACAGATCCTTGCGACTCGCTCATGGCGAAAACAACGGTTCACGTGACCCCTCCAGGACGACTACCGCTGGGCGGGGATCCATGTCACAAGGGGTAGACGGCGCACCACAAGAACTTCCGAGTCCGCCCTGAACGGCGATGAAGCTACTCGTCGCGCTTGCGGCTCGCTCGCTGGGCCTTCGGCTTGCTCTTGCTCATCAGATTGAGCGCCACCGCAGCGCGGATGAGGTCCTTCAAGGCCGCATCATCGATCTTGTCGCCCTCGTGGATGTCGATGGCGCGCCTGACGTTCCCTTCGAGGCTGGAGTTGAAGAGACCCGATGGGTCCGCCAACGAAGCTCCCTTGGCAAACGTCATCTTGACGGCGTTCTTGTACGTCTCGCCCGTGCAGACGATGCCGCCGTGGGACCAGACGGGAGTCCCCATCCACTTCAGCTCCTCGACGATCTCGGGGTCCGCCTCGTGGATGATTTTGCGCACCCTCGCGAGCGTCTCCCCGCGCCAGTCGTCGAGTGCCTGGATCTTGTCGTCGATCAGCGCGGAGGCAGATTCCACCGGGTTGGGCGTTTTCATGTACGGCTCCGATCAGGCGGTCGCGCGCGTAGCCTGCCGGCGATGCCAGAAGAAGTACGAGAGCCCCCAGAGAACGAAGGTGCCGGCCGCCCAGATCCACGCTTCCACGCCATCGCCCATCGCGAAGTGGGCGATGAGCGCCGAGGCGAGGGTGAAGGCGAAGCCGGCGTAGGCCCATTCCTTCAGCCGCGCAGGCACCGGCGCGAGCACCACGACCACGCCGAGGAACTTGGCCCACGAGAGCATCTCCCGGAAGTAGTCGGGGAAGCCGAGGTGGGTGAACATCTCCGCCACCTGCGGCAGGCTCAGCTGGGCGTAGGCGGTGAAGCCCATCTGCAGACAGAAGAGCGCGGTGGCGATCCAATACGCGATGGTCGTGGCTTTGGGGGTGGCCTTCGCTGCTCCGAGGGCCGGCTTCTGCAGGGTCGATTCCATCAGGTGTTTCCTTCTACGCTTCAACGCTTGGGAGGTTCATCGGGGGATGACGGGGCGCCAGGACGACGGCATCACGGCTACTCGTCGGTCTTCCCGGGGGCCTGTTCCATCCGATCGAGATGGCGTTCGAGGGCATCGACGTGGGCTTCCCAGAAGCGCCGGAACGGAGCGAGCCAGGCGTCGACCTCCATGAGCGGCTCGGGCCGGATCCGATAGACGCGCCGCTGGGCATCGACGCGCGCCTCTACGAAGCCTGCCTCGCGCAGCACGCGGAGGTGCTTGGAGACCGAGGTTTGAGGCATCTGTAGCTGGCGCTCGATCTCGCCGACGGACCGCTCGGACGACGCCAGCAGGCCGAGGATGGCTCGGCGGTTCGGCTCCGCGATGATCGCGAACGAAGTTTCCATGCCTATGTATGTACCTCAGTAGGTATATGACCGTCAAGTCACGTGGGCCAATGGGCGACGCCCGCTCTCCGTTCGCGCTTAAGCTGGAACGACAAGGAGCAAACCCGGTGTCTCGCCATCCCTCACTATCCGCAGCGCAGGTCGAGCAGTTCGTTCTCGACGGCTACCTCCGGGTGGACGACGCTTTTCCTCGTGACCTCGCTGATACCTGCCGGCGGCTGTTGTGGTCGGCCGCGGGATGCGCCGAGGACGCCCCGTCCACGTGGACGCGTCCGGTCGTGCGCATCGGCGAGATTCCGAATCCGCTCTTTCGTGAAGCGGCCAACACGCCGGCGCTATGCGCCGCCTACGACGCGCTCGTAGGTCCAGAGCGCTGGGTACCTCGGGGCAGCCTCGGATCGTTCCCGATCCGCTTCCCGTCGCCAGACGATCCGGGCGACTGCGGCTGGCATATCGACGCGAGCTTCGGGTGGGAGGACGAGCCCGACTTCCTGAAGTGGCGCGTTAACGTCGCCTCGAAGGGGCGCGCGCTCCTCATGCTCTTCCTGTTCTCCGACGTTGGCGAGAGCGACGCCCCGACCCGCATTCGTGTCGGCTCGCACTTCGACATCGCACGGCGGCTCGCCCCAAACGGACGGGACGGCATGACGATCGCCGAGCTCGCAAGCACGGGGTTCTCGGAGTCGTCGAGTCGCCCCGAGACCCTCGCGACGGGTGCTGCCGGTACGGTGTACCTATGCCATCCCTTTCTCGTCCACTCCGCGCAGCCTCATCGCGGTCGCGTGCCTCGGTTCCTCGCTCAACCGGCGTTGTTGCCCCGCGTTCCGTTGGACCCGATGCGGACCGACGGGAATGCGTCGCCGGTCGAGCGCGCGATTCGGATCGCCCTGGAAACCTGCGGCACCTAGTTCCGGGCGCGGGCCACGGCGGCGAGCGGATCGTGTTCGAAGGAAGGCGAACCGATCACTCGGGAAAGCCGCAGCGGATCCAGAGGAGGATCCGCTCGCGTTCCTCGTCCCTGAGCGTAACGCGCGAGCCTCGCGGCGGCATCGAGCACGAGAGGAGCTCGTCTCGGATGGAGTCCCACCACATCGCCACGTGAAGGTAGTCGTCGAGCGGCCACCCTCCACCGGGCTTTCCGGAGTGACAGACGACGCATCGCGCTTGGAAAATTGGCTGCACGTCGGCGTAGCCAGGGCCAGGCTCCGGGCACTCCGTCACGGGAACGGCTTCGCAAACCGGATCCGGTGGTCCACCACCGCTTCCGTCGAGTGGCTCTCCGCCGCACCCGGCACAGGCTGCGAGGCACAGCGCCAAGCAGATGGCGGACAAGCACCTCATCTCAGTACCTCACCCAGATCTCGTCGTCGGCCTTCAGCGACTGGAGCATGGTCACTCCGTCCGTCTGCCCGATCAACTCGGCCGTCGTGGGATTGGTGCTGTAGGCGGCGTCGCCCCGCCGCGAGTTTCGAGGTCTCGGCCGCCTCCATGGGTTGACGGTCAAAGGATCGTTGGGAAATATCCGTCCGGTGCGTTCATCTTCTAAGGGCAAGGCCTCCTCCACGCAGCACCCCGCGGACAGCCACGACCTGATCCGCGTCCAGGGCGCCCGCGAGAACAACCTCAAGGACGTCAGCGTCGAGATCCCCAAGCGGCGGCTGACCGTGTTCACCGGTGTCTCGGGATCGGGCAAGTCGTCGCTGGTGTTCGGCACGATCGCCGCCGAGTCGCAGCGGCTGATCAACGAGACCTACAGCGCGTTCGTGCAGGGCTTCATGCCGACCCAGGCGCGGCCCGAGGTCGACATGCTGGAAGGGCTGACCACCGCGATCATCGTCGACCAGGAGCGGATGGGCGCCAGCTCCCGCTCGACGTTCGGCACCGCCACGGACGCCAACGCGATGCTGCGGGTGCTGTGGAGCCGCCTCGGCAAGCCGCACATCGGCCCGTCCAACGCCTTCTCCTTCAACGTCCCGACGGTGCACGGGGCCGGGGCGATCACCGTCGAGAAGGGATCGGGCAAGAAGACGGAGAAGCGCACCTTCACCCAGGCCGGCGGCATGTGCCCGCGATGCGAGGGCATGGGATCGGTCACCGACTTCGACCTGTCCCAGCTCTACGACGACGGCAAGTCGCTCAACGAGGGTGCGCTCACCGTCCCCGGCTACAGCATGGATGGCTGGTACGGGCGCATCTATCGCGGATGCGGGTTCTTCGACCCTGACAAGCCGATCCGCAAGTACACCAAGAGAGAGGTCCACGATCTGCTCCACAAGGAGCCGACCAAGATCAAGGTCGACAACATCAACCTCACCTACGAGGGGTTGATCCCGCGGATCCAGAAGTCCTACCTGGCCAAGGACGTCGACGCGATGCAGCCGCATATCCGCGCGTTCGTCGAGCGGGCGGTGACCTTCACCACCTGTCCCGACTGCGCCGGCACCCGGCTCAACGAGGCCGCCCGGTCCTCCAAGATCCAGGGGATCAACATCGCGGACGCCTGCGCAATGCAGATCAACGATCTGGCCGAGTGGCTGCGCGGCCTCGACGAGCCCTCCGTCGCGCCGCTGCTGGCGGCGCTTCGGGAGACGCTCGATTCGTTCGTGGAGATCGGCCTGGGCTACCTCAGCCTCGACCGGCCTTCCGGTACGCTGTCGGGAGGTGAGGCCCAGCGCACGAAAATGATCGGCCACCTCGGGTCGTCGCTCACCGACGTGACCTACGTCTTCGACGAGCCGACGGTCGGGCTGCATCCCCACGACATCCAGCGCATGAACGAGCTGCTGCTGCGCCTGCGCGACAAGGGCAACACCGTCCTTGTCGTCGAGCACAAGCCGGAGATGATCGCGATCGCCGACCACGTCGTCGACCTCGGACCGGGCGCCGGAACCGCCGGCGGCGAGGTGGTCTTCACGGGCACCGTCGATGGGCTGCGGGAAAGCGGCACGCTCACGGGGCGTCACCTGAGCGATCGGGCCAGCCTGAAGTCGAAGGTGCGGAAGCCGTCGGGTGTGCTGAAGGTGCGCGGTGCCAGCACCCACAACCTGCAGAACGTCGACGTCGAAATCCCACTCGGCGTGCTGGTCGTGGTCACAGGCGTGGCCGGGTCGGGAAAGAGCTCGCTGATCCACGGCTCGGTGAGCGGCAGGGAAGGGGTGGTGACGGTCGACCAGTCCCCGATCCGTGGCTCGCGGCGGAGCAACCCGGCGACCTACACCGATCTGCTCGAGCCGATCCGCAAAGCGTTCGCGAAGGCCAACGGCGTGAAGCCCGCCTTGTTCAGCGCCAACTCCGAGGGCGCGTGCCCGACCTGCAACGGCGCCGGCGTGATCTACACCGACCTCGGGATGATGGCCGGCGTCACAACGGTCTGCGAGGAGTGCGAGGGCCGGAGGTTCCAGGCTTCGGTCCTCGACTACCGATTCGGCGGGCTCAACATCGCCGAGGTGCTCGACCTGTCGGTCGACGACGCGGTCCGCTTCTTCGGCGCCGGCGAGGCGCGTACGCCAGCCGCGCACGCCATCCTGCAGCGCATGGCCGACGTGGGCCTCGGCTACGTGCGGCTCGGCCAGCCGCTCACGACGCTGTCGGGCGGCGAGCGGCAGCGTCTCAAGCTCGCGACGCACATGGGCGCCGATGGCGGCGTCTACGTGCTCGACGAGCCGACCACCGGGCTGCACCTGGCCGACCTCGAGCAGCTGCTCGGGCTGCTGGATCGGCTGGTCGACTCGGGGAAGTCGGTCATCGTGATCGAGCACCACCAGTCGGTGATGGCGCACGCCGACTGGCTCATCGACCTCGGCCCGGGCGCGGGCCACGACGGCGGGCGGATCGTGTTCGAAGGCACGCCGGCCGACCTGGTGGCGGCGAGGTCGACGCTGACCGGCGAGCACCTGGCGGCATTCATTGGCAGCCGTGCGAAGGCGGCTCGCGCTCGCTGAGCGAGTCCACGCTTCCTACATGTCGGCGCCGCAGCGATTTCTGGTGATTGGGGGACCGAATGACGAATCCAGGTGCCGTTTCTCCGAAGTCCGATCCGGCTCGACCGACAACCGGCGCCACGAGTGCCAGGCCCGGTCGCCGAAAGCGGTGGCTCGCGGCTGCCGCGCTCGTCCTTCTGGCAGCGGGACTCTACTTCTGGCCCGCGCGAAGGAACTTCCACGGCAAGCTGGACGATCTCGACGTGCGCCTGGATGTGCCCTACGTCTCGGCGAGCTCCGACCCGAAGCAGCAGCTCGACCTGTACCTGCCGCGTGAAACGAAGCCGTTCCCCATGGTGGTATTCGTCCACGGCGGATACTGGTCGGCGCAGGATCGGCGGTGGCTCCAGCCGGTGCTCGGCACGTACGGCAACGTCGGAGCCGCCCTTGCGCACCGGGGGATCGGAGCCGCCATCGTCGGGTACCGGCAATTCCCCCAAGTGCAGCGCGGCGACGACTCCCTCGACGACATCGCGCGCGCCATACGATTCGTCGCGCAAAGCGCTGCAAAGCTCGGCGCCGATCCTCTGCGGATCTTCGTCATGGGGCATTCGGCGGGAGGCCACCTGGCCTCCTTGCTCGCGATGGACCCGCGCATTCTCCAGCGGAACGACGTTGCTCCGGGGACGGTGGCGGGCGTCATCAGCGTCGATGGGATCTTCGACCTGCGGGCGTCGCTTCGTTACCTCAAGGCGGATCAAGTGAAAGTGATGAGCACGCTCTTCGGCCCGGACGACGCTGCGCTTGCCGAGCACTCCACGATCCACCACCTGGGATCCGATCACCCGCCCATCTTGTTCGTCGACAGCACGGACGACGAAGAGATCTGCCGCGAGGGCTTTCGCGCTCTACGCGAGCTCGCCCAGCGCGACGCCAATGCGGAGTTCGTCGAGCTCGACGGCCTCGGCCACAACGAGATCATCATCCGAGCCGGCATGAGTGACGACCCCATCACGACCGTAGTCGCGCGCTTCGTTGCCGAAGGGCGGGGCAGGTAGCGCGTCTCGAATCCGAGCTTTTGCTCACGCGGCAGTTTGCTATCGTCCGCACCCTCTTGGGAGGGGACATGAACCTACGACGCCTGTCGATTCTCGCTGCGATGCTGCTCAGCGCCTGCGCGACTACTGCGCCCAACGAATTGGTGCAGGGTGGGCAGGGCGGGACAGACGAACAGGGCGGGCAGGGTGGTCAGGGCGGGCAGGAGGCGCCCGCGTTCACCGAGGCTCAGGCGGCGGCACTCCGGCAGCGAGTCGAGAGCTTCGTGACCGCCCAGGGCTACCCGAACCTGGCGATCGGCGTCGTCATCGGGGGCGAGCTCGTTTGGCGGGCGGGCTTCGGCGAGGGCACGAAAATTGGCAAGGCGCCGGACGAGAACACCTTCTTCCGGGCCGGCTCGGTCACGAAGCTGGTCACCTCGACGGCCCTCCTCGCCCTTGCCGACGAGGGGAAGCTCGTCCTCGACGACGAAGCTGCCGTCTGGCTTCCCGAGGTGGCCGCGGTACTCTCGCCGAGCGGCAAGCCCGCCGTCACCCTGCGGCACTTGATCAGCCACGCCTCGGGCCTTCCTCGGAACGGCAACGACAGCCTCGATTGGACGCGGCCGGACGCGAAGATCACTGAGGCGGATGTGCTGGCTGCGCTCGGCGGAGTCGAGCTGCTGTTCGACCCCGGCACGCGCCGTTCCTATTCGAACATCGGCGTGGCGCTGGCAGGTCTCGTCGTCTCGAGAGCCAGCGGCATGAGCTACCGCTCGTTCGTACAGGAGCGCGTGCTCGACCCTCTCGGGATGCGCGATTCGGTCTGGGACGTGCCCAGCGAGAGACTCGCGCCCGGGTTCCAGCCGTCGCACTTCGGCGGCTACGAGCGCGCCAATGGGACCTGGCGGATGGGCGCCATGGAGCCCGCCGGCGGTCTCTTCACTACAGTGGGGGATCTCGCTCGCTTCGCATCGCACGGGCTCGGCCACGCTTCGGTGCTCCAGGCCGACACGCTGGCTGCGAGCCAGACCGCGGACGCGACCGGCTACGGCCTGGGTTGGATCGTCACCCAGGAGCCGAAGGTTGGAACGGTCGTCTGGCACAACGGCTCGACCTCCGACTACGGCGCCTACCTCGGCCTGCTGCCGGAGCACGACTGCGCCGTCGTGATCCTGACCGGCACAGGATCCCTTGGCGATGTGGAGGAGATTCAGAGCCTGGGCGTGTCGACCCTCGCCTTGCTGGTCGACCCTGAGACCGACGTCGTTCCGAGGATGAGCACGACGCCGGCGGCTGCGGTCGAGACCGTTGGCCAGCGTCTACTCCTCCTCACGTCCGCGCCTACCGAAGCCCTCGTCGAAGAAGCGTTCACCTGGAAGGACGGGCTCCTGCCATTCTTCGAATCCGTAGCCAAGACCTTCGGAGATTGCTGGTCGTACAAGACGGTCGAGGATCGCGGACTCGGCTCGTTCCTCCTCCGTCTCGGCTGCGCGAACGGCGAGCTCCTGGTCGATGTGCTGGCGGAGACGTCCGCGCCCTACCGTATGGGTGGAATCCTGGTCAATCCGGCAAACTAGTCTTCGGGGGCTCGTCCGCGGCGGCGATCGCTTTTTTGAGCGGCTCACCGATGATTCCGGCCGCCATCGACAGTCCAACGAGCGTCCAACTGTACGGGGCTTCGAGCTCCGGAGGGAGTCCACAATGGCAATCAAGACCGCGATCCCGTACCTGAACGCCAACGGCAAGGCCGACGAGGCCATCCCCTTCTACGAGAAGGCGCTCGGCGCGAAGGTGACCACGCTCATGCGGTTCGGCGACGCGATGCCCGACTGTCCTGCTGCGCTCAAGAACCAGGTGATGCATGCCGCCCTCCAGGTCGGCGATGCCACCATCTTCCTGAGCGACGGCGCGCCCGACGGGGCGAAGGCCCAGCCCGGTGGCACGGTCGACGTGGCCCTCGATTTCGACGACGCCGCGCAGGCCCGCGGGAGCTTCGACGGACTGTCGAAGGGGGGCACCATCGTACAGCCGCTGGGGGACGCGCCGTGGGGCGGGCTCTTCGGCGCGCTCCAGGATCGCTTCGGCATCGACTGGATGTTCACCTCGAGGAGCTGACCGAGGCGTTCTGCCGGGCGACGCGGTTCGTTCCGCGTCCCCGGCCCTGGTCGGGAGAAGTTCCGGCGCTACGCCGCCGCGTAGGCCTCCTCGAGCGCGGCGACGTCGAACTTCGTCATCTTCATCATCGCGGTGACGACCGCATGGACCTTCGCGGGATTCGGATCGCCGACCAGCTCCACGAACCGCCTCGGGATGATCTGCCACGAGAGGCCGAACGGATCGGTGATCCAGCCGCACTTCGACGGCTTGCCGCCGGCGCGAACGATCTTCTCCCAGTATTCGTCGACCTCGCGCTGATCCTCGCACGAGACGAAAAGCGAGAACCCTTCGGTGAAGCGGAAGTGCGGTCTGCCGTTGAATCCCATGAAGCGTTGGCCCCCGACGATGAACTCGGCTGAGGTGACGGGTCCGTCCACACACGCGCGGGACATCGATCGGACCTCGGAGCCCGGAAAGGTCGCGGTATAGAACTCGACGGCGGCCTCGAGCTGATCGTTGAACATCAGAAACGGCGTCACCTTGTTGGTCGCAGATTCCTTCTTGGCCATCGTTCACTCGGCGGCCTCAAGTGGTCGACGCAACGAATGTGCTGAATACCTCACCAGGCGTCCTCTAGTCGAGCGTCTGCCTCGGCCGGCCGTTTAGTTGATCTGCCACCGTATTGAGTTCTCGTCGGGTGTACGCGCTGAGGTCCTCGCCCTTGGGGAAGTACTGGCGGAGAAGCCCATTGGTGTTTTCGTTGCTGCCTCGCTGCCAGGGGCTGTGTGGGTCGCAGAAGTAGACGGAGACGTTGGTCTCGACGGAGAAGCGAGTGTGCTGAGCCATCTCCTTCCCCTGGTCCCATGTGATCGAGCGCCGGAGGTGCTCCGGGAGGCGTCGGACTTCGGCGACGAGCGCCTTGCGGACATCCTCAGCGGTCCTCCCGTTCGGCAGGGGGAGCAACACCACGAATCGGCTCTTGCGCTCGACCAGCGTGCCGATCGCCGACTTGCCGTTCTTCCCGATGATCAGGTCGCCTTCCCGGTGGCCAGGCACAGCGCGGTCTTCGGCTTCTGCCGGCTGCTCGCTGATCATCACCATGTCGTTGGTCTTGCCATGGAGGTCGGTGCGCTTCTCCGGTCGCCGCCGGGTCCGCCCCGTCCGAAGGCAGGTAGCGAGTTCCTTCCGCAGCGCACCGCGGGCCTGCACGAATAGGGAGCTGTAGATGGTCTCGTGTGACACGCGGAGCTCAGGGTCGTTGGGGTGGTCGACCTTCAGCCTCGCAGCTATTTGCTGCGGCGACCACCGCTGGCGCAGGCCGCCCTCGACCTCCTGCCGAAGCCGTGCGTTCGCCGCTTGAGACTTCCTCGCGTTCAGCCATCGAGAGTCTTGCCTCCGAGCGCATCGGAGCCCGAATCGCGATGCCGCCCATCTAGCGGAGAAGGCGCTGGACTGAATTCACGGAGCACCCGACCGCCGCCGCGGCCACAGCGAGCGATTCTCCGCTACGGAACCGGCGCTGGAGCTCCAGGTGATCTTCGATGGTCAGCCGACTTGCCTTGCTACGAGCCCACATTCCTCGGCACCTCTCAGGCGAAGAGTGCCACAAACGCACGCCGTGGTGCGTTCACCGCTTGAGACCGCCATCTATTCAGGCAAACGTCGGGTTGCGGGAGTGATTAGCGGAAGAAGTGGGTCGGCGAGGATGTCGGAAGGCCGGTAGGCGTCGCCCCTCGCTCTCTAGGCGACGACGAAGACGGAACGAGATCGAATCGGACTGCGGAGCTCGCCAACTTCGGCATTTCTTTGACCGATTGGATCCGTGCTGTAGGGTGCGAACCGTTTTCGACCAAA
Source organism: Vulgatibacter incomptus (assembly GCF_001263175.1). GTDB lineage: Bacteria > Myxococcota > Myxococcia > Myxococcales > Vulgatibacteraceae > Vulgatibacter > Vulgatibacter incomptus. Next base: position 3,592,203 of record NZ_CP012332.1, on the reverse strand, counting down.
CACGGACCGTGCCATGACCTTTCAGCTGCCGCGTCTTCCGAGTTTCCTCTCGCATGGGTGGGCCGCACTGGCGGTGCTCGCCGCGTCGGGCTGCGGATCGGATATGTCTCCCGCGGAACTCGAGCCGGCGAAGGCGCCCACCGAGCTCGTGGCGACGGAGAACCGACCCGACGCCGTTCACCTCGAGTGGAAGGCGCCAACGGGTGCCCGGGCGATCTCGATCGAGCGGGATGGCGTGGAGATCGCGCGGTTCTCGGGCGCGGCGGAGTCCTACGATGACGTCGAGGCGGAGGCCGGGACGGCGTCCGCACCAGAGGTAGGGGCGACGGAGAACCGCGAGGACGCGGTCCTTGTTTCGTGGCCTGCCGCGCGGGTGGCGCCGGGCGCCGAGCATCGCTACGCCGCGATCGCGCATTTTGATCACGGAAGGAGCGCGAGGTCGACGGACGCGACGGGCAGGCGCGGCTCCCCCGGCGTCGTCGCGGTCGAGCTGGTGCGCGATGGTGCTCTTCTGGCTGAGCTCTCTGGGGTCGAGCTCGCGTACCTCGACGAGGATGCGAGCCCCGGCACGATCGATCCGCCGATGCTATCGGTGGCTGAGTCCCCCCTGGCGGTCTCTCTGACCTGGCAGGCGCCAGAAGCGCGTGCCGGCGTCACCCACTCCTATTCGGTTTTCGTCGTTCTCGCGGACGGACGTCGCGTCTCAGCGGCCGCGGTGACTGGCCGACGAGCCGCCCCGAGGATCGACAACTTCGGGATCCTTCGAGACGGTGAAGCGGGCCCTCGGCTGGATCCGTCGACCAGGACGTTCGATGACTTCGACGCACACGCCGCGGAGCTGTCCGAGACCCCTTTCCTTGCGGGACAGGGGACCAGCGCACACGGGGTCGAGCTATCGTGGGGGGTACCCCTCGTAACGCTCAGGCCTCATACGTACGAGATCGTGGCAGCCCTCGACGATGGGAGCTCGATCTCGTCGAATGCGGTGCAGGGCGCTCGCGCAGCACCGGTGATCACGGAATACAGGCTGACTCCGTTGGCGGGGACCGCGATCTCGTTCGCCCCGACTACGAGGTCCTTCACGGACACGACCGCCGCGCCGGGGACGCTCGAAACGGGGTCGCTCCAGGCGAGCCTGGACCAGCAGGCGTTCGTCCGTCTCTCGTGGACGGAGCCGGCGGCGACCCGGGGACCCGACTCGCACTACTCGTTGACCGAGGTATTCGAGTCGGGAGGAGAGCGAATCTCCTTCGCGACGGGTCACCGCGGCCCCCCTGGCCTCGCGCGTTTCGAGGTCTATCGGGACGGGGCGGCGATCGACCTCGCCGTCTCCTCCGCCGCGCGGTCGTTCGACGACGCCGGCGCGACGGCGCCGAACGCGATCGCAGCCACCGACCTTGCGGCGTTCAGTTCGGCCACCTCCGTCGCCTTGTCCTGGTTCTTGGGAGACAAGGCCCAAGGCACTGCACACACTTACGAAGTCGTCGCCGTGGCAAGCGATGGGCAGGACGGCTCCCCTATTTGGGCGGTCGGGAATCGAAGCATGCCCTTGATCCGCACTGCGGTCCTGCGGGATGGCGTGGAGATCCTGGTCGACCCCGCGCTGCCCGTCGTCGATACCAACGTCGAGCGCGGCACGGTGGAGGCGCCCTCGATCGCGGCCTCGCAGGATCGGCTCCGTGACGTGCGGCTCGACTGGACCGATCCGGTGATCACACCGTCTCGCCGGTACAATTACGAGGTCGTCTCGACCTACGCCGACGGTTCGACCGCCACCTCGGTTTCCATCGAAGCGGGCGCAGCGGACCCCATTCTCATCGACCTTCAAATCCATCGCGACGACGAGCCCTATTGGTTCGCTTATGGAGCGGGAAGCCTGGACATCCCGTCGGCGGGGGGACAACGTCGGTTGCCCTCTCCGCGTCGGACGGAACGGTCGACGAGGGTGTCGACTTGAGTTGGGTCGTGAACTCGGTACCCGGACGCGCTTTTCAGTTCAAGATCCTCGCTGAGTACCTGCAAGACGGGCTCATGACCACGCCGTTCTCCCCGGAGGTGACGGGCCGCACGGCGGCGCCGCAGCCAACAGGGTTCAATCTCTTTCGAACCGGCGCGCCGCTCGCTTCGCTCGGGCCTTCCGCACGCGCCTTCGCCGACAGAAGTGTGCCTCGGGTCGTCAGCCCGCCGAGGATCACGTCTTTGACGTACGAGCGGCCGGAGGGCGTCCTTCTCACCTGGAGCGTCCCGGATCCGAGCTCGAATCCTGGCGCCTACCGCGTCGAGATGCCGATGGACGACGGATCCGTCGCCTACTCTCAGGAAGCAATTGGGGCTCGGGCTCCGCTGGTGCTCGAGGGCTACCGAGTGATACGAGACGGTATCGCGATCGAAACCGTTTCGAGCTCGACTCAAGTATTCGACGATACCTCCGCCACGTTCGGACCCGGGTACGTGTACTCAGTCAGTGCCACGGAGGGCACGCGCACCGACGGGGTCGAGCTGAGCTGGAGTTCATTCGAACCGCGGGGCACGTACCATGAATATGCGATCGAGTCCGTCTACGCTTCCGGAGATTCGGCACGAAGTGCCTCAGGAACCGGCGCCCGGGGCCTAGCGACGGTGATCGACTTCGAGATCGAACGGGATGGAGCCGGCTGGGAGTCGGTTGGAACCGAGTTGAGCCACGTGGACGCCGGCGCTCCCGGCGGAACCGTCACCGTCGATTCCACCGTGGAGGTCGACCCGATCCTTTCGTTCGTACAGCTCGGGTTTTCGGCGACATCGTCTGCGCCTCCCTCGGCCACCTACCGGGTGCGGGCTCTCTACGACTACGCCCAGCCCACCGTTTCTGACCCCGTCACGGGCAGGCGAGGGGGGGCGGGGGTCGCGGCCTTCCAATGGCAGCGTTCGGTCGCCGATGCCGACGGCGGTTACGTCGACATTCCCGGGGCGACCGGTTCATACTTTCAAGTCCTCGATGCTCCGGTCGATCAGGGGCGATACTACCGCCTTCTCACCACCGTCGATTCGCGAGCGTACGGCTCCACGAGTCCCCGGCGGGTGGTCGTGCCTGGATTCAAAGACGTCGTCGCGGGCGCGGGATACTCCTGCGGAGTCCAGACGGGCGGCGCGCTCGTTTGCTTCGGCTCGGACCTGAGCGGACTCCTCCAGCCTCCGGCGGGTTCCTACAAGGAAGTGGGCCTGTCCTACGCCAACGGCTGTGGCGTCAAGTCCGATGGCTCGATCATCTGCTGGGGCGACAATCAAATTGGCTTGGCTCCGACTGCCCCGTTCCCGGGGCCCTTCGCCTCGGTCTCCATGGGCACCAACGTCTCCTGTGGAATCGACGCCAACGATGGTGGCCTCCTCTGCTGGGGCGAGGCCGGCCTGACGTCGGCGCCTGCCGGCGCGTTCACGCAAGTGAGCTCCAGGGGGCCTAATGTCTGCGCCCTGGATTCGACCGGCGCGGCGACCTGTTGGGGAAGCTCTCCATGGCAAATGACAGGTTTGTACCAGCAAATCGCACTCGGTTTGGATTTCGCCTGCGGGCTCGACCTTGCTGGCGAAATCGAGTGTGAGGGCGCGCTGACCACTACCGATGTACCCGCCGGGTCATACGTGTTCATCGACGCAGGAGACAGACATGCGTGCGGTGTCCGCTTGGACGGGACGGCAGCGTGCTGGGGCGATTCCAGGGGCGGGACCCCGCCGCCGAATTCGACCTTTGCCCGGGTGAGCGCGGGAGTTCTTCATAGCTGCGGCGTGCGAACCGACGGGAAGCTCGATTGCTGGGGACTCGACTTCTACGGTGAGGCACCGCACCAGCCCGCGCCATAGCATGGGAGGCTTCGGTCTCCCGCCACGTCTCGTCGCGGCGCACGGGAATGGTCGCGATCGCCAGGCGCCCCCGATGAAGAAGGCCTCTGCAGGCTCAGCGCGAGAGGATCAACGTCTGGCCTTGGCAGCCGAGGAGGAGCAGCTCCTCGGTGGGAAGCATGACCAGGCCGCCGCCGACGCTGTCGGTCCACCTCATGTCGCCGGAAGGCGATCGCTCCAAGAGGCGCCAGCCGCTGGTCCAGAAGACGTGACCCGCCTTGGAGGTCTCCATAGAAACTCCGTACGTGGCGAGCCCGTCGTTGGTCTCGCGATTTGGCGGCGGTCTCAAGCGATCGACGCAACGAATGTGCTGAATACCTCACCCGGCGTCCTCCAGTCGAGCGTCTGTCTTGGGCGTCCGTTTAGTTGAGCTGCCACCGTATTGAGTTCTCGTCGGGTGTACGTACTGAGGTCCTTGCCCTTGGGGAAGTACTGGCGGAGTAGCCCGTTGGTGTTTTCGTTGCTGCCCCGCTGCCAGGGGCTGTGCGGGTCGCAGAAGTAGACGGAGACGTTGGTCTCGACGGAGAAGCGAGCGTGCTGAGCCATCTCCTTCCCCTGGTCCCACGTGATCGAGCGCCGGAGGCACTCTGGGAGGCGCCGAACCTCGGCGACGAGCGCCTTGCGGACCTCCTCCGCGGTCCTCCCGTTCGGCAAGGGGAACAGCACTACGAATCGGCTCTTGCGCTCGACCAACGTACCGATCGCCGATTTGCTGTCCTTCCCTATGATCAGGTCGCCTTCCCAGTGCCCAGGCACCGCGCGGTCATCGGCTTCTGCCGGTCGTTCGCTGATCATCACCATGTCGCTGATTTTGCCCTTGAGGTCGGTGCGCTTGCCCGGGTGCCGCCGGGTTCGTCCTGTCCGAAGGCACGTGGCGAGTTCATTCCGGAGAGCCCCGCGGGCCTGCACGAAAAGGGAGATGTAGATGGTCTCGTGTGACACGCGAAGCTCGGGGGCCTTGGGGTGGTCGACCTTCAGCATCGCAGCAATTTGCTGCGGCGACCACCGCTGGCGCAGGCCGTCCTCCACCGCCTGGCGAAGCAGGGCGTTTTCCACGAGCTTGAAGGGCTTGGGCCGACGGGCACGCTGGCGCGCCCCTTTCTCGGCTAGGTGCGCCCGGTACGCCTCACGCCCTCCAGCCGCCCGGACCTCGCGCGATACCGTCGAGGGCGCGCGCCCGATCCTCGTGGCAATCTTCCTGAACGACTCGCCGGCTTGGATGCCGCGGGAGACCTCCGCGCGTTCGACCACGGAGGGCCTTGCCTCCGAACGCGTGGGGCGCGAGGGGCCAAGCCGCCCGTCTTGCGGAGTAGGCGCTGGACCGATTTCGCCGAGCATCCGACCGCCGCCGCCGGACAGCGAGCGAATCTCCACTCCGGAACCGGCGCTGGAGCTCTAGGTGATCGTCGATGGTCAGCCGACTTGCCTTGCTACGAGCCCACATTCCTCGGCACCTCTCAGACGGAGGGTGCCACAGACGCACCTCGTGGTGCGTTCACCGCTTGAAACCGCCCTCCCCTTGAGCTTTTCGGCTCGGCTCGTTGCCAACCTTGGACGCCGCCCGTGCCGGAGAATCATCGGCGATCCGGTGGCAGGCCTCTCGGTTTTCGACCGTCGGCGGCAGGGCGGCTTCGTGTCGACGAGGTGGATGAGAGCCCGATCGAACATCTCTTCGGGGCTCATTCGAGCCGAAGCTGCCAAAGGGATCTAGCCTTCGCTCTCGACCCATCTCCGAGAGGCGACCGTGGGATTTGCTCTGTCCAAGATGCTGCTGCACAGCTCGTCGTTCGGCGACGGCGCTGCCATCCCCTCGAAGCACACGGGTGAGGGTGCCGACGTCTCTCCGGCCCTGTCCTGGGACCACGTGCCGGACGGCACCCGCGCCTTCGTTATGTTCTGCCACGATCCCGACGCGCCAGTTGTGTCGAATGCTGGCACCTACGGTTTCGTGCACTGGGTGCACTACAACGTCCCCGGGACCGTCCGGAGCCTGCCCGAGGGAACGAACGAGCACACGAACGGGCGCAACGACTTCGGCAAGGTCGGCTACGGCGGCCCGATGCCTCCCAACGGGCACGGCAAGCACCAGTACTACTTCTGGATCCTCGCGCTGAACGACGACGCGCCGATCGAGCCGGGCCTTACGCTCTGGGAGCTCCTCCAGCGAATCGAGCCCAAGGTCGTGGGCATGAACCGGCTGGTCGGCACCTATCAGCGCGCCTGAGCGCCCCTCGCTCGGTCGGGGACCATCCCTTCCGCGGGGATGCGGCGGGACAGGAGCGCGTCGAGGCTCCAGGCTCCGCCTCCCGAGACGGCGAGGCGCACGAGCGCTCCAAAGATCGCGACGTTCTTGAAAAGAGGGCCGAGCGTCGCGGCGGAGCCCACCTGCACCGAGATCGTGATCGGGATCAGGCAGGCGGCCAGGACAATCGCCGACACCCGGGTGAGCAAACCGAGGAGCAAGGCTAGGCCGGCGGCGACGAGGACCGCGCCAATCCCCAGCACCAGTGTCTCCGCAGGCGCGACCGCGGTGGCCAGGTGCCCGAGCGGCGCCTCGACGAGACGCGCCGCCACCTCGCCCGGTGCCGCCAAATGCTGGATGCCGGCGACGAGGAAGATCGAGCTCGTGAAGACTCGGAAGACAACGTGTGCGGGATTCTCCAAGCGATCGGGGCGCGGCATCCTGTTGCTCTCCTCGGGGTAGGGCGGCTCGTCACCTTTGACACCGTCCCGCCCCGGGAGGTTCCCGGGCGCCTCCTGGCCCACGCTGGCGGGGCCCTATCTCCCGGCGCCTACCAGGACTCGCCGAAGGGGCGCGCCTCCGCCTCGAAGGTCCACGCGGACCTGTCCTGACGCACGAGGAAAGACGCGAGCTCGGCGACGCCACTCGGCTGGATGAAGAACTCGTCCGGTTTGTCCTTCATCCACTCGCGGGTTCGCGGCATGTCGACCACGCCGTCGACGATGATCAGCCCGACGTGGATCCCGTGTGGCCCGAGCTGTCGGGCGAGTGACTCGCAGAGGCTCCTCTGCGCTGCCTTCGCGGGGGCGAACGCGGTCGTCCGCGCCACGCCCCGACGCGACGCGGTCGCTCCGGTCACGATGATCGCGCCCGACTTCGCCGCCTTCATGGCGGGCGCGACCTCCTTCGCGACCAGGAGGAGCCCGAGCGAATTCACCCGCCACGAGGCCTCGAAGTCGGCGCCGGTCACGTCGTCGAGCGTGCCGAAAACGCCCGATCCCGCGTTGTACGCCACGACGTCCACCTCCCCCATCTCGTCGCGGATCGAGGCGAACGCGCGCGCGACCGAGCCGGCGTCGCTCACGTCACACGCGAACGCACGTGCATCGGGCAGCTCGCTCGCGAGCTTCGACGACGTGGCGCTCGAGCGGGCGAGGAGGGCGACGGCGTAGCCATCCTTGGCGAAACGATGCGCGAGCGCCGCACCGTTGCCAGGCCCCACTCCGACCACGACGCAGACCTTCTTCTTCCCCGGCATCGCACTCTCCTCACGCGAACGGATGGTTGGCGGGCAGTGTAGGCGTGGGGGAGGAGCCCTGCCGGGCGATTGCATGTGCGTTGGTCGAGAGTTCGACGACCCTCGTCGATCCCAGGAGAACTTCGGCGAACTTCGGAGTTCCCCTACCGGACCGATCGGGGAATCATCCGGCGCCGAACCACTCGCAAGGAGTCGTCGATGTCCATCGTCCTCTACCACCACCCCTACACCCGCGCCGCGAACGTCGTCTGGATGCTCGAGGAGGTCGGCGCCCCGTACGAGCTCCACTTCGTCGACGCTAAGGCCGGCGGGCAGAAGGCCCCGGAGATCCTCGCGCTGAACTCCATGGGCAAGCTCCCCATCCTCGTCGATGGAGGAGCCGTGGTCACGGAGTCGGCGGCGATCGGCCTCTACCTCGCCGACCGCTATTCGCTGGGGGAGCTCGCGCCGCGCACCGACGATCCGGCGCGGGCCACGTACCTGCGCTGGTCGCTCTTTGCGCCCTCGGTAGTCGAGCCGGGCTCGATGGCGAAGCGGGAAGGCTGGAGCTTCAACGAGGGAGCGGCAGGGTGGGGCAACCACGACGCGATGCTCGAGGCGGTGCGGAGCGCCCTGCGCGATCGCTCGTACATTCTCGGCGACCGCTTCTCGATGGCCGACGTGATTTTCGGCGGCACGATCCGCTACATGCTCGGGTTCGGGCTGCTCGCTCCCGAGCCGATCTTCGAGTCCTACGTCGCCCGCTTGAACGAGCGCCCTGCGCTGAAGCGTGCCGAGGCCCGCAACGTCGCCGTCCGCAAGGAGCGCGGGCTCCAGTAGCCACCGGCGTTCACCGAGGCAGAAACGGAGTTCCTTCGCCGCTGCGTGGACGCGGCGGCGGAGGCCTTGGCAGCCAACGGCCAGCCCTTAGGCTCGGTGCTCGTCGGAGGCGGGACCAGCCGAGGATCGCAACCGCAGCGGCTCGAGCTCGAGCCGCCGAATGCGCGGGCGTTGCGACGCACAAATCTAAACCCACGGTTTCGAATCGTGCTCACCCTTCGCGCGCCCAACGGAGAGGAGGGCCCGCGGCAGCGCGGGCATCCGACCGTCAATTCACGGGAACGAGCCCGTAGCCCTGTGCCTGGTAGCCGATCGCGGAGACGAAGCCGTCGCGGACCACCTTGATCCCCGGCAGGACCTTCGCGTTGTCCACGCCCATCGCCGCTGTGGCCACCGAGCAGATCTCCATCCGGATCCCAGCGGCCCGGAGCGCCTCGACCGTGTTGGCGACGTCCTTCAGCGCAGGCGATCCGGCGACCTCCGCCGAGGGAGTGGTGGTGAGGAACTGCACGCCGGGGCCGACGAAGACGACCACGAAGTCGGGCGTCACCTTCTGCTCCGCCATCCCCTGGTGGCTCCCGTGGATCACCTTCAGGTAGCGGGCCAGCTTCTGTGCCTCGCCGATGTTCACAAGGAAGACGCCCTTACCCGTCTTCTGCCCCTTCAGGGCGTCCGCGTCGTCGTAGCGCGGGGCGGCGGGCCCCTCGCTCGCTGTGGCAGCGGCGGCGGAGAACGAGGTCAGGAGCAGGGCGGCGGCGGCGAGGAGCGGAAGGGGACGAAGCATGGTGTTCTCCTGAGAAGGGATTCACAGGGAAAGACACCAGCGCGGCCTTTCGGGTTCCCTACCGGGCGAGGGCCGCCTCAGCGTCGAGCCGCGCTCGCATGCCTTGTCATTCCGGCTGCGGCCAACTCCCCGTGCGGCGGCGTCAGGTGCCGGGGGCGCAGTCCACGAGCTCCACGTCGTAGGTCACCGTTTCCTTCGAGGGGCGGGTAATGCTGATCCGGTAGGACTCGCCCGCCTGGACGGGCGGCGGCTGCCAGATGATGGCGTCGGGGATCTTGATGCCTGACTTTGGGATCCAGCTCTCGATCGCCACCTCCTCCCCGCCGGGCAACCTCTGCATCGAGACCTCGGCGCCCTTGATCCCGTCTTTCGGGTGGAATGACCACGCGACCGGACGCAGTTTGGTCACCATGGCGATCGGCGCAGGCCCGGCGGGCGGGTAGGCGGTCCAGGAGCGGTCGGTCCGTCCCATGTCGTCGAAGACGCTGACGCAGGTCGCCCTGCCGGCAGAGCCGATGCCCACCTTGCCGAGGACGTAGCCCAGCAGCCACCGGCGGTGTCCCACGCTGTCGGGGACGCTGACGTCGGCCATTTGGCCGTCGATCGCGTCGCCGGGCGTCGGGTAGCCCAGCGAGAGGTTGCTCGAGCCCGCGCCCACCGCACCCTGCTCCGACCAACAAGCCCAATCTGGCGGTGGCTCGTGGTCGAGAGCGTTGTTCGCGTTCATCAGCACGGCGCAGGCCTGCTCCTGCTCCCGCTGGTCGCGATTCTCGGTCACGGGCGGCAGCTCCGAAAGGGCGCGGAACATGTTGATCCGCCGCAGCGTGTCCTCGATCGCCACCTCACTCAGCGTGCCGTGATCGCAGATGTCGTCCCCGGCGATCCACGGGACCTTTTCGTTCTCGACGTGTCCTTCGTTCCAGAGGCGGCAGACTGTCTCTGCCGCTGTCGGGCCCTCTCCACCGGAACCGCCGTCGCCCCCCATCCCACCGGTTCCGCCGGTTCCATCTGATCCAGCCGATCCAGCGGATCCCGCGGAACTGCCAGCGCCCTCCTGCTTGTCGGGATCGGAGTTGGACGCGCCACAGCCTGCGGCGAGGAGCGCAACGAGGATCGGGAGCACGGAGAGTGTTCGCATGATCCCGGATCCTACTTCATCAATCAGCAACCGATCGAGCGAGGGCCGACTCCTCGCCGAGCCGCGCCAGCTTGTACGGGTTTCGGATCGCGTAGATCCGGGTGATCCGGCCGTCCTCGACGGTGAGGCTGAGCGCCGCGGCCACCTCGCCGCCCAGGTCGAACCGAACGCCTGGCGCGCCGTTGAGCCACACCGCGGCGCTGGCGAAATCCGAGGGCGCCTTGGCGACGAGGCCCCCGAGGAACGCGACCAGGTTGTCCGCGCCCACGATCGGCCGCCGCGCCGCCGGCACCAGCCCGCCGCTGTCGGTGACCATCACCACGTCCGGCGCCAGGACCTCCAGCAGGCTCCGCACGTCGCCCGTGTCGATCGCCGCGAGGAACTTCTCCACCGCCGCCCGCTGCTCCGCCCGGTCCACGCGCATCCGCGGCCGCCGGGCGGCGACGTGCTCCCGCGACCGATGCGCGATCTGCCGCACCGCCGCCGGTGACTTGCCGATCGCCTCCGCGATCTCCTCGTACGGCGACTGGAAGACCTCGCGCAGCACGAAGACCGCCCGCTCGGCCGGGCCGAGCGTCTCCAGCACCGTGAGCATCGCCATCGAGACGCTCTCCGCGAGCTCGACGTCGTCCGCCACCTCGGGGCTCGTCAGCACCGGCTCCGGCAGCCAATCGCCGACGTAGTCCTCGCGTCGGCGCGACAGTGTGCGCAGCCGGTTCAGCGCCTGGCGGGTGACCGTCCGGATCAAGTACGCCCGGGGCTCCCGCACGGCTTCCTGGTCCGTATCCGCCCACCGCAGCCAGGCCTCCTGCACCACGTCCTCCGCGTCCGCCGCCGAGCCCAGCATCTCGTAGGCGACCGTGAACAGGAGGCTGCGGTGCGTGACAAAGGGGTCTCTCTTCATGCCGCCGCCGAGGCCACCGCGAGCGGCTCGAGCCCACAGGCCTTCGCGTACCCCTGGGACTCCAGTCCGAGCGCGTTGTTGTTGCGGGTGTAGAGGTTCGTCAGCGCGATGAACGCGGTGAGCTCCACCATCGCCGGCGCGCCGAGCTGGTCCAAGAGCCGGGCCGACAGCGCGTCCGTCACCGTGGGCGGCGTCTGCGTCATTGCTTCGGCGTACTCCATCACGTCGCGCTCCAGCCGCGAAAAGACGAGGGAGTCGCGCCACCTGGGCACCTCCCGCGCCTTCGCCACGTCCAGCCCCTCGTTGTGCGCCTGGAAGTAGCCGAGATCCAGGCAGAACCCGCAGCCCACCAGGCTCGCCACCGCCATGTGCGCGAAGGACTTCAGGTTCTTGTCGCACTGGTCCCACTTCGATGCCATGCGGCCCATCTTGAAGGTGGAGCTCAAGACCTTCCGGTTGTGCCATGCCACTTCCAGCGGCTCGGGGACGCTGCCGAACATCCGGCGGCTCACCCACTTCACCACCGCGGCGTAGGGTCCGGTCAGCTTGGCCTTGGGGACTCGGGTGTTGCTCGCCATGTCGCCTCCTGGGTTGCCCCCGTTAGTTGGGGCTTCTCTCGGGTTCGACATGGGGACACCGGCCGGGGATCGGTTGTGACAGGTCCGGCGGAATTTCTTGAGCGACGTGGCGAAAGACGAGCTTCCGGCACGTCGTCCCCTTTGGCGCGAGGCGAGCCTTGCGGATCGGTGGAGGACTCGCGGGTCTGGTTGCTGCGCTATTTGCGGCGGGCGTCAAATACCGTCGCAGTCCACCACTTCGACGTCGTAGGTCAGCGGCTCCTTCGAGGGGCGGGTGATGGTGATCCGATAGGATTCACCCGCCGCGACGCGAAGCGGCTTCCAGACGATGGCGTCGGGGATCCCGCCGCCGTCAGCCTGGATCGAGGTTTTTTCGACCTCGACCTCCTCCAAGTCGGGCAACCTCTGCATCGAGACCTGGGCGCCCGCGATCTTGTCTCTCGGGTGGAACGACCAAGCTACGGGACCCCACTGAACGTCGCGCACCATGGGCAGCGGCGCAGGCCCGGGGGGCGGGTAGGCGGTCCACTCGCGGTCGGTTTGCCCCGTGTTGTCGAAGACGCTGACGCAGGCGGACTTGCCGGCGAAGCCGATGCCCACCTTGCCGAGGAAGTAGCCCAGCAGCCACCGCCGGTGGCCCACGCTGTCTATGCCGGTGTCGCCCATCAGGGCGTCGATCGCGTTGCCGGGCAGTTTGAAGCCCAGCGCGAGGTTGCTCGAAGCCGCGCCCCACGCGGCCTCCTCCGTCCAGCAGTTCCAGCTTTGCGGCGGATAGTGGGAGATACTTCTGTTCGCGTTCATCAGCACGGCGCAGGCCTGCTCCTGCTCGCGCTGCTCGAGATTCTCGGTCACCGGCGGCAGCCCGGAGAGGGCGCGGAACATGTTGATCCGCCGCAGCGTGTCCTCGATCGCCACTTCGCTCAGCGTGCCGTGATCGCAGATGTCGGCGCCGGCGATCCAAGGTTCCCGCTCGTTCTGGATGTGCCCTTCGTTCCAGAGGCGGCAGACCGTCTCTTTCTCCGTGGGGCCCCTTCCACCGGAACCGCCGCCGCCCCCCGTCCCACCGGAACCGCCGGTTCCACTTGATCCACCTGATCCATCGGATCCTGCGGAACCGCCAGTGCCATTCTGCCGATCGGGATCGGATTCGGACGCGCCGCAGCCTGCGGCGAGCAGCGCAACGAGGATCGAGAGCACGGGTAGAGTTCGCATGTTTCAGGCTCCTATCTCATAGACCAGCAACCGATCGAACGAGGGCCGACTCCGCGCCGAGCCGCTTCTGCGGCGGGCGTCAATTGCCGTCGCAGTCCACCAGCTCCACGTCGTAGGTCACCGCCTCCTTGGAGGGGCGGGTGATGGTGATCCGATAGGTCTCACCCGCCACGAAGCGACGCCGCGGCTGCCAAGCGATGGCGTCGGGGATCTGGGCGCCGTCACTCCGGGTCCAGGATCTTTCGATCGGGACCTCGGCCAAGTCGGGCAACTTCTGCATCGAGACCTGGGCGCCATCGATCTTGTCTTTCGGGTGGAACGACCACGCGGCGAGACTTCCCCACCTATCGCTCAGCATTCCAATCGGCGTAGGCCCGGCGGGCGGGAAGGCGGTCCAGGCGCGATCGGCCCGCCCCGTGTTGTCGAAGACGCTGACGCAGGTCGCCTTGCCGGCGAAGCCGATGCCCACCTTGCCGAGGGAGTAGCCCAGTAGCCACCGACGGTGGCCCAGGCTCTCCACGCCGACGTCGGCCATGAGACCGTGGATCGCGAGTCCGGGCGTCTCGTAGCCCAGAGCGAGGTTGCTCGACCCCGCGCCATTCGCGCCCGCCTGCGTCCAGCAAGCAAAGCTCTCCGGTGGCTCGTGGGTGAGAAAGTTGTTCACATTCATCAGCACGGCGCAGTCCTGCTGTTGCTCGCGCTGGTCGCGATTCTCGGTCACGGGCGGCAGCCCGGAGAGCGCGCGGAACATGTTGATCCGCCGCAGCGTATTCTCGATCGCAACCTCGCTCAGCGTGCCGTGATCGCATTTGTCGGCCCCGGCGACCCATGGGACCGTCTCGTTCTCGACGTGCCCATTTTTCCAGAGACGGCAGACGACCTCGGCCTCCGTGGGGATCTCACCGTCGGAACCGCCGTCGCCCCCCTTCCCACCTGTACCTCCGGTTCGATCGGTTCCACCGGATCCGGCAGATCCAGCGGAACCAGCAGATCCTGCGGAACCGCCAGCTCCGTCCTGCTGGTCGGGACCGGAATCGGACGTGCCGCAGCCTGCGGCGAGGATCGCAACGAGGAGTGAGAGCACGGGTAGGATTTTCATGTCGCGGGATCTTACTTCAAGTCAAAGCAGTTTGCTTTGTGCTCATCTTGCCAGGGTCGCCTCGAAGCCGAGCCTTGCGCCACGGCGGTCGGGCAAGTCGAAGCGGTTGCCGCTCGGGGGGCATCGTTCATCAGGAGGCGCGTCGCAGCCCCCAGGCCATCGTGATCCCGGGCGCCCGGCACACACCGATGATTTCCGACGTTCCCGGGCGTCACTCATAGGCCGCCGCTGGTCACCCGCGGGGAGGCGGCACCGATCCACCGCGCCGGTGGGCCGAAGGCCAGGAGGAGAAGCCATGTCGTATGTGGATGGATTCGTGGTGGGGGTTCCGGTCGACAAGAAGGAGGTCTATCGGGAGCATGCGGCGAAGGCTGCGGCGATCTTCAAGGAGCACGGGGCGACGCGAGTCGTGGAGGCCTGGGGAGACGACGTGCCGAGCGGAAAGGTGAACGATTTCAAGACCGCCGTGCACGCGAAGTCGAACGAAGTCGTCGTCTTCTCGTGGGTGGAGTACCCGAACAAGGCGGTTCGGAACGCGGCAGTCGAGAAGGTCATGAGCGATCCCCGCATGAAAGAGCTCGGCGCGATGCCCTTCGACGGGCAGCGGATGATCATCGGCGGCTTCGAGACGATCCTCGATCGCTGACGGGCCGAACTGCGCCCGGCGAAGGAGGGTGATTCACCTGGGGCCGCCAGCTCTCGGCAGGCGGCCGCTTCGCGTGCCGAAGCGCGCAACGCCGCCGTCCGCAGGCAGCACGGGCTCCCGTTGCCACGATTCGGGAGGGCGCCTTGACCTCGCGGCTACCGAGCGAGGGTGGCCTCCGCGTCGAGCCGCGCCAGCTTGTGCGGGTTCCTCATCGTGTAGATCCGGGTGATCCGGCCGTTCTCGACGGTCAGGCTGAGCGCGGCGGCGACCTCGCCGTCGACGTCGATCCGAGCGGCTGGTGCGCCGTTGATCCACACCGCAGTGCCCGCGTGCCTCCCGGACGCGTTGGCGGTCACGCCGATGAGGAAGGCGGCCAGCTTGTCCGCGCCCACGATCGGCTTCGGCGCGGCCGGCACCAGACCACCGCTGTCGGTGACCATCACGACGTCCGGTGCCAGGACCTCGAGCAGGCCCTGCACATCGCCCGTGCGGATCGCGGCCAGGAACCTCTCGACGGCGGCCTGCTGCTCCGTGTGGTCCACGCGCAGCCGCGGCCGGCGGGCGGCGACATGATCCCGCGCCCGGTGCGCGATCTGCCGCACCGCTGCCGGCGTCTTGCCGATGGCCTCGGCGATCTCCTCGTACGGCGCCTGGAAGACCTCGCGCAGCACGAAGACCGCCCGTTCCGTCGGGCCGAGCGTCTCGAGCACGGTGAGCATCGCCATCGAGATGCTCTCGGCGAGCTCGAGGTCCTCGCCCACGTCCGGGCTGGTCAGCACCGGTTCGGGCAGCCAATCGCCGACGTAGTCCTCGCGTCGGCGGGACAGGGTGCGTAGCCGGTTCAGCGCCTGGCGGGTGACGATCTGGATCAGATAGGCCCGCGGCTCCTGCACGGCTGCCTGGTCGGTGTCCGCCCACCGCAGCCAGGCCTCTTGCACCACGTCCTCGGCGTCGGCGGCCGAGCCGAGCATCTCGTAGGCGACGGTGAAGAGGAGGCTGCGGTGGGTGACGAAGGGGGCGTTCTTCATGTCGCTGCCGAGGCCATAGCGAGAGGCTGGAGCCCACAGGCCTTCGCGAACCCCTGGGACTCGACGCCGAGCGCGGTGTTGGTGCGAGTGTACAGGTTCGCCAGCGCGATGAACGCGGTGAGCTCCACCAGCGCTGGCGCGCCGAGCTCCTCGAGCAGCCGGGCCGACATCTCGTCGGTTACGGTGGGCGGCGTGTGCGTCATCGCCTCGGCGTACTCCATGACCTCGCGCTCCAGCGGCGTGAAGACGCGGGATTCGCGCCACATGGGCACCTCACGCGCCTTGGTCAGGTCGAGCCCCTCGTTGTGGGCCTGGAAGTATCCGAGGTCCAGGCAGAACCTGCAGCCGACCAGGCTGGCCACCGCCATGTGGGCGAAAGACTTCAGGTTTTGGTCGCACTGGTCCCACCTCGACGCCATGCGGCCGACGTTGAAGGTGAAGTTCAGCACCTTCCGGTTGTGCCAGGCCACCTCGGCCGGCTCGAGAACGTCGCCGAACGTCCTGCGGGACATCCATTTGACCATCGCGCCGTAGGGTCCGGTCAGCTTGGCCTTCGGGATTCGAGTTTTGCTCGCCATGTCGCCTCCTGGGTTGCCCTTGTGGGGCTTCTCTTGGTTCCGACATGGGGACACCGGCCGGTGATCCGTTGTGACAAGACCGGACGGCCGCGGGGGGCGATCTGAACCTCCCGAACTGGAATCATGCTGAGAAAACCGTCCAAACAAGGACGACGTCCATCTTGAGCGCACCTAACTGATCGTGATAGGACCCGCCCCAAGGGCGGCGTGGGTCCCCGAGAACACCTCCCGACCCGCGGGAGCATTCCGATGCCGGCAACGAGGACAAGGGGACGCTAAAGTGCCGCTCGCCCCATCCCTCAGCGCCACGGCATTTACCCTTCCGGGCTACCAGAAACTCGGAGGGCGATGATGGCGAGGAACCTGGCGATAAGCGCGAATTCGGAGCAGTTCCAGGACGGCGGCCCCCTCGGCGAAACGGAGGAGGCCGGTTTGCTGCAGATTAACGGCCTATCCGTTCCGCAACGGCGGTTCCTCGGAGCTTACTACACACCAGATGATGTTGCTGTATGTATCGCTCAATGGGCTATCGCGGACGCCAATGGGAATATCCTCGATCCGAGCTTCGGCGGATGCGCATTCATGCAGGCCGCTGCATCCATTCTCAAGGGGATGGGGCGCCGGCAGCCTGGACGGAACGTCTTTGGAGTCGACATCGACGAGACGTGCGCTCGATTTGTTCACGATTGTTCCGACTTGGTCGAAGCCAATGTTGTGTTCAAGGACTTTCTCGCTGTCCAGCCGGCCGAACTACCCGGAGCGCCATTCCACGCGATCGTCGGAAACCCGCCCTACGTGCGACACCACTGGCTCAAGGATGAGCGACGAGCATTGGCGCGTCGCATAGCCGAGGAAAGCGGACACCGACTCCCCGAAACGGCAAGTCTCTGGGCGTATTTCGTTTTGCATGCGCTCGCCTTCTTGGAGCCGAGCGGCAGGCTCGGAATGTTGGTCCCAGAAGCAATCCTCCAAGCTGACTATGCGATGGCGGTCCGTGCTGCACTCGAGCAGCGCTTCGAGCGGGTGCGCTTGATTCATCTTCGCCAGCGACTGTTTGATGGTACCGACGAGCCTGTAGTCCTGATCGCCGCGGAAGGATTCGGATGCCGTGGTTCCCTGCAAGTGCTCTCGGTCGATACCGCAGACGAGTTGAGTGCGGTTTTGAAGGGAAATGCCCCCTTGCCTCGGGGCACGACCCTGCCAAACGGGCGGCGAATCGCAGCCGAGGCTCTCCGGGTCATGGGAACGATCGAGTCGTCGAGGCAAACGGTAAGATTCGGAGAGCTGGCGACGCCCCAAATTGGAATCGTAACCGGGGCGAACAGTCATTTCATTCGCTCTGAAGAAGAGTTGGTTGACATTGGTATTCCTGCTAGCGCTCGCGTTCCGATTCTCTCTCGAACAAGGTGGCTGGCCGGGCTGGAGTTCACTCCGGAAGACCACGAGGCGGCTGCCGAGTCGGGGGCCCGGGCGTTCCTCGTTCGTCCGACCGCGGCAATGGAGCCCGCGCCGGGTGTTCAGCGATGGATCGAGGATGGACTGAAGGCGGGGGTCGACAAGCGCTACAAATGTTCCAAGCGCGAGCCGTGGTATCGGGTCGATCTTTCGGAGAGGCCAGATGCCTTCGTGACATCGACGCGTCTAGGGCCTCCCTTGCTGGTGCTCAACCGGGGAACCTTTCGCTGTACGAACGCGCTCTATGCCGCAAGGTGGAACGCGGCGTGTGACGTACCTCCGGAGGTCGTGACGATCGGTTTCGCGACGACGTTCGTGGCGCTATGGTCGGAGTTGAACGGGCGGAGGTATGGAGGTGGCGTGCTGAAGCTCGACCTGACGGCCCTTTGTAAGCTACCGGTGCCGATCGCCCTAGACGCGATCAGAGCGTTCCAACATGTGGACGAAGCCCTGCGCTGCGGCGACGAGCCGGCGGCCCGTGCCATCGCTGACGACCTCGTCCTTCGCCGTGGGATCGGAGTATCGCGCGCGAAGATCGACCTGATGCGTAATTCACTCACGGAGCTGACCCGTCAACGGATACCCAAGGGCGAGGAGTTGTGAAATGGCCAGCTTCACAATCGACACCCATCTCTTTCGCGAGCTCGGCGAACTTCTGGTTGGGCGCGACTCGACTGCCCTCATCGAGTTAATCAAGAATTCCTACGATGCCGATGCGACCGAGGTTATTGTGGTCGGCCAACGGCTGAACGACCCCGACAGAGGCGTCATTCTAATTACCGATAATGGGTCTGGAATGACTCCAGACCAGTTCGAGCAAGGTTTCTTGCGGGTCGCGTCGCGAATGAAAGACGACGGCCTGCGTTTGTCGGGGCGCCTCAAGCGGCGGTACACAGGGGCAAAGGGAATCGGGCGTCTGGCCGCGCACAAGCTGGCCCGTTTGCTCGAGGTACAGAGCATTAGCGTAGCGAACGGTGGCACCGTCTCGGATGTCCAGGCCCGTATCGACTGGGACAAAATCGAGCTCTTCGAGACGCTCGATCAGATTGAAGGCAGCGATGCTGTGGTCGTGATGCAAAATGGCGCTTCGCCCAAGGCGAAGACGGGGACCGCTCTTCGTCTGTCTCGACTTCGGCGGAAATGGACGCCCGCCGAGCGGGCGCGCTTCTTCGCGGAGGTTGAGTCATTCGCGCCCCCGCCGTTTCTTACGAAACAGCTGAGAAAGTCCATCGTGGCTGAACCCCTTGTTTTCAATGAACCACTGGTACGAGGCGCGGAGGCGAGTGGACAGGAGTTCAGTGTCAAGCTTGAGGGAGAATTTGCGGCGGGCGAGGAATACTGGCAACTGATGGAGGAGCACGCCGCTTGGGTCATTGAAATCCGGTCCCGAGTTGGAGAACCAGTCCAGTACGCGGTGGCGCCGACGAAACGAACTCTCAGAGAGCGACCAGGAACAATTTCATATCGAACGTCGGTCGTGCACCCGGCCCCAGATGTTGGTCCATTTTTCGATGCGCGAATTTTCCTCCGCGTTGGGCCACTCGCTGCCAAGGGTGACAAGCGGACCTGGGCAACCCGAACTAGCGGCATCCGAGTATTTATGGAGGGTTTCCGTGTTCTTCCGTATGGCGAGCCCCATAACGACTGGCTGCGTCTGGACTCTGACTACACGCGTCGATCACGAACTCTCGACACGCTAAAGGACTGGGACCTCGATGATCTAGATCCCATCGACGGAGACGCGCCTGTCATGGGCTTTCCGAACAACAACTACTTCGGCGGCGTGTTTCTGACCCACGATAATGCGCCTAGTCTGAGAATGTTGGTCAACCGTGAAGGCTTTATTCCGGAGGGCGGATACGACGATCTGGTTGTCTTAGTGCGGACAGGTCTCGACCTGTGTACGCGCGTTCAAGCTGCAGCGTCCTATCCGGACCGAAAGGCGCGTAGCGAGACTCGCAAGCGAGGCCACGGAAACGCAGGCGGAGCCCCAGCCAGTCCTGCGATGCAAGATCCGACGGCAGCGCCGGGGCGCATACCCACCGGCCCAATAACGCTGAAAGCGAGCCTCGATAGTGCAACCGAGGCGCTATCGGCAGCTCGCGCACACTGGGTTGCTGCCGCGACCGCATCCCGTTCTGATGAGGCCGCGGAGCTTGCTAAGAAGCTCAGTCAAGCGCTTGAGGAGATTAGGGCGCAGGCGGACTCGGCTGAGGAGATGATCTCTGAACAGTCGCTGCTTCGGGTCCTCGCGTCGGTAGGCACCCAGATGTCCGCGTTCGTTCACGAGATTCGAGCATTGCTCGGGGCGAGCCAAGCAGTGGAACACGCACTCGACGAGCTTGCGTCGGATCCGCAACTAATGCGGGACCAACGCCAGAAGCTCAAGAAGATCCTGCAGGCTATTGGCGACCTTCGCCGAGGTCTCGAGCGCGAGGCATCGTATCTGACCGACATCGTGACCCCTGACGCGCGCCGGCGCCGCTCGCGGCAGAGGCTGGCAGAGCGGTTCGATGTTGCGAGCCGGCTGCTTGCTCATACTGCTGAGCGGCGTGGCATTCGTATCGAAAGCCAGATTGGTGCCGACCTGAAATCGCCGCCGATGTTCCCAGCTGAGCTGACGGCCGTGTTCACGAATCTGCTAAGTAACGCCGTGAAGGCCGCAGGACTGAAAGGCCGGATAGTAGCATCAGCCGGTAGTGATCCGGACGGTACGGTCCACGTGCTGATTCAGAATTCCGGCGTTCGCGTTGACCTCGCTCGCGCTGAAGCTTGGTTCAGGCCATTCGAATCCACTACATCTGAGGTCGATCCGGTGCTCGGCCAAGGCATGGGACTCGGGCTTCCGATTACACGACGGATGCTCGACGACTACGGCGCTGAAATCGCATTCGTAGCACCCGAGAATGGGTTTGCCACCGCTATCAAGTTCATGTTTCCTGGAGACAAGTAGCGCCATGTCCAATGAGAATCTTCCGCGCATCTTAGTTGTAGATGACGAGGACGCGAAGTCGCACGCCCTCGGGCTCCAGGGTTGTGCGTCATCACGTCCGAGGCATCCCAACGATGTCGATGCAGACGATCTCGACTGGGCTGATCTGGTGCTCATGGATTTCATGATCGAGAAATGGGAGGAACGAGAGAAGCTCGAACAGCTCTCCCTTAGGCCATCGAATGGGCTCGCACTTGCAGCCGTCCTGCGCGAGCACGCGGATTTCCGGAACGGAGGTGGGGCTGATTACACCGCCTTCGCAATTCACACAGGACATATCGGCGATATCTCGAGCCGACTTCATACTACTAGTCGGGCCGCGCATGTGGTCGCCCGTCTCAACAACTTGGAATGGGTGTTCGACAAATCCGACAAAACCCGCTTCGATCGCTCGACAGAGCTAGCCGCTGCCGTACGGGCGATCTCCGGCTCTTGGAAGGACGTGGAGCACGGCGGCGTCGAAGCTGCTCTTCAGCGCCTCTTGGGGCTCGACGGGCGCGTTCTTTGGCGCTCGCGTGCGCTCGACGACGTCGTACTCTGCCAGGTGCCGCTTTCCGAGTTCTCGGCTGGAACAAATGGGTTACTGTTCCTTCGATGGTTGCTGCATTCGATCTTGCCGTACCCCACGTTTCTCTGGGCCGAGCAGTGGGTGGCGGCACAACTTCGCATCACTCCTGCTGCCCTGCGTATGGTCTTCCGTGGCGAGTCCGCGCTCGCGGGCGATCTTAACGCATGTCGCTACGACGGCATTCTTCGCGGCTTTATGGGACCTCGCTGGTGGCGGGCCGGCGTCGAGCAATACGCCTGGGGCATCCGCGCCGAAGGAGCTCGCGATCCAGAGGCGTTTCATCAGAAGCTTGAGGAAAGGGCAGAGTCTCAACTGGAACGCCTTGAGATCGCATCGCCGGTCGTTTGCGTTGACCGCGACCTCTCGCCTGCCGACGAGCTTTGCAGGCTCGAAGACGCAGTTCGTATGGTGCCGGACCTCTGGCCGGCGTATGCAGGCACGGCGTACGCGACAATTGCCAGCGTCCGAGACGACGCAGAGTTTGCCGCGGTAGTCCATCCGCTGGATCGCGAGAGAATCGCGTTCGATGACGACGATGATGGAGAGAAGTGACCATGGCGAACCTTCTCTTTCGTCCAGCTGAGCTACTTTCGGAGATAGAAGCACTGCGGAACTTGTCCGACAGCTTTCTCGACCCGACGTCGTTCCAACTCGAGGAGCTGGCAGGTGAAATCCAAGGCCTTGTCACGCAGAAGGGAGGTACCTTGGCATTGGAGATTCCCAGGGAGCGACCGCTTCGGACGCGCTTAAGCGAGGGGGAGTTCGAGCCGGCGAACAAATCTTCAAATCGCCGGATCTTCGCGGAGGTTTCCGGGATATGGGAGATCAAGGCAGCGAAGTACAAGGTGAAGGATCCTAAACGGCCGGGGAAGAAGGCGAAGGAAGAGCTCCTCATCGGTTTTAACGGTCTTGCATCGACCGTGATCTCCGTCTTCGACGAGGGGGTCGTCATCCCCATAACCTGCTGGAAGATGGAGCTTGGAGACGCGAACGCTCCGGGCTGCTTCTTCCACACATTCGCGTCTGTGGATCACGGATTTCCGGTCCCCAGGCATCCCAACGTGTTTCCGACGCCAATGTCGGCAATCGAGTTCGCGCTCGGTGAGCTCTTTCAGGACCCGTGGGAGAAGGCCGTGTCCGGTGCTACGGATCCTCCCCAGCGCTGGCGTTCCATACAGGGAAAGCGACTGAAGGCCCTACTCAACTGGCAAATGCAAATCATCGAGAATGCGACTACGAGCCCTTGGTTCACACTCAAGGCTAGGAAGCCTGCTGCGGATATCTTTTTGTGGCCGTGAGAAGTTTTTTCGTTCATCCGCCTCGGCGTAGTGCGTCGGCTCTCGTTCGCGGGTATGGAGAATTCCGTCGAACAAGCGTTAGGGGCCTAGCAGGTTGCTGAAGAACTCTGTTTTTGGGCGCGAGTCGCTGCCTGGGCCCGTGGTGGTGCCTGGGTAACGAGAGGTCGAGCGCATGGATTTCGCCGTCCCGCACGCTCGTAAATCGGTCCGAGCCTCGCGCCGTACGAATGCGATGCCTCCACGGCGGCGCTCATTGGCGCGCAGCACGGATCGGCGCTCACGCCGCGCTCCCGAGCAGCCGCGAGAGACGCAGCAGGTTGTACGCTGCGCCTGTGAAGTAGGCGCAGAGCTGGGTTCGTTCGACGCCTCGGTAGCGGGTCTTCCTCAGCCCACCTACGGTCTTCATCCAGCCGAAGATCTCCTCGACCTTCTTCCTGCATCTCTGACTGTGGCGGTACCCAATCTGGCGCGCTTGCCGCGCGTCGACGTTCGAGTGCTTTCGCTTTCGGGCGACGTGCGGAACGACACCTTCGACAAAGACGTCGTGCACGAAGTCGGCGGTGTCGTAGCCCTTGTCGGCGCCCAGCGTAGCTGGCGAGAAGCCTTTTCTCTTCTGACGCTGCAGCATGCGCAGCGCCTCGCGGCGTTCGGCAGTTCCGTCAGCGTGCGAGATCGAGATGTCGATGCAGAGGCCGTTCCGGTTCTCCATCAGCACGTGGCCCGACAGCGCCAGCTTCGCCTCCTTGCCTGCGCCCTTCCGGGCAAGCCGCGCATCCGGGTCGGTAGACGATTCGTGCGTGGCGTTGGCGCGCTTCTCGCCGTGGAAATCGATGGTTGGGTTCCCCGGATCGTCTGGCGGCTCGTTATCCTTCGCGCCCTTCTTCTTGAAGCTCTTCATCGACGCCCACGCCTCGATCAGCGTGCCGTCGACCGTGAAGTGCTCGGCCGAGATCAGCTTCGCCTCCTTAGCCTGGCGGACCACGCCCTCAAAGAAGAGGCGCGCGACATCCGCCCTGATCAGCCGCTCCTTGTTCTTCGAGAAGGTCGAGGCATCGAAGCTTTCCTCGGTCATGCCCATGTCCAGGAAGAAGCGGAACATCAGGTCGTAGTCGAGGCGCTCGCAGAACTGCCGCTCGCTCCGGATGCTGAAGAGCGCGATGAGGAGGCAGGCCTTCAGGATGATCTCGGGCGGGATCGAGGGGCGGCCGGTGCCGCTGTACATCGACTCGAAGACGGGCGAGAGGCGCTGGAGCTCACGGTCGGCGAGCAGCTTGATCCGGCGGATCGGGTGGTCCCTGGGCACCCGCTGTTCCGGTCCGATCAGGGTGAGCATCGACGCCTGCCGCTCGAGTTTGCCGCGCATCGCTTCCTCCGCAAGAGCGCGCGATTCTACGGTAGCGATCCTATCGGGTCGATCCCTGCGGTGCGGGGGACCGCAGGGTTTTTCAGCAACCTGCTAGGAGCCCGCTTCGCACGGTTCCGTGGACCCGCGGGCGCGCAGGTTTCTCGAGCTCCATGCTCGATGGGATCGCGGACGCCGTCGCGGAGCGACCTCTCGGCGCGCTTCGGTGCGTTCGGCCGGGTATCACGCTCGAGGCCCTGGTCCTTGGGCGAGCCAGTGCGGGTGTAGAGCGTCTGAACTATTGACCCCCTTGCGACAGAACTTCTGATCCCCTCGCCCGGCCTCTGAAACGGAGGCTCGAGTGAAGATGGAGGCAAGAGTCGTGGCACCCCCGCAGGTCGCCGAGGTGCCGATGAACGAGGCGTAGGTCGTCCAGCAGATGCGAGTCCTTGCTAGGTTGGGCTGGGGCGCAAAGCGGATTGCTGCCGAGCTGGGCGTCGCCCGGAACACGGTCAAGCGGTACATCCGCGACGGCGCCGCCCCCGGCATTCAGGTTTACCTGAAGCAGCGGAAGCTCGACGACGACGCGAAGGCCAAGGCGGTTGCGCTGTTCGACAGCACCGCCGAGGGCACCGCCGCGGTGGTGCACGACCTGCTCGCTGCCGAGGGCATCGAAGCCGACGTGAGGAGGACCCAGCCTGCCGTCTAAGAGCACCGGCGAGCGCATCGTGCTTCCCAGCTTGCGACGGTCCGGTTCGAAATGGCGCCGGGCGAGCAGATGCAGATCGACTTCGGTGAGAAGCGCGTCCGCGTCGGCGAGGTCCAGATGCAGATCGACTTCGGTGAGAAGCGCGTCCGCATCGGCGATCTGGAGATCCCCGTCCACCTCTTCGTGGCGGTTCTTAGCTTTTCGCGGCGCATCTTCGTGAAGGCATTCCTGTGGGAGCGGCAGGACGACTGGTTCGAAGGGCTCACGGCCGCCTTCAAGTACTTCGGCCGCGTGCGGCGGACACTGCTCACGACAACCCCAAGTCACTCGTGCGAAAGATCAACCACGAGGCGGGCACGGCGATCTTCGCCGCTCGCTATATCGGCTTGTGCAAGGACTGGGACGTGCCCCCGAAGGCGCGCCGGGCGGACCAAGGGAAATACCGAATCCGGCGTGAAATACGCGAATGCATCGCCCTTGCGGGCAGGTCGTTCGACGCTGTCGCCGCCCTCGAAGCCCATCTTGTTGAGTGGATAGGACGCGCTGATCACCGCGTGCATGGAACCACCCACGAGCAGCCTATCGCTCGCTTCGACCGGGACTGGACGACCCTCCGTCCGTCGCTCGAAGGAGTGCTGCGCTCGGTCGCGCGCGACCGACTTCTGTATGGCATGCATGCGCTCGTGGGCACGGTCTACGGGCGGGGCATGACGAGAATGCGCCGCAGCCGCCGCGTGGAGTATCGGGGTGGACGGTCACCAGCCGTTCTTCATGCGCTCCTGGATTTCGATGGGATCAAGGACGGCGGGGGAGGACTCCCAGTCGGCATCCTCGACGCGGCTGTACTTTTCATCGAAGGGGTTTTGGCGCATGACGCTTGCGCGGTCGATGAGACGAGCTGCTTCGGCCCGGTGGCCTAGGGCCACCTGGACCCAGGCGTCTTCGAGGGTATCGGGGATTTGGCCGAAGAGTGTGTGGATCTCCTGGAGGCGCTGGGAGAGGAGCTGGTGGACGCGGTCCTCGACGGAGTCGCTGTAGCGCAGGTTGGCGATCCAGACCTCGGGGTGGCGTTGGCCGATGCGCTGGATGCGACCCTTGCGCTGCTCAAGGCGGGTGGGGTTCCAGGGCAGATCGATGTGGATGAGGGTACCGAGGCGCTGAAGGTTAAGGCCTTCGGAGGCGGCGTCGGTGCCGAGCAAGAGGCGCAAAGTACCGTCGCGCACCTGCGCCTTGAGCACCTCGCGGTCGCAGCGACGGAACGTGCCGCGGCTCCAGATACCGGAGCGGCCGGAGCCGGCGTAGAGGCCGATGTCCTCCTCTGCGAACGCCGGATGCGCGGCGATCCGCTCGCCCATCCAGAAGGCGGTGTCGAAATACTGTGAGAAGAGGATACACCCACGGTCACGCCAGGGCTCGGCGAGGCCCTTTCGCGTGCCCAGCAGGTAGGAGAGCACCGCCTCCAGCTTGGGGTCCTGCTCCAGGCTCTCCTCGAGGAGCGTGAGGCAGCGGAGCAATGCCTTGCGCTCGGCGCCGGAAAAGTTGCGGAAGTCGGAGTCGGCGATGGGCGCCTTCCCTTCGTCCGACTCCTCGTCGGTGTCGTCGAGGTCGGCGGCCACCCCGCCCTCGATCCCGAGGAGTCCTCGGATGGTGCGTTTGCCAGCCTCGAGGGAGCTGCCGAGCCGGCGCAGGAGCAGCGTGCGGAAGAAGCCGGCGCCGCCGGGAATCCGCTTGCCCAGCGCCTCGGTGAACTCCTCCGCCGCCTCGTAGGCGTCGGACAGGTAGGAGGTAAGCGCCAGCGCCTCGTCGTCGCCCTCGCCGAAGAGGCGCACGCGCACGGGCTGGAGCCACGGCTGCTTGGTGTCGGGGTTGAGAGTGTTCTCCAGGTACTCGCGCGAGCGGCGTACGATGCATCTCAGGAGCGGGTTGTGCTTCTGGGCGTAGGTCGGGAAGAGATCTGGCTCCACCTGGGTGCCGCGGAGGGCGGCGGGGAGGCGCTGGTAGTCCTCCGGCAAGAGCGACCATTGGTCGTCGTGGAGGCCCAGCTCGTCGCGGATCTCGGCGACAATCGGATCCTCGGCGCGCGAGGGAAGCGGATCGCGCACATGGTTCCAGGCGTCCTGCGGATGCTCGGGCATCGGAGCCGCGCCTGTGGACAGCTCGAGGCAGCGGTGGGCCTTCCACCAGGGGCTGAAACCGAGCCCCTGCCCAAGGACGGAGGGGCTCCCCTGAGCGAGAATTCGAAGCAGGTCCCAGGCCTCCACCGGGTGGAGTTGCACCGGCGTCGCGGTGGCCAGCAGCATGCTCTTCGTCTTCCTTGAGAGATCGAGGAGGAAGCGCATCAGGTTGTTGGGGTCGGGCTTGGCGTTCACCCTATCGGCGCCGTCGTCGATTTTGGGAAGCTCGCTGCGGCGGGCTCGGTGCGCCTCGTCGACGATGACGCAGACGTAATGTCTCGCGAGCAGGGCGGCTTGCACCTTCGGGTTGCCGTGGGTGATGAGCCCCTGGGAGACGAGGCCGATTCGCCGGGGGCAGGAGCGTAGGCCCTCGACGCCAGCGGCGGGATGCTCGATCTCGTGCTCATCGATCCACGAGCTGCCCGACCACCGGGCGGAGGGGAGCTGTAACAGCTCGAGGAGTTCGCCCTGCCATTGACGCAGCAGCGGCTTGGGCGCGAGGACGAGGATGGGCCCGTCGTCTTCCATGGCCATGAGTAGCGCGGCCATGGCGAGCTGGATGGTCTTGCCCAGGCCCACCTGGTCGGCGAGGACCAGCCGCGCGCCGCCCATGCGGTGGCGCGCGAGGGATAGGTTGGCGAAGTACTTCTGGTGGGGCCACAGGCCCTGCTCGCGGCGGTAGAGCGGGCTCTCGACCGCCACCGCCGCCGGCGCGGGATCCAGGCGCCACTCATCGACGCCGATCACCCGCCGCTCCGCCACGCGCAGAACATCGGCCTCGACGAAGGGACAGCAGGCGAGGTCGACGGCATCGGGCGAGTGCCAGAGGTGGTCGAACTCCTCCTGCACCCAGGCGATCGCCTCCGGGGCGTCGTCCTCCCAGAGCAGCTCGTAGTTGAGCCGCCACGCCGTGGCGCTCTCGTTGACGCTGCCGAGGAAGGAGGTGGCACGGCCGTCGGCGTAGCGGACAAGGCCCGCCTTGCCGTGGACCAGGCCGAAGGCGGCGTCCGGCAGCACCTTCACCTGCAGCTTGCGCTCGCCATTTGGGAGCGTGGCGGTGAGCAGATCGTAGAGGCGGCGGATGCGGGGCCTGGCGTCGTCCGGCAGCTCCTCCGGCTTGCCGGCACACCAGCTCCGGCGCAGAGCCTCCTTCGCGGCGACCGCCGTCTTTACATCCTCGGGATCGAGGTCGGAGTTGCAGACGATGCGGATGGGGCCGTCCACTGCCTCCAGTTCCTCCCCCGCCACCTCGAAGAGGCTGGACCGAAAGTAGCCCGCGATGCGGTCGTAGGAGACTGCGCCGCGCAGGCGATCGCGCAACACGCTCCTGTCCATCCGCCGCTGCCTGGAAGAGTGTCGCCGGATCATCGCTCAGCCATGATCGGTGCGCAGCCGGCCGGCGAGGAGGCGCGCGCCCTCTGCGTCCGCGGTCCAACGGTCGTCGTCGCCGTGGGCGAGGCTCGCGAGCCAGTCCAGGATCGCGGTGAGGCGGGTGCGATCGCCCCAGTAGTCGGGGAGGAGCTCCTTTAGGTAGTTTCGGCCGACCTCCGGCTTCCCTTCATCGGCGACGGTGGCGTGGACGGCGAAGAGGAGGTGGCGCAGGGGCGTGGAGGCGAAGGCGCCGCCGCCGCCGAGATCGCGACGGCCGAACTCAGAGGGCGTGCGGACCCGGCTCTGGTTGGCGCGACCGCCCTGAAGCAAAGGCATGAGCTCGCGGACGCCGAAGCCCCGGGCCAGCTCCTGGAAGACGCCCTGCCGGCGCTCGCCGCGGCTCTCCACGTCTAGCGCGCGCAGATAGAGGCGCTCGTCGGCCGAGAGGCTCGGCCACGCCGCCTCGAGCCCGCGGGGAATCAGATAGTCGCAGGCGATCTGTATGCCGCGATCGATCACCCGCTCGAAGCGGGACTTTTCGGCCACCGCTCCTCTGCCCGTGGGCTTCGCGCGAAAGAGCTCGTGGCTCACGTCCTGTCCGTCCAGGGTCTGGTAGCCAGTGAGTACGCGAAGGGCGGCGGCATAGGCGGCGAGCTGGTAGTCGGTGTCGCCGAAGTTGGGCTCGGCGCCGTCGTCGAGGGCGCGCATGGAATCGATCTGGCGCTTCACCTCATCTTCGACCTCTGGGTAGACCTCGTCTAGGAAGCCGTGCTTCTCCTCGACCCGCTTTCGCATCACGAGTAGGACGGTACCCTGGACGTAGTTGCCCTTCTTGATGCCGCCGACGGGGGTTTCGGTGGCTACAGTCCACGCGGCAGTAACCCGTAGACCGGCGGCCCAGAGGATCATTCCCAGGTCCGCCCATACAGCGGGATTCTGGTGGGTGAACATGACGAGCTGCATCCCGTCGTCTGGCATATGGCGGGCAAGGTTGGAGTAAATCTCAACCATGCTCTTTTTGAAGTCCTCGCCTTCGCCGCGCACTGCAAGCTGTCCGCGAGCGTCTGGGAGCCAATCCGAGAAAGCACCCCTGATGTGCTTTCCGTACCAAGCAAGGAAGAAGTCTCCCAGTTCGTGGTACTGGACCGCATCCGCGTATGGGGGGTCAGTTATCCAGAGATCGCATTCTCGATTCACATCTCGGGCGTCGCCGATTTCGACAGCCGATGCAGCTCGAATCGGACGCTCTGAATCAAAGTCGATCTGAGCCGATGCCATCATGGAAAGAGGACGCGCCGAGTAGTTGTAAAGAGGATTCAGCGCTTGGTTCAGGAATGTGTTCTTGCCACCCGCGATCTGAGTTGGACTCGAGAGCCAGCACGATAGGCGGGAGTTCCAATCGGCGAGCCTACCCAGGTTGAGCATCGCGGCAGCGGCCAAGACACGATCTTGATGGAGGTTCGATAGAGACTGGCTCGCGACAAGTCCGTGAGTCAGGAGCTGCCTGGGATTAAAAAGATGGCTCCAGCAAGTCCAGCCGCGTGTCCGGACCGGTTCGGAAGTCTTATCACCATCCAACGGAATTGGCGCTGATGGAATAAATCCTTTCATCCGCCAATTCGCGATTCTTTCGTTCAGTAGGCGAAGTGCTTTCGCCTCTCTCTCGAAATCACAACTGTTTGGTGAACGGTAAAGCCGGTTTCCTTCCGTGTCCATCCAGCGAATACAGTAAAGGCGCTCTTGAAAGAGGTCATCTTTCCTGGGTACTACTTCGTCGGTCTCCCAAAGGCGAAGGCCGTCAGGGCCGCGAAGGGATTCGACAGACCAGGATCGATTGGGGTCGAACGGGTCAATAACTCGCCCGTCGACCAATGTCGCGCCCTTTGTATTCTTGAATTCGCGAAGTTCAGCGGCAGAAATCTCGACCACATCGGGTCTAAGCCTGTCAATTCCTTCGTCGTGGCGCCAAATAACTACCGTCCTGAGATATTCGTCGACAAGCCAGCTCGGCGCCAGAGGAATGTAGTAATCGCAATCAGGAGGCTTTACTTCGACGCAGTAAAGAAATGCCTCGGCTCGCCACCCCTGTTCGTTTTGCTCAAGGCCCCAATCTTCGATTTGTGCTTCAGCGGCGCGAAAAGCAGCCGATTGCGCAGCTCTTACGCGATTGCGAACGTCGCGGCCTCCTCCAACCAGATTCAAACTGGACCAAGTGAGAAGGCCTGCAACTGGGTTTAGATCGCTCGCGTAGGTCTCGCAGCCGAGCCTTGCAGCTTCGAAAGGAATACTCCCCCCCCGCAGAACGAATCGCCGACCTGGGGTAATCGACCAAATCGCTTTCGTCCAAGCTCGGCGACCAGCTCTTCCAGGCTGCCTGCGGAAGTTCCAAGATGAGCATTGATCTCGCTCCAAGCTTCTAGATCGGGGCCTCTGATGTGCTCCGGACGGAGGCAGACTTTTAGCTTGTCTGAATATGACAACGCTTCGAATGAATCGCGGGACAGGCTAAACCGGCGCTTTTCGTTGAGCCGTTCTCTCTCTTCTGGAGGCAGGCTCTCCCAAATCAGGTCCCTCAGCGACTCACGATCGTCAGTATCTTTCCACTCCTGTCGGTACGCGGGCGCCGCCGCGAGTAGCTCTCGATCCGGCAAGGTAGCCTTGCGACGAAGCCATAAACCACCGTCATCCATGGTCATCAGCTTGAGGAAGATCTCGGCATCGCGCTTTGGATCGTGGCTCGCCGGAATGAGCATTCCTAGTATGCTCGCCCGAACCAACACCAGCGGTTTCCGTCCCCACCATTTTCCAATGCCGGTCAGCGTCTGCCCCGAAACGGCCTTTCGCTCCCTGTAGCTCTCGGCAGAGAGGCGAGCGATAGGGAACTGAGTCTCGATGAAGGTCTTCTTGCTCATAGCAGGCTCAACTGGTTGCTCTGAAGGAGCTGCTTGCGGGCGCGAGGGGGCAGGCCGTCGCCCTTGGTTATCGGGTTCTCGGTGAGGGCGAAGCGCAGGGCCTTCCGCCAGCCGATACCCCGCTGATGGGCCTGGCCGGTGGCGGCGGCAGTCATGGTGTAGAGCCACCAGCGCTCCTCGGGGGCTAGTCCCTCCCAGTTGCGGATGGCCTCGGGGATGATCTGGGGATCGGCGTCCTCGATTGCCCAGGCGAGGACGCACAGCTCTTTGCCGAGGAGCGGATGCAGCGGCACGTCGCCCCTCTTCGGCTGTCGGATCGCCTCGAGGCCGGACCGTTTGAGGCGCTGGGTGGCCTCGGCCCAGAACGCGCCGGCCAGCGCCTCCCACTGGCCGCGACGCAGGACGACGCGAACCGCGGGATCGCCTTTGGTCAGCACGGGGAGCCGCAGGCGTCCCTCGTCGACCTCGAACTCGCGATGCTCCGAGATCGACACCTCGGAGTCGGGTGAGGGGCTCGATGGTAGGTGCAGCACGAAGCCGTGGCGCGCCTCCTCGGGAAGGAAGCCCAGGCCCATCGCCTTGGACGCCGCCCCCTTCGTGGATTCGCCGGCGGCCTTCGACCGCGAGGCTCCGGATTTGCCACGGCTGCGCTCAGACATGGGCGTACACCTGCTCCACCTCATTCGGCTGCAGCTCGGCGCGGTCCGACGCGATCCAGTCGAGGAGGTTCTGTCCCGCGGCGAAGTTTACCGCGAGGACGTCGAGGCGCAGCGAATGGCCGCCCACCACTGATTGCACTTGCTCGAAGAGCACGCGCAGCGCCGCCGCGGGGTAGCCGTCTTCGTGCGTCCCCTGGAACCGCAGGGTTTGGCCGCCGTCCTCGCTCTGGGCGTTGATAGTGAGGTGGCGCGCGGTGCCGTCATGCTTCTCCAGCTTCTCCAGCCACGCCCAGACGTCCGCGGTGGCGTCGAGCCGGTGCCGCTTCTTCCACCGGCAAGGAGCGTTGGCCTTCACCTCGAACTTCGGCCTTCCGTCCTCGTGCCGCCTGGGCATGGATACCTGAAGGGGCTCCGACTTGATCCCTTGGGCCTCTGCCACGGCGAGAACCATCCGGCACGAGTCGGGGGGGACGAAGGGCCCCTCGTAGGTGGCGCCGTTCTCTGGCGAGCCGCCGTCGGTGGAGTAGCGGATCTGGCCCTTTGGTATTGCCTGCAGCTTGACGCGGCCGTTCGCCTGATCGATTTGGTAGCGGACGACGATCCGGCCCTTCCAGTCCACTGGATCGCCGTCGGGATGCTCGCCTCGGCTGTCCACGCAGATGAAGCGGTATCGCAGCCCGGACGCCTCGAAACGCTGAAAGTCGTCCACCTTTGGGGACGCGGTGGTGGGGATAGAGTCGCCTTTCTCAAAGTACACAGTGTCGCCGTGTAGCGGATCGATCCGCAGCCAGGTGACCCCGGTCTCGTCGTTGCGGCCCAGCACCTCGATGGCCACCGACGTCTTCGCCTTTGGAAACGGTCCCTTCTCCACATAGTTCGCCTGGTCGCGCCAGTGGCCCTTTTTGACGGTGTCGACCTTCAGGTCCTCGAGGGCCTTTGCCGAGTGGAAAGGCCAGTTGGTGGAGGTGGCGGCCTTGCGCCGGACCTCACTCCAGAGCATCGACTTTGCGGTGAAGAGCCGCGCCTCCGCCCGCGCTCGGAAGGTATCGGAGGTAGTGTCGGTCTCGAGCTTCTGGGCCTCCTTGAGGGCCTTGCGGACCGCATCCTCGCCGCTAAGCGAATTCCCGCGGAACTCGAAGGAGATCCCTTGGGGCCGCAGCTTCTCGTTGATGCTCGGATAGATCAGCGTGTCGAAGGCCTGGGTGAGGGCGGAGCCGAGCTGGTTGCCGATGCGGTCCCGGAGGCCGTCCAGAACCTTCCACTGTGGATCGTTGGGGGGCGTGCTATCCGTCCGTAGCTCGTCCTCGATGCTCTGCAGGGCCCGGTACTGTCGGGCGCAATCGTTCACGTTCTGCATCACCAAGCGCGAGCCGGTGAGGAAGACCACCCGGTTCTTGAAAGTCTGGTTCTGCCACCACGCCTGCCACTCCGAGCTGAGGGCGAGGCCGCCCTCCCCGCCGCGTGGCTCGGTGAGGATGAGCACCACCCGATCCTGGTCGAGCTCCACCTCGTCCATGGCGGGGAGCACTGCCAACGACTGGTAGGCGTCTTTGAGCTGCGGCTCGAAGCGCTTCTCGAGGAAGGTTCGCAGCTCCTTGAGGACGATCTCCTTGTGGAGCGCCTGGGCATAAGTGCGCAGCTTTGCAGCCAAGTTCTGCTGGTTCTTGAAGAAGAGCCGCTGGTCGGGCGAGCGGTGCAGGTACCAGGCGCGGGTCTCGAGAACGTCCAGGACGGCGGACTTGAAGGAGGAGAGATCTCGGCCGGGCCGCTGGAGGATGTCGTAGAGCTCGAACTCTCGAAGGCCGTGGAGCGCGTTGGGAATGGTGGAGAGCGAAGCGACGAGAAGGAGGCGGGCGGCGTCGGTGCCGTCGGTCGTACCGGTCTTCTTGTCGATCTCCTCCGCTTCGGCGTGGCCCCGATCGGAGATATCGTTGGCGATCGCCGGAGTGAGGTGCTGGTTGATGGTCCGCACCTCGCCGGCGATCTCGTCGTTGGCGAGGTCCAGATCGTAGGGATGGACGAGGTCGGAGCGATCGGCCTGGCCAGTAGTCCAGAGGTTTCCGATCAACATCTGCATGAGCCGGATTACGCCGCGGGTCTGCTGGAAGCCTTCGTTCTCCTTGAAGCGGCCCACCAGATCCCGCCAGGCTGGGTGGAACGGATACGAGTCGAGGATCTGCTGGTACAGCGACTCGGACTGGGTGGTGGTTAGACCCATCTTCACCGCTTCGGCGTGGGCGTCGCGGTAGGTGCGGGCGACTCTCTCCACATCCTCCTTCGCGGGAACCCCATCGAAGAGGCGACAGCGAAGGATGTGATAGAGCTCGTCACCCTGGGGATTTACCGGGGTGATGTTGACCGCGATCCGGTTGGTCTCGCGCTCGAAGCTCTTGATAGAGCCGGTGATCGCCGTTCCGCCCTCTCCCCAGGCGGTACCGCCAAGGTCCGAGATTATTACGCAGACGTTGTCGAGGTCCGAAACTGCCACCAGGAGGTTGGAGAGGGCCACCGCCGTCACCGCGGAGAGGTCGCTGGCGCCGATGGACACCGACCGCGCGTGCACCATGTAGGGCGGCAGCTCGTCCAGGAGGATGATCGTCGGCTGATCCTTGAGCAACTCCTTCCACCCCCCGGGCGACGGGGCGGAGAGAGGCGCGTAGAATCTGTGGAAGTGATCGCGACGGCCGATCTGATCGGCGAGGGCGCCCCAGATTCCGAAGTCGGTCCCCGTGTTGCGACCTTGGAAGCCGATCACCCGGACCTTGCCAAGGTTGGGCGCGGGGTCGGCGTCCCCGAGGACGCTTCGACGCAGCGCCGGATCCCGAGCGAGAAGGCCGAGGCCGATCATGCTGTGGGTCTTGCCGCCGCCCATGGCCTGGGAGAGCAGGAAGGTAGACGATCCACTGCGACCCGACAGGTGCCGGAAGCAGGTCTGGACGAGGGTGTCCATCCCCGCGGTGAAGTAGTTCTCGCGGAAGAACTCCTCTCCCGAGACCCGGCCGTCGAGGAAGGTGTCGAGGTTAAGGACGGTGGCGCGGCGATCGCGCTCGAAGACAGATGCACGGGGCTTGCAGAGGGTCGAGAGGCTCATCAGGGCTCCGGTCTGGGATCTCGTTCGTCGTTCTTCGAACGAGGACGGCGCAGGGCACTCTAGACCATGCGCGGAGAATCTTTTCAAAGACGCGATCTGCACGAGGATTCTGACGGACGACGGCGCGATTCTTAGTCCGGGACCCCTCCTGGCACCCGGCGAAGGAGGGATAGCGAGCCTTTAAGTGTGCTTAGGCTCCGGGCGGGTGTAGCCAGAGTAGCTCTGCTGGCTCGTCCATTGCCCCGACGACGATCGCGTTCTGAACGAACGCCCGACCCATCGCGGCGGCGCGCTCCTGAACAATGAACGCGAGGAGGCTCGCTTCCCCTGGGCTTCCGTCGGCGGGCTCGCTCATCCCCTCAAGGAAGTCGATCCCTTCGGCGCGCAGCGCTTGACGAAGCCGTTCCTGAGCCGCGTCGTTCCCCTCCCGCGAGGCCTCGACTGATCGAGGGTTCCATGCCGTCACATAGGCCCATTCTTTTGCACCGCGCGCGTCGAGTATCTTGTCGAGGTCGGTCCGATGATGGTCGCCGATGCGGATCTCGATGCGCCGCTCGCCATCGAACGCGACGAAGGTCGTGGTCCGGTAAAATCTCTCGAATCGGGCCTCCATGGCGAGCTGCTCGAACGTGACGCCTTCGAGGCCGTGTGCCTTGCAGAATTTCGAGGGCACGCGCAGGCCAAGCCCGAGGGCGATGAACAGGGCGGCGCGAGGCCCCCTCACCCAGGCTCCCTCCTCGTCGGCCCGTTCGGCCATCTCGAGGCGGTATTCGGCGAGAGCGTCCCTGTCGAGCTCGCCGGACGCCAGAAGGCTTCTCACCGACTCGTATTCGGCGGTGCGGCCGTAGAAACCGCCGTCTAGGAAGCCCACGTCGATGGAGTAGCTATCGGCGCAGCAGATTCCCATGGCGCAGGTGGGGGTCGCTTTCAACCCGAACGACCGGAGGAACTCCATGACCTTCAGGGTGTTCGGCGAGTGTTCCGGGTGGCCATTGACGCGGCTGCCATGCACCTTCCAGCAGGATTCGCGCGGGTCGAGCGCCTCCTCCAACAAGCCGGAAATGGTCTTGGGGTCTCTTGCCATGGTGTGTGTCTCTAGATGGAGGTCGTTCACGGATTCTTCGTCGAATTCGGTCAGATTGCGAAGCTTTTCGAATCCGGCTCGACTTCTCCTGGGCTGGCCTCGATGACGGAGCACGACCGCGCTCGACCCTGCACACGCTTCTAGCATGAGGGGCCGACATCGACCTCGCCGCCTCCGAAAATCGGGCCGATTCCTTCGCAGCTGGGTCCGCGGCGAGCCGAACGTACGGCGCGAGGGTAGGGAGCGGCCTGGGCATCGTTGTGTCATGGGAGTCGACAGGCGTCACGAAATCCGTTAAACATTCCAACACCATGTCGAGTGGTCCGAATTCATCGGACCCGACTTCCTGGCGGACGCCCAAGGTGCCTTCTCGCATTCGCGAGCATGGGGCTCACAGCAACGACGTGAGCAAGCGTGTCCGGACGGAGCTCCCGCTCTCTCCGGAGTTTTCCTTCGGAGAGGTGGTTCGATGCTGACGTTCTAATCGAGTAAGCCCCCCACTCAGACACCTAGTCGCGCGATTCCTCTCCGGGGACCGCTGCGACGTTCGTATGCGCCCAGTTTTCGAAGCAGCTACGCGGGAAGCCGCGGCGAGAGAGGTGTGTCCGTGTCCGTTCCGTTTCACGCGCGAGAACTCATTTCGAACAAGATGCGTGGGAGCTTCCAGGCCGTGGGAGGCCTCCAGTGACGATGACCAACGAAGAAAAGATCGCGTCCGCGCGCGACCGTGCTAGGCCACCCGAGGACAGGAACGAGCCCATGGTCGAGACAGCGGAAGTTATCCGTCAGGTGCTCGCTCGCGGCGACGGGCTTGACCCCTGGTTGTCGTTTCCCCAGCGGGCGAGCTGCTTCGGCTTCGGTCCGAACAAGTCGGCGATTCCGATCGGAGCGTTGCGGCTGCTTTGGGCGGCGGGCTGGCCTTGGTCGCAGCCCTGCCCGAGCTGTAGAGGGACGCTCCATGCGATCTCCTTCGGTGGCCTCCTGAGTGCAGGGGGAGCGAAGTCGGTCTGCACGGGCTGCGCGCGCTCGTTCTTCCAGCAGATCGGCGGGCTCGGGACGATGGCCGATCTAGTTCGGGCGTCGCCGCTGATGGGCACGGAGTTCCAGCCGACGGGGATGACGTTCGGCGGAGCGACGACGTCGGATGGTGCCGCGTTGCGGAGCGCCCTCGGCATGGCGGCACCCCTCCCGGGCGCTGGCAAGTCGGAGGTCTTCAATTGCGTGGTCAGCGCGCAGGGCGCGGATTCGAGCCAATTGAACGAGCTGCAGTTGAGCGACGGCGACAAGTAGGGAGTATGAACGGCAATTTTCTTTTCACGAGCGAGTCCGTTTCCGAGGGGCATCCGGACAAGGTGGCCGACCGGATCTCGGACGCGATCACCGACGCGATCCTCGCGCGCGATCCGCTGGGTCGCGCAGCGATTGAGGTTCTCGTCACGAAGCGACTCTGCGTGATCGCGGGCGAGACGAGCGAGCCCGGGATGGATGCGGCGGCGATTGCGCGCCGAGCAATCCGATCGATCGGCTATGAGGACGATGCGTTCGGCGCCGACTCGACGGAGGTGCGGGTAGCGCTACAGGAGCAGGCCCGGGAGATCGGGGCGGCCGTCGACGCCAAGGGCGAGGAAGGGGAGGGCGCCGGCGACCAGGGGCTCATGTTCGGGTACGCCTGCGACGAGACCGACGAGCTCATGCCGGCGCCGATCCTCTACGCCCACCGGGTCCTCGAGTACCTTGCGGCTTGGCGGCGGCGGCACCCGGGCGTCCTCGGCCCCGACGCGAAGTCCCAACTCACGGTCGAGTATCGGGACGGCAGGCCCTCGAGGATCCACACTGCGGTGGTCTCGCACCAGCACGCGCCTGGAGTCGAAGTGGAGGAGATTGTCCGCACCGCGCTGCGGGAGGTTCTCCCCTCGAAGTGGCTCGACGACCGCACCCGCGTGCTGGTCAACCCGTCGGGTTCCTTCGTATCGGGAGGACCGGCCGCCGACACGGGGCTTACCGGACGCAAGATCATCGTCGACACCTACGGCGGCGCGGCGCCCCACGGCGGCGGCGCGTTTTCTGGGAAGGATCCGACCAAGGTCGATCGCTCCGCGGCCTACGCCGCCCGGCATTTGGCCAAGAACGTGGTTGCCGCCGGGCTCGCCGGGCGCTGCGTGATCCAGCTCGCGTACGCGATCGGGGTGGCGGAGCCGCTGGCGCTTTACGTGGAGACCTTCGGTACCGGTCGAGTGCCGGATGGCCTTCTCGCGGAGCGGCTCCGGCAGGCGGTGCCGCTCACGCCGAAGGCGATCATCGAGCGTCTGCAGCTCCGCCGTCCGATTTACGAGCCCACCGCTGCCTACGGCCACTTTGGCAGGAAGCCTGACGGCGACCTGTTCGGATGGGAGCGGCTCGATCTCGTCGAGACCCTGCGGTCGCTATCATGACGCGAGGAGGAGCCGCTCGACGAGCCTAGGGTGTACGGCCGCCTAGATGACGTCGGCATCTTCGCCGGATGCACGATGTACGCTTAGGCGGCCTCGCCCTCTTCCTCGTCGTCCCCGTCATCCTCGTTGACAACGACGGGCGAAGCCTCGATCGACACCTTGCCCATCGCACGTTCGATGATAGCGAGCAGCGCCGTCTTGCGGGCGGCGTAGAACGCATCGAATGAGTCGGCCCGCAGGAGCGACGGGTCGATCAAATGGCTCATGAGGATCTCGTCCATCGCGGCACCGCCGGCCTTCACCTGGGCGTGGTCCTGGATTTGCGCGAGGTAAAGCGACGGCGCCTTGCCGCCAATCATCCTGTTCGCCCTGTAGGAGATGGCGGTCTTGTTGACGATCGCGTCGAAGACGCGCGGAGGGATGCCAGCATCCTCGCACCACTTCTTCGGAAAGATGTGGTGGATGTCCAGCTTCACGTCGTCGCGATCGAGGTCGACCATTCGCGTCTTCCAGAAGAAGTCGCAGGCGCCGTCTCTCTGGATCAGCACGTAGAGTCCACGATAGGCGGCGCTCGTGCGAGAGCGCAGCGTGTCGAGGCGATTGGGATTGAAGCCCGCCGCTTGGACCGTTGCCGGCTCCTGCGACAAGGTCCCGCCAACCCATGCGAGGAGCTGTTGTACGTCGAGCGCGATACGGGTCTCGACCGCGCCGCCGTAGAGCTCTCCAAAGACGCCGCACCAGAACCACCGCGCAAGCTTCGACTTGATCTGCGGCTCGAGCCAACGCTCACCGAGGTGCGCGAGCACCGCAGCGAGAGGCGTGAGCTGCGTACGATAGGGGAGGAACTTTGGATGGTGGAAGCCCTCGCTCCGGAGGAAGCGCTCCGCCTGTTCGAAGCCCTTGGTCAATGGCTCGGACCACCTCTGAAACGCTGCGAGCGGCATTTCGAGGATGTGCTCTCGCTTCGCAGTTAGGCCGGTGGCTTCCTTCCCGGAGCGCCCCGCAGCCAGATCCTGCGCTCGCCGCTCCAACGAGTGGAGAAGCGAAACGCCTTGGAGGAAGTCCGTCGGCTGCAAATCGCGTAGGAGCGCGCGCTTACCCAGACGCGACTGACGGCCCCCCTTGCCTCGGGGCCCGAACCAATCGTCGCGCAGATTGAATCCGTCGGCGGCCCACGTGGCCGTGACGAGCTCAAAGACAGAGAGCGGAACGCCTCCCGTGTTCACCTTCTCGAACACGAGGCAAACCGCCTCCTTTGACGTCTCCTTCTTCAGGCTGATGACCGGCAGCATGTAGCTGCGGAACGGCTCGACGATCTGTCGCCGGAACTTCATGAACCGCGCGAGCTTGTCTGGGGCGTGCTCCGACAGGAGCTGCTCCCAATCGTCGGAGTTCAGGATCTGGTTGCATGGGAAGTAGAACGCGTCGATCTCCTTCTCGCGCGTACTGAGGTCCAGCTCGACCTTACGGCCGAAGTCGCTTCTCAGCGTTCGCTGCTCGTCGACGGCGACGATGGCTTCCGCGAGCGACTCCGGCCCCTGCAATGCCCTCTCGATGTCGAAGTAATAGTGAAGCCGAAGCTCGCGCTTCTTCGCGTCGCGTGTGGCGACGGGCTTGTCGAGCTTCAGCACTTGGGTGAGCGATGTAAGGCGCTGCTGCCCGTCGAGGATCAGCTCTGCCGCAAGGTCAGAGGCGTTCTGCGGTAGATCAACGCCCTCGACGGGACGCACCTGGAAGCGGGTCTCGCCGCCGGTCTCGAGTAGCATCACCGCGCCGATAGGGAACGAGCGGGCGATGCTGACCAGCAAGGACCGGATGTGCTCGTCGTCCCATACCCACCCCCGTTGGAAGTCGGGCAACTGAAGCTTGCCCTCCACCACTCTTGTGAGAAGTACGCCTAGCTGGGTCTTGGTCGAGTCGAACGTGGACATAGGCACCAAAGCGCGGACTATCCTGCCGTGAACGGCCCAGGTTATCCGCTAGCGAACATCGTTGTCACGCCTTCAGGCAAGCAGCAAAAGCAGGTCGACCTTGATCGCCTTCACCCGAAAGACGGAGGAATCCGTCCGGGCACTCTTGAGTCGCAGGTGGTACGCCTGTTTTCGACACCGGTATCCTGCATTCTACAGTAATTCACTTATTCGTTTCTGCAGTTCATCTCTGGATCGGGCGATGACGCCTTTCCGCCTACGCGAAACACGCGTTTCGGCTCACTCCGAGGTCGCGAGCTGGCTCGAGATGAGCTTGGCATGCGCCGCCATCGAAAAGCAGACGTTCGCCAGGAGGCCTCTCTCGTAGACGAAATTGGGGAGGAAGCAGATGTGACCCAAGCTCATCCCCGTGGGGCCGCCGGGAACGGGGCCCCAGGAGCCGAGCGTGTGTGGCCCATCGCCTTCTCGAACCTCCAGAAGGTTGAGCTGCGCAGCGAGGTCGCCGTTTCCCGGGTGGAGCGGCACAGGCAGCATGAGCATGAGCGTGACACCAGCGCCGAACATTGGGTGAGGAGCGCGGTCCAGCACGCGCAGCATGATCGACGGAGCGTCGGGCCGCGCCGATTCGGCGCCGAGGGGAAGAATCGTCCACCATCGCGCCAGTACTCTGGGCTGATCCCCCGCAGGAAAGCCGAAGGACTGGAAGTAGCCGGTGAGCTCGTCGAACTCCTCGTCGGCGGACCACCTTGTCGCTCCGGAGCCCATGGGACGAACGACGTCGTCGATGAAGCCGAGCATTTCGTCGGGCGTGTCGCGCAGACCGCTCGACGGGTGGGCCGATGAGGCCGGCCTGCCGTCGGTCTCTTTGGCAAACCAGAGGCCCATCCGGAACGCGGTCGAAACCTGAAGCGCAGCGGAATGGCAGAAGAGTTTTCTGGCCCATCCGGCGTTCTGCTCGGTGATGAGCATGGAGGTGCGCAGGCGGACCACGCCGGTCTGCGGATCGCGAACGACGCCGCTGAGCGCGACGGAGAAGGCCATGGCGGTCAGCTTTGCGTCGATCTCGCCGCTAGGAGGGGCGACGACGAGGTCGGTTTCGGCCGCGACGCGCGCGCACCAGTGCCCTTCCGGATCCCTCCATGGCTCGGAAGCCTCCACGCGCTGGGCCTGTCGAAACGGCCACCACACGAACCCTCGTTCGGTGGGGACGGACCACTCCGGATCGATGGAAACGGCGGATCGATACTGCTCGAGGGTGCGCTGGCCCAGGTCGGACATCGATGCTTCTCCGTGTGGAATAGTGAACGATTATGCGCCTCGGTCACCGAACGGCAAGATCTCGGCATGTGTCCGCGAAGACGCTTAGAACTTGCAGACATCGAGCCCGTCTGCGTCTTCGCCGATCGAGTGGAAGTAGAGGGTCAACTTCGCCTCGCAATCGCCCTCACGGTGCAGCTCTCTGCAGTGCTGCTGCGCCAGGATCGCTGGGCGCGCAAGCGCAACGTCCAGCCGGTAGACGAGCTCCCGCCACGATTCCGATCGGACGGAGCCAATCGGATCGGTGTTCACTACCGCGGGTTTTTCGGTCGCCGCACGGGCCTGCTCGAGCTTGGCTCGCACCCGAGCGCCCGCCGCCTGACGGGCCTCGACCAGCCGCCAGAAGCCGTCCGTTCTCCCGACGCGCGAAGCGTGAAAGTAGAGTCGCTCCTCGAGCATGCGCTGGACGCATCGGTCTTCTCGCAGGTACTGCGCAGTGCCGTCGGACCACTCGCGCGTGTCGAGGTCGACCCAGAGAAGGGACTCATCGACTCCACAGCGGGCGCGGAGCCAATCCTCGTAGAAGCCGTCGAGGTCCCTCCATTCCTTGCCGTCCGGTTGGTCGACGAGCGACGCGCGCTCGCGGTCGAGGATGAACGCGAGGCACCGCGCTCGTTCGCGGGTGAGATCAGAACACTCGTAACCCGAAATGAAGCCCGTCTTCTTCGGGTAGGGGCAGAGCGACGAGGCAAAGGCTTCGTGGTTCCACTTCGCCGCCTCCGCATAGGAAACGGCCAGCCGATTCGGCTCCTCGGGCGTCGGCGAAGCCCGGCAGCCGGCCAGGGAGAAGGCGGTCGCGAGGCCGGCGACGGCGAGGGCTCGATGTACGTTCATGTCGAAATCTTTGGCCGGGGATGATGCCATCGGCGAAGGCATGGGTGCGGAGCGATAGGAGTGGGAGCCCGGGCAGCAGGTTCCCTGGAGGGACCCTTCGGCATCAACGGCAATCGTTCACGGCCTGGGCTTTAGGGCATGCCGTCGGGCTTCGGCGGCTTCGGGCCGCGGAACCGCCGCCGCATCTCGGTCTGCGTCGACGTTTCGAAGAGCGAGTCGGCGACGGTCCCCGAAGCGCGGCTGCGTCCCATTCCCTTTCGCAGGCCAGCTAGGGTGGAGCGGTTGGCGACGTATACCTGCGCATTGCCGTAGTTGGCGGCAGTCTCGGCGAGGAGGCTTGCAAGCTGAGCCCCCATCGGCGTGCCCAACGCCTTGGCCTCGGTCGCCATGTACTCGATCGCCAATGCGGCTTCCTGGAACCGCCCGCGCTCGGCGAGTACTGCCGCCCGGCGCTGGGCTTCCGCGGCCCGCAGTAGCGCGCGCTGCTCCCGCACCTCCGGATCCGGC
The DNA here is from genome assembly GCF_001263175.1 of Vulgatibacter incomptus. GTDB lineage: Bacteria > Myxococcota > Myxococcia > Myxococcales > Vulgatibacteraceae > Vulgatibacter > Vulgatibacter incomptus. The sequence continues at coordinate 3,549,365 of NZ_CP012332.1, read as the reverse complement.
AGCTCGATGAGGGCGCGATCGACCAGCTCTACCTCCGCCCGGAGCGCGATCCGCTGTCGCCCGCCAAGCGGCATCTGCCGCCACACGACCTCCACTTCCGCCACCGTCTTGGGGCCATGATGCGGATCCGCCGGCTGCGCGAAGGGCAGCTCGAAGACGATCCACCGCCGCTCCTCGGCATACAGCTCGGGGAGGTGAAGGGTGCGTGCGCCGCCCAGGGCCTCGACGCGGAAGTCGTTGAGGAACGCAGGGGCGCCAGTGCCCGGGCAGGGCCGCACCGAGACCTCGATGTCCGTCGCGACCACCGAGAGGAGCCCGCCCAGCTCGCGGGCGAAGGCGCGAGGATCGCGTCGGCATCGGCGGCGTGGTGGTAGTTGCCGCCGGCCAGATCCGCGAGCGCCGACAGGAACCCACCGTCGTGATCCTCCCCGTAGCCGAAGAACGAGGCGCTCACGCCGTGCGCGCTCTCTTTCAGCAGCGCAGTGAACCCCGGCAGATCTCCCTCGTGAAGGCCGGCGTTCGCGTGCCCGTCGGTGAACAGGAGCACCCGCCGAATCGCGCCAGGCCGCTGCTCTCGGGCCAGGAGCTCGAGACTTGTGCGCAGGCCGCTGCTCATCGCGGTCGATCCCATCGGGACCAGCCCTTCGATCCGGCGCCGGGCCTCGAGCTTCCCCTCCGGCGTCATGAGAAGGGGTTCGAGAATAAGATGGACCCGCGACTCGAACGCCACGATCCCCAGTCGATCCCCTGCGGACAGCTGCTCCACCAGCTTTTCCAGCGACTGCCTGGCTCGCTCGATCTTCGCTCCCTGCATCGACCCCGAGACGTCCACGCATGCGACGAGGTCCAGCGGCGCGCGGTGGACCTCCGCCCGAGGCGCGTCGATCCGAACTGCCGCCACGAGGGTCTGCGCCATCGGCTCGATTCGGCGGTTCATCAGGCGAATCTCGAACTTCGGGGTCGTCTCGGTCATCACTCCTCCTTCGACCGGCGTCTCGTCCGCGGCGGTCGGGGGAAAGGACGCGCCAAGAGGGAGGAGGGCTGACAGCTGGAGGGATAGGTGGGAGTCCATCGCCAGCAGGCAGGACCCCTCTGGCAACCGTTACGTCTTTCTTCAGTCCTGGCGCGGGGTTGGGTAAACTCCCGGGACTTCACCCACCCCGAGCGGCGGCCCCGGCAGGATCGGTGTTCCGAGGTCTCGGTCTCTCCTCGAATTTTTATCTCGGACGTCATGACCGAAATCGCCAAGCTTCTGACTTCGACCGAATCGGTTTGGGTCTCCTGTCTCTTCATCGTCGCGGTCGGTGTCGTCCCTTTCCTGATGATGTGGGGAAAGCTGCGTTCGGTCCGGGTAGACGCCGAGAAAGGGATCGGCACGCTCGCGACCGCTGACGGGAAGTCGGCGTTCCGGGCGAACTACGAGGACCACGACGCGCGCTTCCTGGAAAATCGCGTGCTGGGCAAGACGTGGCGCGAGTACCGGCGGACGTTCGAGTTCCCGGCATCGCTCGGTGGGGCCGCGGCGCCGGTGCGGACCCCCTTGGAGGCGTCCGCGTTCTTCCAAGCCGAGCGGCTGATGGCCGACCGCTTGAACCTTCGTCGTTACGGAGCGGTCCCGAACATCCTCACCGGTCTCGGGATCCTGGGGACGTTCGTCGGTCTCGCGGCGGGCATCCACCTTGCGAACCTCGGGATCAACGTCGCGGACATCGAGGCGATGAAGAGCTCGCTCGGCGATCTCCTCGCTGGCGCTTCGATGGCCTTCCTGACGTCGATCTGCGGCCTGACCTGTTCGATGCTGTTCACCTTGGGCGAGCGGACTCTCGTGGCCAATTCGGGCGCCGCGATCGAGAGGTTCGCTGCCTCCTTGGACGATCGCCTCGAGTTCGTGACCGCCGAGGCCCTCGCGGCGAAGCAGCTCGAGGAGTCGAAGGAGCAGACCACCCAGCTCAAGCAGTTCAACGACACGCTGGCCATTCATATCGCCGAGGCCCTCGACGAGCGGGTGGCGGGCCGCCTGACCCCAGCGCTCGACCGTCTCATCGAGGCGGTGAACGGCGTGCGGAGCGATCGGGGCGAGAGCAACGAGAAGCTTCTGACCAGCCTCGTGCAAGAGTTCCAGCGCACGATGTCGGGTGCCGCCGGCAGCGAGATCTCGGCGATGGCGCAGACGCTCGAGAGGGTCCAGGACGTCTTGGAGAACTCCCTCGGCGCCATGCAGGAGGCCGGGCACGCCCTGACGTCACCGATAGCGGCGACGACGAACCGCCTCGAGGTCTCGATGGCGAAGCTGGAGACCGCTATCGGAGGGTGGGCTTCCTTGATCGAGGGGACGAAGCAGACGTTGGAGCGGTTCGACTCGCTGACGCGCGCGATGGACGGCGTTCATGGGAAGTTCCAGAACACGGCCCTTGCGGTCGAGCGAGCAGGCGAGAACCTGAAGGTCACAGGCGACCGGCTCGGAGCCGCATCCGACGTCACGCAGACGGCAGCGCAGTCGATGGGGGAGGCCTCGGTGCAGCTCGCAACCGCGGTACACGCCACGAGCGCGAGCTGGGCCGACTATCAGAACCGCTTCGCCGATACGGACCGGAGCCTCGCCGCCGCGTTCCAACAGCTCGACGAAGGCCTCCACCGATACTCGGATCAGGTGAAGCACTTCTTGCTCGAGATCGACGAGCAGTTCGGCAAGGCGTCGAAGCACCTCGTCCAGGCGGTCTCCACCATGGGTGACGACCTCGGCGACCTCCCAGTCGAGGTGAAGAAGCTCACCGAGCAGGTCGATCGGATCGCGAGCGGCCTGCAGAGGCGGGTTGGATGAGCAGGCTTCGTCGGGCGGCTGCGGTAGGTGGGGCGGCAGAAGAGGGGAGCTATCTGGTCTCGGTGAGCGACCTGATGGCCGGTCTGCTCTTCGTTTTCATCATCACGCTGATGGTCTTCGCCTTCAATCTCCGCCGTGCGGAGGACAGCCTTCGCCAGGCGGAAGAGCAGAAGCAGGAGGAGGTCAAGCAGCTCAAGGGGGCGGATGCCGCTCGCGCCCAGCTCTTATCGACCATCCAGACGCGTCTCGCTCGGGAAGGTCTGGCGGTGGAGATCGACGTCGAGCACGGCGTGCTTCGACTCCCGGAGGAGATTCTCTTCCGGTCGGGTTTCGACGACTTCAATCCGGGCGGACGGGAGCGGCTCGCGGTGCTGGCCGACAATTTGGCGACCGTCCTTCCCTGCTTCACCGTAGGTTCGATCGACCGTTGCCCGCAGCGAACCTACGACGCGAACGTCGAGGCGGTCGTCATCGAGGGGCACACGGACGACGTGCCGCTCCTGCCTGGGATGCGGTTCAAGGACAACTGGCAGCTCTCCGCGGCGCGAGCCATCCGGACCTACGAGGTGCTGACTTCGAGGAGTGCGGAGCTGCTTTCCTTCCGGAACGAACGAGGCGAGCCGCTCTTCGGTGTGGCGGGCTATGCGGATTCCCGGCGGGTAGCTCTGGAATCGACCCCCGAGGCCCGAGCGCGAAATCGCAGGATCGATCTACGGGTCCTCATGACGCCGCCCTCCACGGACGAGCGTCCGGCCGTCTCCGAGGTGGTGGAGTTTTGAGCGGCGATGGTCTCAAGGCGCAGCTCGAGAGCCGTAGGGCTTCCTCCGGTCGATGGGATCTGGGGCACTCGATCGCCGGCCTCGCGCCGAGGAACGTCAAAGCCGCGGCGTTCGAGGTCTTCCAGGCCCTCGAAAAGTCGGGAGGGAAGGTACCCCCGCTCGTCGAGCTGGATCAGGTGCTCCGAGAGGTTCGAGCCCACTGGGAGTCGACGAAGTCGTTGGACGGGCTTCCGAGGCGCCACCTTCGCGCTCTGCCATGGGTCCTCTTCATGCCGGAGGGGGCCGAGCACGCGGACCGGTGGCTCGGTTCCTCTAGCGAGCTCCTGAAGGCCTACGTCGGTTGGCTCCGTGTCGCTGGCCGACCCTCCGCGCTTCTGGCGGCCGTGAAGGCGTTCCTTCGCGACTATCCCCAGGCGGCGCCGACCTTCGACGAGTGGCGTCTCGCAATCGACCAGCTCCTTCGGGATTCGGCGAGCCCGCAGGGGATCGCCTGGCGGGAGCGCAACGAGACGTGGAAGTTGTTGGAAGCCGATGGACCTGGGGCGTTCGCGGACCAGCTCTGGCGTCGGTCTGACGGCATTCCGGTGCTGTTGGAAGGGGCTGGGTTCACCGACGACCTCCAGAACGCCCGGTTCGTCCACCTCGTGGCCGACGCGCTGTTGGATCGCTTGGGGCGTGAGCTCTCCCGCGGCTTGGCGCCGACGTCGCCGGCGGCGCAGCGTGTCGTTGCAATGGCGGTCGGCGCCGGACAGTTCCCGTACCCATCGCTTCGGACCAAGCTGCCCGGAGCGCTGCTAGGTCCCTACGTCGACCGCGACCCGGACGAGGCAGGACGCAAGTGGCTGGAGCGACTGTTTCTCGACTACTACGGGGATCCACGCATCGACACGAGCCGGTGGTTCGGAGTCGACGAACGCCATCGCGGGGTAATGCACCGATGGCTCGTGCGCCAGAGCCTCGAGGCGTTCTTCAGAGTGTTGGATGGCACGGCGGACAAGCGGCACTGGGATGCGCGGCGGGCGTTCTGGGGCAAGTATTTCGACGCAGGCGTGGTCGTTCAGGCATGGGTCGTCTTCGGACTCGATGCCTACAGAATTGCGACCGGGCGCTTGAACATGGACGGTCGTCAATTCGGTACCGTTCATGGCGAGCAGGACCAATCCAAGTCCGTATTGCTGATGCAGATTCGTGGCCCGAGAGGTTCGGTGGACATCGCGGAATGGAGCCATATGGGGAGATGCCGCGGCTGGCCTTCCGGTGGGTCCGGTGCGCCGCAGTTCTACCGGCGTCGCTACGACGGGTGGGACTTGAGAGGCGAGGCGCCACTCGAGCAAACGCATTATGCGGGAGGTTCGTGGATGCCCAAGGTGCGTGAGTGGATCGGGCTGCAGACCGGACTGCGGGTTTGAATGACATGAATACGGGTACGTTCGGACGAGAGGTCTCGCAGCAGGGATATCGATTCACGGCGCGGGGGGCGGGGCTCAACTCGAATTAGATGGCTGGGCGGCTCGAACCCTTGTCGACGAATCCGGTAACCCAATTCGCGTGGGACCGCTGCTCCGCCTCGTTTCGGAGGAGCAGGCAGTCCTGGAGGGGGCCACCGTCCTCGTCCCCCACGCTTCGATCGCCGGCCTCCACGACTCCGAGCTGCGCTCGCTCGGCCTCCCTCCGCGCGCCGCGCTCTTCTTGGCGATCGAAGCCAAGGGCACCCTGACGAGCTCCGATTTCCGGCTCCTCGTCACGCTCCGCCACATCGACGGTCGGCCGGTCTCCTTCTACGAGCGGATCGGCGCGGAGCTGCGCATGGGGAGCACCGTGCGCACGTTGGACGCCGCGCTCTTCTCGGCCCTGGAGGCGATCGACGGATTCAACGCCTCCCCGCCTACGGACCTCGACTCCCGCATGCTCGCGTGGGCCGCGATCAAGGAGCTCCTTCCGGAAGGCGCCACCGACAAATATCTCACCGAGTTCCGAGTCGCCTCGGCGCCTAGCTTCACGCTTCGTCCTTTCCGCAACGAGCAGGGCGAGCCGGACTTCGATCCGGTGCCTTGCCAGATCGAGACGATCGAAGGGTTGGATTCGGTTGAGCACGAAGCGCGGGAGGTGCTGCCGCCCGGCATGCAGAAGGAGTTCGCCGCGTCCTACCGGAGGAGGACGCAGGTGCCTACGAGGTACGCCGTCGGCGGCGGATGGTTCCTCGTGCTTCCGCCGCAGGTGAAGAAGGCGCTGGAGGTGGCACGGCGAGCGCAAGCAGGGAGCGTCGCCGAGCGAACGGCCTTCTTGAAGAACCCGCGCGCCTTCGTGCGCGAGGCGCTCGGGGACGAGCTGAACGAAGAACAGCTCGAAGGCCTCTTCTGGGACGAGGGCTTCAGCGACCGAGTGAAGGCCGTCGGTCTCTGGCAGCCAAAGGTGGTTCCCTGGTACTCGCAATCGGCGTCGCAGTGGATGCCGCCGGAGCACGTGGGACTTCGGATCGGCGACGTCGAACTCCGCCTCGAACCGACAGAGGTCCGCGCTCTTGCCGCCGACTTGGAAGGCGCGATCGCCCTCGGAACCGAGTCGATTCGGGTGGAGGAGGTCGACGTCCCGGCCACAACCGACTCGTTGGCCGCCGTCCGGCAGCTCGTGGACGTCCTCGACCGCTACCCTTCTGTCGAGGTGGTGCACGAGGCCGAGCCGCAGGAGGCGCTGCCGACCGTCGATGAGGAGAAGCCGGCCAAGCTCGCACTCCTCGTGAAGGATAATCTGGAGGAAGTCGAATACCGGCCCACCGTCCGCCGAATGGCGGCTCCGAAGGTTCGCCGGCCCGGGAACCTCGCGACGAGCTTGCTGCAGCATCAGGTCGAGGGACTGGAGTGGCTGCAGGACCACTGGATCGCCGGGCACCCCGGCGCTCTGCTGGCGGACGACATGGGCTTGGGCAAGACGCTCACTGCGTTGTCGTTCCTTGCCTGGCTGCGAGAGCGGCAGGACGAGGGCGTCGTGGGCCGCAAGCCCCTGCTCGTAGTTGCTCCGACCGGCCTGCTCCGGAACTGGCGCGACGAGCACGATCGGCATCTTCTCCGCCCTGGCCTCGGCATCCTCTGCGAAGGATTCGGCGCGGGGCTCAGCGGGCTGCGAACGACGAAGGGTACGGGAGGTGATCTCGCAGGCGGGCTCCCGACGCTCGACGTCTCCCGCTTCCAGAACGCGGACTGGGTTCTGACGACCTTCGAAACCCTTCGCGACTACCAGCACAGCTTCGGTCGCGTTTCGTGGGGTTGCGTGGTTCTCGACGAGGCGCAGAAGATCAAGAACCCTGCGGCCGGCGTCACCGACGCCGTGAAGGCGATGAAGACCGATTTCCTCATTGCCATGACGGGCACGCCGGTCGAGAACCGCCTAGCCGACCTGTGGAGCATCGTCGACACGGCCTGGGCCGGACGCCTGGGGTCGCTCAAGGATTTCCTCGGAACCTACGAGAACGAAGCCACCGAGGAGCGCCTCGAGGAGCTCCAGGTGGCGCTGACCGAGAAACCGCCGCCCCCGTTGATGAAGCGGAGGATGAAGGAGGACCATCTCCATGGGTTGCCGGAGAGGAGCCTCCACGTGAGGCGAATCCCGATGCCGGAGGTCCAGGCCACCGAGTATGCCAAGGCCCTCGAGTACGCCCGCGGCAGCCAGAAGAAGGGCGGGATGTTGGAGGCGCTCCACGCCCTCCGGCGGATTTCGCTGCATCCGTTCGCGGATGCCTCGACGAGCGACGGCGCTTGGATTGACGCCTCCGCACGCGTCCACGGGTGTGTCGAAATTCTCGACGGGGTTTTCGAGAGGGGTGAGAAGGCGCTCGTCTTCCTCGAGTTCCTCGAAGAGCAGGGGATCCTCGCGGAGCTTCTGCAGCGGCGCTACCGCCTGACGTCTCCACCCATGGTCATCAACGGCGGCGTCGCGGGCGACAAACGAAAGTCCCGCGTGGATGAGTTTCAGCGGCGCTCGGGGTTCGACGTGATGCTGCTTTCACCCAAGGCAGGCGGCGTCGGCCTCACGCTCACGGCGGCGAATCACGTGATCCACCTCTCGCGTTGGTGGAATCCTGCCGTCGAGGATCAGTGCAACGACCGGATCTACCGCATCGGCCAGAACCGGCCGGTCCACGTCCACCACGTGCTCGCGATCCACCCCCGCTACCAGGATCACTCGTTCGACGTGACCCTCCACAACCTCCTCGAGCGCAAGCGCCTCCTCAGCCGCTCGGTACTGGCGCCGCCTGCCGCCACGGACGCCGACGCCTCCGACCTCTTCGACGCGACGGTCAACGCCGGGAGGTGAGTCCAGCCATGGTCTGTTTGAGAACGGTTGTCGCGAAAGTCTAGGCCGCCGTGTCCGGTGCTGCAGTCCCGCTGCGACCACCCCAACCCTGAGGTCCGAGTATGTCGACTGTCTACGTCGCCCACTTGAAAGGCCGAGCTGAACTTCTCCTTCTCGCAGAGGCTGGACTCGACGAACGATCGAATGTGGCGTTCGACCCGAGCGGGCGAACTGTGACGTATGGGCACGCGCGGTTTGATCCGAGTTCCGAGCAGGAAATCGATCTCGATTCGCCGGAGATCACTGCCGTTCAACGACGGGCATACGAGCGACATATTGAGCGAGATGACCGTTTCGCATGGGTTGAAAGAGTCACAAAGGCTCTCGAGATGGCCGCCGCGCAACATCCCTTTCGACAGGGCGCGGATCGCTTTGGCGGCACGTTCCTGCCTCGTGGATTTTACAGTTGGGTCGACACGCTAGAAAAACTCGAAGGCTGGTTATTGTCCGCTACGGAGGAGGATGTGGTCGGCGATATCGGAACCTACGCTGGAACTCCATGGATCGAGACGTCGGTACCTGACGAAAATGGGACCTTCATCGGAGCGAGGATAAACGCAGACACACGGGCAAGAGGAGTCGCGCCCCTTTTGGTGTTCGTCAAACGATGCGGGGGCCCGGGTAGGGTGCGCGCGCAACGAAGTGGCGGAACGTTGCGGCTTCGTTCTGTCGATGGCGATGAGGTCTTCGAAGGGGCTGAGTACCTCTATCTTTACCATTCCCCATAGCGTTGAAGGCGCGCTCCAAGCGGTGCTCGTCGGCAACCGAAAGGGCGAAGGTGCTCGACGAATGGCCGAATGTGGCGGCCACCAGGATCAGCAGCCTCCCCGTCGCTCGTCGATCGCAAGTCCCCACTTGATAGCAAGGCCGCCTTCGAGGTTTGCCTGGCCGCGAAGCGCGACAGCCATGAGGCGCCGCGCAGCTTCCGCATAGGCCCTCCGATCGAAAACCTCGCCGATCCGATCGTAGCCCGCGCTCTACAACGCCTCGGCGCTCGGCGTTACGAATGCGGCATGGCGAAATGAGAGCGGATGTCGCTCTTGGAATCGCCTGGTCGTTCGCGGAGCTGCATGGCCGGCGCCGGGAACGTGGAGACGCAATCGCTCGATCCGAGGAGAACCGACATGCTCTACGACGTCGTCATCGTGGGAGGTGGCCCTGCCGGCCTCTCCGCCGCGCTTGCGCTCGGCCGTGCGCGCAAGCGAGTTCTGCTTAGCGATTCCGGGCCGCGGCGAAACGCGGCTGCGGAGCACATGCAGAACTTCGTGACGCAAGACGGGACGCCGCCGGGCGAGTTTCGACGGATCGGCCGCGAGCAGCTCGCTCGCTACCCGAACGTCGAGTCCAGGGAGGTGCGCGTCGAATCCATCTCGGGGTCGCGCGGGGCGTTTCGCGTGGACCTGACGTCGGAACGCGTGGATGCTCGGCGCGTTCTGCTGTGCACGGGGATGGTCGACGAGATGCTCCCGATCGATGGCTTCCGCGAGCTCTGGGGACACTCCGTCATCCAGTGCCCCTACTGCCATGGCTGGGAGGTGCAGGACCGCCGGTGGGGCATCCTCGCTCTGGCCGCGGGCGCGTCGCACTTGGTCCCTTTCGCTCTCCAGGCGCGCGGGTGGTCTCGCGACGTCACGGTCTTCACTGACGGGAGCTTTGACGTCGCGCCGGACGTGCGCGCCCAACTCGAGGCCGCGGGCATCCGGCTCGAGACGGCACCCGTGTCGCGTCTTGTCGCGCGGGACAATCGGCTCGAGGCCGTCGAGCTCTCGAGCGGCGCCGCCGTGCCCTGTGACGTGCTCTTCGCGCATCCTCCACAGCGGCAGGTGGAGCTGGTCCGTGCGCTAGGCGTCGAGCTCGACGACGACGGCTACGTTCGGGTGGACCCGATGAAGCGCGAGACCTCCGTCCCCGGCGTCTACGCGGCGGGCGATCTGACGACCCGCATGCAGGCCGCCATCTTCGCTGCGAACGCTGGTACGCACGCCGCTGCGATGATCAACCTCGAGCTCTCGATGGAGCTCGCGTTGGCCGGGGCGCTCTGATGGGCGTCGACCACGAAGGAGCCTGCATGACCCACGGATCCGATGCGGACTTCTGGGACCGGATGTACCGCCATCGCAAGGCCGCCCCATGGAGCGGGGAGCCGAACGTGCTGCTCGCGGAGACGGCCGCCGACCTCCCTCCCGGGGCCGCACTGGACGTCGGTTGCGGCGAGGGCGCGGACGCGATCTGGCTCGCCAAGTGCGGCTGGACCGTGACGGCGGTGGACCACTCGAACGTGGCGCTCGATTGTGCGCGCGAAGCTGATAGTGCAGGGCAGGTGCGGTGGCTCCAGGCAGACCTGCTCGATTGGCAGCCGCCCTCGGAGGCGTACGACCTGGTCTCGGCCCACTTCCTTCACGTCGCGCCCGAGGAGCGGGGCGGATTTTTCGGCCGGCTCGCCATGGCCGTGCGGCCGGGAGGGACGTTGCTCTTCGTCGCGCACCATCCCTCCGATCTCGAGACGGCGATCGGTCGACCTCCGATCCCCGACCTCTACTTCACGGCCGAGGAGGTGGCGGCGACGCTCGAGACTGACGGCTGGGAGCTCCTCATCAGCGGAACGCGGCCGCGCAGCGCCTCGGCGCACGGAGGCGGCACCATCACCGTTCACGACATGGTGTTGAAGGCGCGGCGGCTCCCCTGAGGCCGCTTCAGCGCTCGGTCCCGGATCCGTGGTCGACCCGCGGACCGCGTGTCTGAGCCGCTCGCCACGCAGCCGGCGTGGCGCCGTACTCGCGCCGGAACATCCGGATGAAGTGCGTCGCGTCGGCGTAGCCCACGCGCTCGGCGACGACGTCGACCATCTCGTCGGAGTGGAGCAGGAGCCGCTTCGCCTCGGCCATCCGTCCGCTCACGATCCACTGCACGGCGCTTCGACCGGTGGCCTGCGTCAGCGCGGTGGTCACGTAGGTGGGGCTCCGCCTGACCGCTGCGGCGACGTCGTTGAGGGTCAGGGGCCGAAGGCAATTGCGCTCGATGAAGCGAAGCGCTTCGGTCACGACACTACCGCCGGTCGCTCGATGAGCCCCGCTCGAGCTCGAGGCCCGGTCGACCTCGGCCAGGATGAGGGTGAGCAGGCTCCTCTGAATGGCGTCGAGAGCTTCGCTCGGCCCCTGTGGCTCGCGCCCGAGGTTCTCGAGCTCCCGAAAGAGCCCTTCGAGGTAGGCGTGGCGATCCGAAGGGATTCGCACGACCGCAGAGGCCCCGTCGCGCACGCGCTCGAAAGGCTCGAGGAGCGACGCGCTCCCATCCGAAGCGAAACACGGCACGCAGAAGCTCAAGCCCCAGAGCTCCAGGCCGTCCGTCTCGAGCATGCGATGCGGTTCGCCCGCAGGCACCAGCAGGACATCGCCTTCACGGAGGTTCCATTCCCCGTTCAGCTCCACGCGCGATCGCCCGCCAAGGTAGAAGCCGAGCGCCGCGTGGCTGTGCGTCACAGGTGGGTGGCTTGGAGCCAACTTGCCGACGTGCGACTGCCTGGCCGCCACCACGGTCCGGCTGCTGTCGGTCAGGAGGTCGCGGGCGATGGGGCGAACGCGTGTCACTCGGCGGATCTAACACCCGACCCACAGGCGCGCGATCCTTCAATGTCGGGTGAAGCTCGGGTACCGCGGCTCGTAGGCATGCGATCGGATGAACGAGCCCACGTCGTCCGGCCGTTCGACGCGCGCGAGTCCCTTCTCGAAGATCGACTCTGCGACCTTGCTCGCCGTGTCCAGCTCGACCTCGAGGAGGTTCGACTGCGGCGGAAAGAGCATTCCGTCGTCGAGTTGGTGCTGGGTGACCTGGTCGGCCACGGCCTTCGCGGCCGCGACGAACATCTCGTCCGTGACCCGCTTCGCCTGGGTCGCGTAGATTGCCATCCCCATCGCCGGGAAGATGTAGACGTTGTTCGCCTGGGACGGAACGAGGGTCTTGCCGTCGAGGTGCAGGGGCGGGAACTGCACGCCGGCTGCGTAGATCGCGCGGCCGTTGGTCCAGCCGTAGGCCTCCCGCGGCGTGCACTCGGCGTGGTCGGTGGGGTTGGAGAGCGCGAAAATGATCGGCCGGTGGTTGAGACGGCCCATCGCTTCCACGACCTTCTTATTGAACGCCTTCCCGACGGTGCTGACGCCGATGATCGCGGTCGGCTTGAAGGCCTCGATCGCCTCGACGAAGTCCTTCGTTGGCTTCATGGAGTGGGCGTAGGGCTTCTGGAAGTCCTCGAGGTCCTTGCGGCTCGACTCGATCAGCCCGTGGATATCGAAGAGGGAGATCCGCCCCCGGGCCTCCTCCTCGCTCAAGCCCTCCTGGCGCATGGCGGACGCAACCAGGTCGGCGATGCCGATCCCCGCAGAGCCGGCGCCGAGGAAGAGGATCCTCTCCTCGGAGAGCTTGCTTCCCTTGATGCGGACCGCGTTCATGAGGCCGGCGAGCGTGACCGCCGCCGTACCCTGGATGTCGTCGTTGTAGCAGCAGACCTTGTCGCGGTAGCGCTTCAGGAGGTGGACGGCGTCGACCCCGGTCCAGTCCTCGAAGTGGATGCAGCAGAGGGGGAAGACGTCCTGCACCGCGCTCACGAACTCGTCGACGAACTCGTAGAGCTCCTCGGTGCGCGGGCGAGTCCGGCGCAGACCCAGGTAGAGGGGATCGTGGAGGAGCTCGTCGTTGTTGGTCCCCGCGTCCAGGAAGGCGGGCAGGAGCACGCGAGGAGGGACGGCGGCGGTGGCGGTGTAGAGCTGGAGCTTGCCGATGGGGATGCCCATGCCGTTGGCGCCGATGTCGCCGAGGCCGAGGATGCGGCCTCCGTCGGTGACGCAGATGACCCGGACGTCCTTCTCGGGCCAGTTTCTCAGCACGTCGCGGACGTGTCCTTTTCGGCTCAGCGAGAGGTACATCCCGCGGGGGCCGCGGTAGATGTGGCCGAACTTCAGGCACGCCTCGGCGATGGTGGGGTCGTAAACGATCGGCAGGAAGTGCGCCGGATCGCTCATGAGGACCTTGTAGAAGAGGGTCTCGTCGTGATCGAGGAGGGCGTTGAGATAGATGTAGCGGTCGAGGTCCGTGTTCTTGTGGCCGAGCTGCTGATGGACGCGCCGGATCTGTAGGTCCTCGTCTTCGACCGCGTCAGGCAGGAGCCCGACCAGGCCGAGCGATTCGCGCTCCTTCGCCGTGAACGCCGTCGACTTGGTCAGCCGTGGGTCGAGGAGGAGCTCCGTTCCGCGCAGGTCGGTCTTCATCGCCCCGCTCCTTCCTGGTCCGCGCCATCGGGATGGACCATCTTGCGCGGATCGACGATGCGATCGAACTCCTCCTCGTCGACGTAGCCGAGGCGCAGCGCCGCTTTCTTCAGCGTCAGATCCTGCTCCTCGGCGAGGTGGGCGATCTTCGACGCCTTGTCGTAGCCGATCACCGGAGAGAACGCCGTCACGAGCATGAGGGATCTCTCGAGATCCCGATCGATCTGCTTTCGATTCGGCTTGGTCCCCTCGATCAGGAAGCGCCGGAAGTTGTGGCAGCCGTCGGCGAGGATGCGGAGCGACTGCATCACGCCGGCGATCATCAGCGGCTTGTAGACGTTCATCTCGAGGTAGCCCGACGCGCCGGCGAACCCAACTGCGACGTCGTTAGCCATCACCTGCACCGCGATCATGGTCAACGCCTCGCACTGCGTGGGGTTGACCTTGCCGGGCATGATGGAAGAACCGGGCTCGTTCTCGGGCAGGTCGAGCTCGTGGAAGCCGCAGCGCGGTCCGCAGGCCAGGAGGCGGATGTCGTTGGCGATCTTGAAGAGCGAGACGGCGAGGGTGCGGAGGGTCCCCGAGAGCATGACGAGCGCGTCGTGGGCGCCCTGCACGGTGAACTTGTTCGCCGCGGAGACGAAGTGGAGCCCCGTCAGGCGGGCGATCTCGGCCACGGCGGCCTCGGCGAATCCCCTGGGCGCGTTCAAGCCCGTGCCGACCGCGGTTCCGCCGAGCGCCAGACGGTGGACGGCGGGGAGGGCGTGCTCGATGTTGTCCCGAGCCTCGTCGAGCATGCCGACGTAGCCCGACCACTCCTGGCCGAGCGTCAGCGGGGTCGCGTCCTGCATGTGCGTGCGGCCGGTCTTCACGATGTCGGACCAGGCGTCCGCCTTGGAGGCGATCGCGTCGCGGAGCTGCTTCAGCGAGGGCAGGAGGCGCTGACGGGTCGCGAGCGCGGCCGCGATGTACATCACCGACGGGAAGGTGTCGTTCGACGACTGGGACATGTTGACGTGGTCGTTCGGGTGAACGGGCGTCTTCGAGCCGAGCGGCGTGCCGGCGAGCTGGCAGCACCGATTGGAGATGACCTCGTTGACGTTCATGTTGAACTGGGTCCCGCTCCCGGTCATCCACACGTGGAGCGGGAACATGTCCCTATGCTTGCCGGCGAGGATCTCGTCGCAGACCTGGACGATGAGGCCGTGCTGCTCGTCGGTCAGACGGCCGGCCTTGTGGTTCGCACTCGCGGCCGCCTTCTTGAGGATGACGTACGCGTCGATCAGCTCTCGGGGCATCAGGTCGTCGCCGATGCTGAAATGCTCGAGAGAGCGTTGAGTCTGCGCACCCCACAGCTTGTCCGACGGGACCGAGACCTCGCCCAGGCTGTCCTTCTCGACGCGATCTCCCATGGGGCAACCGTAGGGACATGGGGCGTGCCCGCCAACCTGCAGCGGGCGGGTCCCTCAACTGCCGGCGGAGCTGGCGTCCCGCCGACCTGCGGGCAACTCGGGCACCTCAGGGGAGCTCGTCGAAGAACAGATAAATGGAGGCGATCCGACCGTCCCGGGTCGTGATGAAATCAGTCCCGGCGTAGGCAGGCGCCTCTCCAGGACGGCCCGATACCCATTTGATCCGTCCGCCACGGCCCAGTTCCTCGGGCTCGGCGATTGGCTTGTAGCGAAAGTCGGGGTGGGTGGCCCGGATCGCGCCCGCGACGCGATCGATCTCGTCCCGGCCCCGGTAGACGCCCTTGGACTCGTAGAACACGCAATCTTCGGTGAGGAGCTCGTCTATCGCCGCGCGCCGGCGCGCCGGGTCGTTTTCACCGAAGACGTCGCTGAGATTGCGGGTCAGCAAGGTCGAGATGCTGTGGGACATGGCTCTCCCCTCTGGGCATCGTGTGGGGCGTCCCCATAACTTGGGGGCGGGGAGCGTGCGCGGGAGGCCTATGGCCGCCGAACTAAGCGATGCTCGACGCCTCGGCACGAGATCGCCGAGCCGTTGCCATGATCCGGGTGGATCGGATCCCACCCGCGAAGCGTGGGGACGCGTCGCGGCGTCGGAGAGCCTCGAGGAGGAAGGCGCATGGGCATCGCCACGATCAACCCCACGACGGGCGAGACGCTCCGGACGTTCGAAGAGCTGGACGACATGGCGCTCGATCGGAAGCTGGGCAAGGCGGCGGCGGCCTTTTCGCGCTGGAAGCGGACGAGCGTCTCGGAGCGCACCCAACCGTTGGCGAAGGCGGTCGAGGTCCTCCTCGCCGAGCGCGAGCGCCTGGCGCGCCTGATGGTCGAGGAGATGGGCAAGCCCATCGCCGCCGCGCGCTCCGAGGTCGAGAAGTGCGCGTGGGTGTGCCGGTACTACGCGGAGAATGCCGAGCGCTTCCTCGCGGATACGCCGGTCGAGACCGGCGACGCCCGCTCGTTCGTGCGGAACCTTCCGCTCGGCCCGGTCTTCGCCGTGATGCCGTGGAACTTTCCGTTCTGGCAGGTCTTCCGCTTCGCGGCGCCTGGCCTCATGGCGGGCAACGTGGGGCTGCTGAAGCACGCTTCGAACGTGCCGCAGTGCGCGCTCGCGATCGAAGAGGTCCTCCTCCAGGCGGGGTTCCCGGAGGGCGCGTTCCAGACGCTGCTCATCGGCCACCGGAAGGCGTCGAAGGTGCTCGGAGATCCGCGGGTGGTGGCGGCCACGCTGACCGGCAGCGGTCCCGCCGGTTCGTCGGTCGCGGCGCTCGCGGGGAAGCTGCTGAAGAAGACGGTGCTCGAGCTCGGCGGGAGCGATCCCTTCATCGTGATGCCGAGCACGGATGTCGAGGCCGCGGCGAAGGTCGCCGTGGCGGCGCGGAACATCAACGCCGGCCAGTCGTGCATCGCGGCCAAGCGGTTCATCGTTCATCGCACGGTCTACGCGCGGTTCCTGGAGGGCTTCCTCGACGAGCTGTCGAAGATGAAGGTCGGCGATCCGATGTCCGAGGAGACGACGATCGGGCCGCTCGCGACCCAGAGCATCCGCGACGGTGTGGCGCAGCAGGTGGAGGACGCCGTGCAGAAGGGCGCGCGCGTGCTCACGGGCGGAACGGGCGTTGGAGACCGGGGATGGTTCTATGCGCCTACCGTCCTCACCGACATCCCCAAGGACGCCCGCGCCTTCTCGGAGGAGATGTTCGGGCCGGTCGCCTCGATCTTCCGGGTAGAGGATTGCGACGAGGCGATCGCGCTAGCGAACGCGACCGACCTCGGCCTGGGGTCGAGCGTGTGGACGGAGGACCCGTTCGAGCAGGAGCGCTTCGTGAACGAGCTGGAGGCGGGCATGACGTTCGTGAACGCGATGGTCGCCTCCGATCCCCGCCTCCCGTTCGGCGGCGTGAAGCGATCCGGCTACGGGCGGGAGCTGGCTCGCGACGGCATCCTCGAGTTCGTGAACCGCAAGGCGATCTCGATCGCGTCCACCGGAAGCGGCTCGCGCTCGGACACGGAGTAGCGACCAGAGCGGCGGGCTTGACGCGCGGCGCTCACATGCGTACTGATTGAGCGTGCTCAGTGAGTGAGGCGCGCTCAATGGAGGAGCGAACCGCGTGAATCTTCGTGACCGCCAGCGGGAAGCCACCCGCGCTCTCCTCCTCGAAGCAGCCGCTCGTCTCGTCGCCGAGCGCGGCGCGGAGGCTGCCACCACCCGCGACCTCGCCCGGGCAGCCGGCGTCGCCGCGGGCACGGTCTTCGCGCACTTCCCCGACAAGGCGAGCCTCTACGAAGCCCTGCTCCACGAGCACATCGAGCGCGCGCTCGACGGGGCGCTCGCGACGCTCCCAGCGGGCTTCGTGGACCAGCTCGCGCACGTCGCAGAGGCGCTCTGGGCCGCTTACGACTCGCGCCCGGACCTCTCGCGGGTGCTCATCGCCCAGACGCTCTTCCTGAGCGATCCCGAGCGCCCGCTGGCGAAGCAGCTCGCGCGGTTCCAGGGCTGGTTCGTCGAGCGTCTGGCCGCCGGGCTGGCCGCGGGCGAGGTGCCCCCGATCGACCCGCAGCTCGCGTTCGCGACGTTCTTCTCGAGCTACCTCGGCCTGCTGCTCTCTGGGCTGCGCGGCGAGCTTCCGCCCGAAGCGCGCGCGTCCTTGTTCCACGCCTTTCTCGTCCAGTTCTTTCGAACTCGGGAGTAGCCATGTCTCAGAAGATCCTCGTCGTCGGCGCCGGTATCGGCGGCCTCACCGCTGCGCGCGCGCTCGCGTTGCGCGGCCACCGCGTCACGCTGGTCGAGCGCACACCGCGCTTCGAGGCGGTGGGCGCGGGCATCATCCTCTCCATCAACGCGATCGCTGTGCTCGAGGCGATGGGAGTGGACGTCCGCCCAGCCGGGCACCGCCTCCTGCGCATGGACACCGCCGACGAGGCCGGACGTCCGCTCGCGAGCATCGACC
Source organism: Vulgatibacter incomptus (assembly GCF_001263175.1). Taxonomy (GTDB): domain Bacteria; phylum Myxococcota; class Myxococcia; order Myxococcales; family Vulgatibacteraceae; genus Vulgatibacter; species Vulgatibacter incomptus. The sequence goes on along the minus strand of NZ_CP012332.1, from coordinate 3,531,734 downwards.
TGTCGGCGTTTCGCGACGAGCTCGGCGAGAGCTACGCCTTTCACCGCGGCGAGCTCCACGAAGCCCTGGCCGCGGCGCTCCCTCCGAGCGTCGAGCTGCGGCTGGGCACGGAGCTCTGCGGCCTGGAGACGAGGGCCGACGGCGTCGACGCGCGCTTCGTAGACGGCTCCTCGGGACGCTGGGATCTCGTGGTGGGTGCCGACGGAATCCGCTCCCGGGTGCGGGCGCTCGCCGGGTGCGACGTCCCGCTGCGCTACAGCGGCGACACTTGCTGGCGCGCGGTGGTCCCCGTTTCCGGCACCGGCGGCACGACAGCGGCGGAGGCCTGGGGGCGCAACGGCGCGCGCTTCGGGACGGTGCCGCTGGCCCGCGGGCGCGCCTACGTGTTCCTCGTGCTTCCCTGCCAGGCGGGATCGCGGCCACCGTCGTGGAGCGAGCTCTCGGCGCGCTTCGGCGCATTCGGCGGGCTCGCCGCGTCGGCCTGGCCGGGCGTCACGCCGGAGGCGCTGATCCACCACGACCTGCACGAGCTGGAGCGCATCGAGTGGGGTACGCCGCGGGTCTGGCTCCTCGGGGACGCTGCCCACGCGATGACGCCGAACCTGGGCCAGGGAGCGGGCATGGCGATCGAGGACGCCGCTGCCCTCGCGCGCGCGGTCTCGGCGGACCTCGAGGCTGGTTTCGCCGCGTACAAAGCCACCCGCCACGCCCGCGTCGCGGACATCAAGGAGGGCTCACGCCGCTTCGGCGTCGTGGCACGCGTGGGAAATCCCGCGCTCCGGTGGGCGCGAAACACGGCATTCCGGCTCACGCCCGATTCGGTCACGCAGGCAGGTCTCCGGCGCGTCGCCTTGCCCGGCGTGCAACTCGCGAAACGTTGGTCTGTCGCCTGACGGCGGTTCCGCGAGGGACCGCGCCGCGAGCAGACGAGCGCCCAGGCCGGCCTTGCCCGAAGGTCGACGCAGCGCTATTGCAGGTCGTATTCGCGGACGGCAGCCTCCAGCGCGTCGACATCGCTCGAGCAAAGCCTGGACCTCAGCGCCTCGAGCTTTTCGCTCGGCCAGTCGTAGATTTTGAGCCGGAGCAGCCTCTCGACCGTCTCCGCAGGGAAACGCGTGCGCAAGGGTGCGGCGGGATTGCCGGCAACGACCGTGTAGGGTGCCACGTCCCTCGTTACGATTGCGCCGGACGCAATGACCGCGCCCTCTCCGATCGTGACGCCGGGCATCAGCATGGCGCGCATCCCAATCCATGCCCCGTCACCGATTCGCGTATCTCCCTTGCCGACGTAGGACTCGGGCATGGACTCGACGAAGGGGTAGAGGCTGAACCAGTCGGTCCGGTGGGTATGGTTGCCGCCCATGAGGATGACGGCCTCCGCGCCGATGCAGACGAAATCGCCGATGTAGAGCTGATCGATCGGCCACTTCGGTTCCCACGCCTGGAGGCTGTAGGCGTCTCCATAGAGGTAGCGCACCACGCTTTCCTCGAAGCCGCCTGTCCATGCATCGCTGTAATAGCTGTGCGTGCCGCGAACATGGATGTTCGGATTGGTGACCGCCTCGTGAAGATATTCCACCTTCGACCAGTGCTTCTGTCGGGAGTTCCTTGCGGTCATTTGGTCCTTGGTCTCCATGCGGACCCAGCCGCAAAGTGCGTGGGCTTGCTGTCCCACGGATCGTGGACCCGGGCGCGAGGCCGGCGACGAGCTCGCGAGGACGTCGCCGGCCCTCGGGCCGAGGGGCGCTGATCACTCTAGATAGCCGAACTTGCCGCTCCGGACGTCCATCATCGCCTGCTGGATCTCGGCCATGGTGTTCATCACGAACGGACCGTACTGCACGACGGGCTCGTCGAGAGCTACGCCTTTCACCGCGGTGAGCTGGTCCCGCAGGCAGGTCTCCGGCGCGTCGCGTTGCCCGGCGTGCAACTCGCGAAACGTTGGTCTGTCGGCTGACGGTGGTTCCAGGACCGCCTCCTCGACGAGCTCTTCGCGCGGCGACGTCCGGGTGAGGACGAGGGGGCGTGATCGGGGGCGACGTCACCCCAAGGGTGCCGGAGGGGGGGCAACCGTGCGGGGGTGACGCGGTCCCGCACAGTCTTTCCACAGGTTCGATTTGTTCGTCGGACGCCCGCACGCTTAGGGTGGTTGTCCATGCGAACGGTCGAGTATCTGCCAGCCGCTCAACGAGACCTCGCAGCCATGCCGAAGCAGGATTCCGCAGGCATGATCGCTGCTCTCGATCGCTTTGCCGAAACCGGCGCCGGCGACTTGCGGAAGTTGAAGGGACAGCGAGATCGGTGGGCGCTTCGGTGGGGAAACTGGCGCGCGATTTACAGTCCCGATGGCCGGATCGTTCGCGTCCTTCGGGTCATGGATCGAAAAGAGGTCTACCGTTAGTCCAAACCAAGGGCGCGGCGCATTTCAGCCGACGAAAGACGGGGACCGCCTTCGGCTTCGGCTTCGTCGAGAGAACGCACGTCCTCTTCGGTCAAGGGCTCGTCGTCGAGCGGCGCGCGGTCCATCGCACGCCGTACCGGATCCACAACCGGCCGCTTGATGGCACGGCCGCGTGTCGAGGATGCGAGAAGCTTGGATGCGAGCTTGGACATGAAGCGCTTCCTACCGGCTCCAGCCGGAGCCTCTTCGTACAACATAGGCCGCCCGCGGATCAATTTCGAGTGGCCGGCTAGCTGCCAAGGTTTGAATGGCCGGCATGTCCGCATGATCGCCGGCCGCGCAAGACGGAATGGCGCCCCGCCAGTGGATGTGGATGATCGCTCGTCTGGCTCCCTTGCCGGCAAGCGAAGCCCTCCTTTGTCGCTTGGATGACTGGCGAGGCGCGAGGCCGGCGACGACCTCGCGTCGCCGACCCCTCTGACCGAAAGGCTCAGTCCAGGTAGCCGAACTTGCCGCTTCGGACGTCCACCATTGCCTGCTGGATCTCGGCCATGGTGTTCATCACGAACGGGCCGTACTGCACGACAGGCTCGTCGATGGGCTCGCCGCTGAGGACCAGGAGCTGCGCGTCCTCGCTCGCGACGATGTCCAGGCGATCGCCCACGTTCTGGAAGACCACGAAGTCGTGGAGGTTCGCGCGCTGGCCGTTCAGCGACACCGTTCCCTTCATGACGAGCACCGCGAGGTTACGGCGCGCCGGGAAGTCGAAGGAGGTGCGGCCGTTCGCCGCGAGCGCCACGTCGAATACGTCGATCGGCGTGAACGTCTTCGCCGGGCCGCGCACGCCTCCGTACTCGCCGGCGAGGATGCGGACGGTGCCGGCTCCCTCGGGCAGCGTGACGACGCCCATGTCCTTCGACTCGATGGCCTGGTAGCCAGGCGGCCCCATCTTGTCGGCCTTGGGGAGGTTCACCCAGAGCTGCACCATCTGGAAGGGACCGCCGCGCCGGGACCAGCCTTCCTCGTGATACTCCTTGTGAAGCACGCCCGACGCCGCGGTCATCCACTGGGCGTCGCCCGGGCCGATGACGCCACCGCCGCCCGCGCTGTCGTGGTGCGCGACGCTTCCCTGCCACGCCCAGGTGACGGTCTCGAAGCCCCGGTGCGGGTGCACGCCCACGCCGCGCGGCCGCTCGCTCGGCGGGTATTTGTACTCCGGGTGGTAGTCCATCAGCACGAACGGGCTGAGCTTCTTCGCCGCGTCCGGGATCGCGTGGAAGTAGCCCGCGACGCGGAAGCCGTCGCCGACCCAGTGGAGGGGCGGCTGATGGTAGATGCCATCGATGAGCCGCGGGGCCGCTTCTCTTGCGGAGTCGGTTCGCGCGCGCTCCATGCTGGTCTGCGTCGACATTTCGTTCCTCCTGATTCGCGTGGTTTCGATGCCGGCGACGGCCCTTCGTTGCGAGCCGCCGCGCCGGCCGAGCCATCATGCGTACGGGAACGGATGGCACAATGGAGTCGGAACGGGATGGACTGTTCCGAACCGTGGAACGAACGCTTTTCGCGGAGTCGTTCAGCCGAGATTGGAAGCGATCCATGTGCGGATCGTGGCGCTCGCCTGCTCAACGCTCAGCCGTGGTCCCCAGAACATCTCCTGAAGCGCTGCGTGGGCGCTCCGAATCCCGTCCCAGCGGGAGCCGATTGCAGGTGCAAAGGCTGGATCGTCGGCGGCTGGCATCGCGACGATCTGTTTCTGCGCGAGCATCTCGTCGGCCAACGCGCGCACGCTGTCGTAGCCGACTAGCGGCGGAAGCCTCGCGCTCGCCTCGGCCAATTTGGCCGCGTCCTCGTAGTGGCGCACGAAGGTCTGCGGAAACGCATTCTCGTTCCGGAAGCGTCGGTGGAGCGCGTCGAGCTTCTCGAGAAGTGTCACGAGAGGGTGGACGCACCGAACGCTCTTGGCGCGGTTGTCGTCGAACGCCGTGAGCGTTCCGGTCGCGACCAGCTTCTCATGGACCCAGGATGTCAGGTCTTGGGCAACGTACGGTGTGACACGGGCGCTGCCCACTTCGAGGCGTACGTGGCTCGAGATCATCCCTGGGAGCTCATTGGAGTAGAGGCCGGGATAGAGGACGAGAAAGTTCGCACCGCGCCAGGTTTTGTCGGCGGTTTCCTGATCCAGCTCGACCTTGCAGCTGGGCACTACGAGCGACTTCGAGAGTTGCTCAAAATAGGCCTGTCGCTCGGAGGTCGCCTTCGTGCCCTCGCTCTTCCAGTTCGACACTGTCGGCAGCGCGGCCACCGTGCCCGGCTCGATCTTCAGGTCGAGGTCCTCGGAGAAGCGCTCGATGAGACCGAAGCCCTTCGAGAGCGAGGTGCCTCCCTTGAACCAGACCTCGAGGCCGCCAACGGACAAGGCCCACAGGGTGTGCGTCACCCAGTAGTCTTTCTCGACGATCGACCGGCTCATGCCTCGCTCGCCGGCGACGATCCTCACGAGGTCGGCAAATTCCTCGTTGTTCTCGTGGACGAAGCTCACGAGGCGCTCTCTCGGAGTGCCTCGTCGACGAGCGCGCGTGTCGCTCGGGAGCCGTAACGCTTCGCCATGTCCCGCAGCCGCTCACGGTCGAATCGCCCGCGAGCGAGGGCGTGGGCGAGCACCTCGGCGATCTCGATGGGAGACGCTGCGGCTTGGTCGGCGTGCTCGAGCAGGTCCACGACGAACCACTCGGCAGGCGGGTTTTCAGGAAACGCCACGCGCCGGAGGACGAATCGACGGTTGCCGAAGGTGAACGTGCCCGACCGCTTCGTGTTGTACACGAGCGGCACCGCGAACACGGCGGTAGTGCCGAGGCCTAGCGCGTTCCAGCGCTCCGGCCCGGTGAACACGAATGGGCCGCCATCGAGGAAGGCGCGCATGATCTCCTCGTCGAGCGGGGGCACGGGACCGAACCGGCTCTGCCTCGGATGCGCGAACAGGCCATGTGCCAGCGGCACGAGCTCCCCCTGATCGACCAGGCGCTTGGCGAGCCGGGGCGCGTTCGCGCTCCAGCTGGCCAGGTCCCGCGTGCGGTAAACGCGGCCGGGCTCGAGGTGCGGAGTCGACATGGCGTATGAATCCTTCCGAAGAAAAGATACGCCACAAGGCCGGCTGCGACAAGGTAGCGGGGGAAGCGGCAACGATTCCAATTGCTTGGCTAGGAAGCGCGCCCCGGGCTCGGGCGCAGAGTCGCGAGCCGGGCCGGAGTGCGGCCTATCGGCTCGACTTCCACCGCTCGACGATCTCGGCGCTGGTCCCGCCGCGATCGAGGCGGGCGTCCCGGGTGGCGCCCTCGCGGTCGACGTCGACCACGATCGAGAGGGTGGGCTCGCCTCCGAGGTGGTAGCGCAAGTCGGCAATCCGCACCTGGTGGCCGCCGTCCTCGAGAGGCTCGACCGAGACCGTGGGCAAGCGTGCCCAGGCGAGCGCCTCCCGCACCGCTTCGTTCGCGCCGAGGTCCGCGGGGAGCGGCGGTGACATTGGGATCCGCCGCTGCGACTCGACTGCGCCGAACAGCTGGGCCACGCCGGCCTCGTATCCCTCCGGGACCTCCGCGACCCAGCGCCAGCGATGCGCGGAGAGCAGCGAGGGGAAGACCTCGATCCTCGAGGCGGTCGGGTAGGCGGCCTCGAGCCGGCCCTTCACGATCTCGCGCGAGATCCCGCGGAATCCGAGGTAGGCGCAGGAGACGGCGAGGCCGATGGTCAGCGCTTTGCGCCAAGACGCGCGCTTCACCCACGCGAAGATCAGCCCCGCGAGGAGCGGGAGCGTGACGAGTGGGTCGACCACGCCGGTGAGATCCCAATGCAGCCGTGCGTCCGTGAACGGGAGCAGGGCGCGCGTTCCCCATCCCGTCCAGAGGTCCGGGGCGAGGTGCGCGAAGAGCACGGCGCCGAGCGCGAAGCCGAAGGTCGGCAGCGCCCGGGCGCCGCGGAACAGGGCGCAGGCGAGGCCGGTGGCGACCAAGGCCCAAAGCGGCGTGACCACGATCGCGTGGGATATCCCTCGGTGCGCGTGGAGCGCGTGCATCGCCTCGTTCGCTGCCGGGAGGAGCGTGTCGAGGTCGGGCAGCTCCGCGGCCACAAGCGAGGCGCAGAGGACCGCCTTGTCCGTCGCCGAGAACGGCCGGCCCGTCCCCGGTCCGCCATCCGGCCTGCGCAGCGCGCCGATCGCGAGGCCGAGAAGGCCGTGGGTGAGGTTGTCCATCTGGATCCGAGCGGTGGAGCCGAACCGCATACTGTGGTGGAGGCGAGCCGTGCGCGCTCCATCCGCCGGGTCAGGCCTTCTTCAGGAACTCCGTCTTCAACACCAGGCCCTTCACCTTCTCGGCGTTGCACTCGATCTCGGTCTCGACATCGGTCAGGCGGATGTTCTTGATCAGGGTGCCGCGCTTGAGCGTGACGGACGTCCCCTTCACCTTCAGATCCTTGATCACCGTCACGGAATCACCATCGGCCAGCGTGCTTCCATGGGCGTCTTTCACGTTCACGAAATTCTTCTCCGCATGAAGGGGGCGCGCGACACTGCGCTTCCTTGGCCTCAGCCATAGGAAGCACAGAGCGCTCCGTCAATCGAATCGGCGGCTGGGCGTGGCGCGGCGCGTCGAACCGACGCTCGGATCGCGACGGGAGTGGAGCCCGGACGGGTCGCCTCGGAGTTTGGGATCCCGGCGCCAAGAGTGATGGCCGTGCCAATTTCGACGTGGCCCGGAAATCGACCATCGGCGTGTCGATCCGGCAGAGTCTCGTTCGTCGTCCACTTGAAGCGCGAGATCGTCGCCATTTCCGGCGACGCAGCGCGCTTCCCAGGGAGAGAAGCGATGCGCGTGATGGTGCTGGTGAAAGCGACGAAAAACTCCGAGGCCGGCGCGATGCCGAGCGAGCAGCTCCTCACCGATATGGGGAAGTACAACGAGGAGCTGGTGAAGGCTGGCGTCATCGTCGCGGGCGAGGGCCTCCGGCCGAGCTCGACGGGCAAGCGCGTGGTCTTCTCGGGCGGGAAGAAGGCGGTGGTCGACGGCCCGTTCGCGGAAACCAAGGAGCTCGTCGCCGGCTTCTGGCTGTGGGAGGTGAAGTCGATGGAGGAGGCGCTCGAATGGGCGCGGCGCTGTCCGAACCCGATGCCGGGCGAGGAGGCGATCCTCGAGATCCGGCCGGTGGTCGAGGCCGAGGATTTCGGCGAGGCGCTCACCCCCGGGATGAAGGAGCAGGAGGAGCTGCTTCGCGCCCAGGTCGATCGTCAGCGAAGGGCGTGACGGCTTGGCGGCGCGACCCCTGAACCGATTCCGGCGGCCACTCCGTTGGAGAGCTTCCGCTTCGACGGGGTGGTAGTTTCCGTGCCCATGAGCATCCTCGAACGTCTCGCGTCGCCGCAGGGCCTTCGCACGCAGGAGCCCAACGAAGAGGCCGCCGCGCTCTGCCTGGAATCGCCTGAGCTGCTGGAGGAGATCGCCACGGGGCTGGCCAGCCGGGACGCGCGGCTGGCCGGCGACTGCGCCGAGGTGATGACCAAGGTCGGGGAGCGGCGCCCTGAAGTGACCGCGCCCTACGCCGAGGCGCTCGTCTTGGCGCTGGGCCACAAGAATGGCCGCGTCCGATGGGAGTCCGCACATGCGCTGGCGCTCGTCGCCGATCGCGCAGCGAAGGTGGTCGAGGCCGCGCTCCCGACGCTAGAGGGGCTGGTGTGCAACCACGACGGCGTGATCGTGCGCGACTACGCGATCGACTCGATCGCCCGGTGGGGGACCACGGCGCCCGCCCGCGCGAGCCGGGCGTGGGAGATTCTGCGCGACGCCCTCACCGCATGGGACGGACGGCACGCGCATCGAATACTGGGGCACGGCGCCGCCCTCGTCGCCCTGCAGCCGCGACTCGTAGGGGAACTGCGAGACGCCGCTGCCTCGTTCGTCGAGGACGAGCGCGCCGGTACCAGAAAGGCCGCCAAGGCGCTCGCGAAGGCGCTGGGCTGAGCGAGACAGAATCGACCCGAGCGAGGAGGAGGCGGTCTTCGCTCGGGACTTCGACCGGCGCGCGCCCGATGGAGGAGGATGAGCGTGTTCCAATACCTGAGCCTCCGGAGCAAGCGCGCAGGTCACTGGCCAACGATGAGAGGAGCGCTTCGACGATTACAGCGTTGCTGTAAGTTCTGTTGCTCCGGGCCTCCAACCGTTCGCCCTGGCGTCCTTTGAGCCGATAGGAGGCACGAGGCTACAGCCCAAGGTGTAGTTTGGTCGAAGTTTGACAAGTTACATAGACTCTGTTGTTCTTGGCGAGAATAACATGGAGGATGTAATCGTGGAGGCTCCAGCCAAAAACCCGTTTCGCCCCGGGGTCGGAATCCGCCCGCCCTACCTCGCCGGTCGAGAGGCTTCGCTGCGCCGGTTCGATTCCATGCTCCGCGCGGCGCCGGAGCAGCCCGCCAACATGCGTCTCACCGGGCTTCGCGGAGTTGGAAAGACCGTTCTATTGCAGGAGTTCGCCGACCGTGCGGCCGAGCAGGGCTGGGTCGCCGCCGTGCTCGAGCTGGGCCCGTCACACAATACCGATGCCGGCATCGCCGCCGCGGTCTCGGGCCTCGCGGAGCAAGCGCGCCTGAGAGTCTCGCGGATAGAGCGCGTAAAGGCGGCGATCGGCGGGGTGATGCGAGGGGCTGGGACTCTCTCGGTGACGTGGAGCGATGTGACGCTCGCCATCGACCCAGCGTGGGCCAAGCCTGGGACCGAAGGTATCGCGAAGACTCTCTTCGACCTCTGCGAGTTCGCGGTAGGCAAAGGGATGAATGGGGTGACCCTCCTCCTCGACGAAGCCCAGGTTATCCGGGACGACAGGGATCGAAAGGGCGAGCATCCCCTGTCCATCCTGGTCTCGGCGGTGGTCGCCATCCAGAAACAGATGGTGCCGCTGGGCATGGTCCTCTGCGGGCTGCCCACATTGACGGGAAACCTCCTGAAGGCGCGCTCCTATACCGAGCGGATGTTCCGAGCCGAAGAGATCGGTTCGCTCGCTCACGACGAGGCGAGGCGGGCCCTCGCGGAGCCGCTCAAGGATGGTCCGATTCGCATCGATGACTCCGTCGTGGAGAGGGTCGTCGACGAAGTGGAGGGATACCCCTATTTCGTTCAGCTCTGGGGAGCCGAGCTCTGGGACACGGCGTTCATGGCGGCGGCCGAGCAGATCTCGCCCGCGATGTTCGACGTGACGTCCGCCGAGGTCTACCGGCGGCTCGACCTGGAGTTCTACGACCCTCGCATCTCGACACTGACGCCGGCGGAACAGCAGGTCCTTTTGGACACCGCATTCGTCCAGTCCTATCCGCCCCTGCACGCGGCGGACATCAAGGACGTGAGCGACAAGAGCTCCGGAAATATCAACGTTTTGCTCGGCAGGATGGTCGAGTCTGGCGTGATCTATCGAGTTCGGATGGGGCAATACGACTACACGGCCCCGAAGTTCCGCCAGTACCTCTTGCGGAGGGCGAGGCGGGGAGGCTCACGGGCTTGAGTATGGCCGACGGCGCCTGAACGAGTGATTCTCGAGCTGACCCTGCGGCCATTGTACGCTCACTCCGCGAGCAACCTCCGCAGCAGATTGGCCCGATTCCTTGGAACAGTGCACGTTCGCTGCCGCTCGAGGTCGTGACCCCCGAGGCGCTCTCGATCGCCTGTGTGACGCGCACGCGTCAGACGGCGTCGCTACCGCGAGGGCATGCCGCAAGAAAGTTTCATGCTGGTCGTCGCGTCGTTCCCACTCCCTCCTAGGGTCCGCTGCTGAAACGGCAGGACCAAGAGAAGGGAAGAGGAATGAACGGAAAGACGTGGATTGCGCGCCTCGCGTCGGCGTTGCTCGTCGTCGCAGCGCTCGGCGGCGGGCTCGGCCTCCAGGCTTGCGGAGGATCGTCTCGAGCTCACACCGGACCGGAGGGCGAGACCGCCTTCGGCACCCTGGGCTTCGAGCTGCAGTTCGGTGACGTCGAGATCTCGACGGTCCAGTACACCATCGAAGGCAATGGATTCCGGGATCGCGGATCGATCGGCGTGGTCGGGAGGGACCTCGTGTCCGCTCGAATCGGCGGCATTCCGGCCGGCGCGGGCTACGTGATCACGCTCGAGGCCTACGGAACCGGTATCGACTGCGTCGGCTCCGCCATCTTCGACATCGAGGCCGGGTCGACGACCTCGGTGAGGATCTCGTTGAACTGCCGGATGGCTCCGCGTACGGGCAGCGTGTTGGTGAATGGCACGCTCAATCTCTGTCCCGTGATCGACTTCCTGAGCGTGATGCCCGTGGAGGCGATCGTCGGTCAGCCGGTGGCGCTTTCGGCCACCGCATCGGACGGAGATCTCGCGCCGTCTCCGATCACCTACGCCTGGACCGCGACCTCCGGCGCAATCTCGAACGGCACGTCGGCGAGCGCTTCGTTCAAGTGCGCTTCGTCCGGTATCGTTGCCGTCTCGCTTACCGTCTCGGATGGCGATTGCACCGAGTCGACTTCGGTGTGGGTCACCTGCGTTCTGCCGGACGTTCGCCTCAACGAGGCGGTGTCGACGAACGGCGTGCCCGGCGACTGGGCGGAGCTCTACAACGCGAGCGCGTTCCCGGCGGACGTCTCGGGCTGGGTGTTCAAGGACGACGATGACGCGCACCACTACGCCATCCCCGCGGGCACGGTGATTCCTCCCGGCGGCTACTACGTGCTCGAAGAGGCGGCGTTCGGATTCGGGCTCGGCGCCAAGGACGCGGTGCGGATCTTCGATCCCGCGATGCACCTCGTCGATTCCTATTACTGGACGGCTCACGGTAATCCGAGCTGGGGTCGCTGCCCGAACGGGACCGGTGCTTGGGCGAACACCGCGCGTGTGACCAAGGGCGCGGCGAACGACTGCGGTGGAACCGGCGGCACCGGAGGTAGCGGCGGCACCGGTGGCACCGGAGGAACGGGCGGTACGGGCGGTACGGGCGGCGCGGGTGGCTCCGGCGGCATCGCGTTCGCGGCATGGCCAGGGACCGATCAGGTTCGGGTCGTCAGCACCTTCCACCAGTTCGGCACGAACCTCAGCGGCCTGTTCTACGAGCCGGCGACCTCGAGCTCGCCGGCCATCCTGTGGGGGATCCAGAACGGCCCGTCGATGCTCTACCGCCTCGTCTGGAACGGAAGCACCTGGGAGAACACCACGACGAACGGCTGGGGCGCGGGCAAGACGATCACCTACATGAACGGCCTCGGTGGCCCGGACTCCGAGGGAATCACCAGGGCCGAGCTCGACTCGTCGGCGATCTACGTCGCTACGGAGCGGGACAACGACAACAAGAACGTGAGCCGCCCGGCCGTGCTCCGCTACGACCTCGACGCTTCCGGAACGACCCTCGTCGCGACCAACGACTGGAACCTGACGAGCGACCTCCCGGTGCTCGGCGCGAACCTCGGCGCCGAGGGCGTCGCCTGGATCCCCGATAGCTTCCTCGTGAGCCGCGGCTTCATCGACGAGAGCACCGGCCTCGCCTACGACCCCGACCGCTATCCCAACCACGGCACCGGGATCTTCTTCGTGGGCATCGAGGCGAACGGCATCATCTACGCCTACGCCTTCGACCACGTGACGAACGGCTACCAGCGCGTCGCGACGATCGACAGCGGCTTCCCGGCGGTGATGGACCTCTCCTTCGATCGGGAGAACGGTTACCTGTACGCGCAGTGCGACAACACCTGCGGGAACAAGCTGACCCTCCTCGACGTCGACACGCTCCCGGGCTCGGCGACCCACGGGGCCTTCCGGATCCTGGCGGGCTTCGCTCGGCCCTCCACGATGCCCAACACCAACAACGAGGGGATCGCCATGGCGCCGGAGTCCGAGTGCGTGAACGGGTACAAGACGTTCATCTGGGCGGACGACGATGAGCTCAACGGCTTCGCGCTCCGCCAGGACACGATTCCCTGCGGTAGGTACCGCTAAACTCGAGGTCGTCTCTTCGGCGGCCGCCCTCGATCCCGGATCGCAGGACGGCCGCCGATCGGCGACGAGAGTACGCCCGTTGCGCCACGGGTTCCGCTGGGTTACCCCGGGGAGGTGGGCGCGAACGCCCGTGGAATGCGAGGCTTCGCGATGGTGCATCCGGCGATCGAGCCCACCGAGACGGGAATGCTGGACGTGGGGGACGGGCAGCTCGTCTATTGGGAGGCCTCTGGCAATCCGAACGGCAAGCCGGCCCTCGCGCTGCACAGCGGGCCGGGTGTGGGAAGCTCGCCGGGGCGCAGGCGCGCGTTCGCTTCCGCGGGCTACCGTCTGGTGCAGTTCGATCAGCGGGGCTGCGGGCGGAGCACGCCGTCGGTCTCCGATCCGAGCGTCGGCCTCGAGCACAACACGACGCACCACCTCATCGACGACATCGAGCGGCTCCGTGAGCACCTCGGGATCGAGAGGTGGCTGGTGTGGGGCGCTTCGTGGGGAACGACGCTTGCGCTCGCGTACGCGCAGCGCTTTCCGCAGAGGGTTAGCGAGCTCGTGTTGCTATCGGTGACGCTGGCGCGCCCTTCGGACGTGCACTGGCTCTACCACGAGGCGGGCCGGTTCTTCCCCGCAGAGTGGGCCCGGTTTCGCGAAGGAGCACCCGAGGGCGATCGCCATGACCTGGTGGCCGCTTACGATCGGCTCCTGAACGAGCAACCGGATCCCGAGGTTCGCGCGAAGGCGGCAGCGGACTGGTGCGCCTGGGAGGACGCCGTCCTCTCCCTCGAGGAGGGATGGAAGCCGTGGGATCGCTTCTCCGACCCCGCGTTCCGTATGACCTTCGCGCGTCTGTGTGCGCACTACTTCTCGAACGCGGCCTGGCTCGGCGAGGACGAGCTGCTTCGAAACATGGGCCGCCTGGCCGGCATCCCTGGCGTGTTGATCCACGGGCGCTTCGACATTCAGGGCCCCTGCGACATGCCCTGGCTCGTAGCGCAGGCTTGGCCTGGGGCCGAGCTCGAGCTCCTCCCTGTCGGCCACTCAGGCGGTGAGGCGATGATGGCGCGGATGGTCGAGGCCCTCGCTCGCTTTGCACCCGGTTCTCGGTAAGGTCGAGCGCAGGCGTGGCGGCCGGTAGACTCCGCCCGCGTCAGCTCGAGGGAGCAGCAATGAAGATCGGCATCATGGGCGCGATGACGGAGGAGATCGCCGGCCTCGTCGACGCGATGGGATCGCGGCGGGAGCAGGTGGAGGTGGGGCGGCGCACCTACCACGTGGGCGAGCTCTACGGGCGCGAGGTGGTGATCGTCTTCTCTCGCTGGGGGAAGGTGGCGGCGGCGACGACCGCCACGGAGCTGCTGGCTCGCCATGGCGTCGAGCGGATGATCTTCACTGGCGTGGCCGGAGCCGTCAGCCCGGCGCTCCGCGTGGGCGACGTGGTGGTGGGGAGCACGCTCTACCAGCACGACATGAATGGCTCGCCCCTCTTCCCCCGTCACGAGATCCCGTTGCTCGGCGTGAGCGGCTTCGAAACGGAGGCGTCGGCTCGGCGCGAGGCAGCGTTGGCGGTCGAGCGGTTCCTGGCTCGGCGCCGGGAGTGGATCCCGGACGAGGTCGCCTCGGAGTTCGGGATCGCGGCGCCGAAGGTGGTGGAGGGAGCGATCGCCAGCGGCGACAAGTTCTTCGCGGACGGAGCCGAGCTCGGCGAGCTGCGGGGGCGTCTGCCGGACGTCGCCTGCGTGGAGATGGAGGGCGCCGCCGTCGCCCAGGTCTGCCACGAGTACGGCGTGCCGCTGACCGTGATTCGTACGATCTCGGACGCCGCCGACGAGGGAGCTCCGGTCGACTTCGCTCGCTTCGTCCGCGAGATCGCGAGCCGGTACTCGCTGGGCGTCGTTCGATCCCTGCTCGGCGGGTGAGTGGATCGCGGGATTGTTCCGCTCCGAGAGACGGTGCGTCCTGCCGCGCGCGGATTGCGGCTGAACCTTCGCCGACTATGATCGCGTCATGGACGAGAACCGCCGCCGCTTCCTCGCCGGATCAGCAGCCGCCGCCGCTTTCGCAGTGGCTGGCTGCCAGAAGTCCCCTGTCTTCCTTCCTCGCTCCGGGCGCCGCGTCGAGCGGATCCAGTACGGGATCCCCACTTCGGACGGCGATGGAGTGCGGCTGACCCGCGTGATCGGCCAGCCCGCGCTGCGCAACCTCGACCCCTTCCTCCTCCTCGACCGCTTCCACTCGGACGATCCGGACGCCTACATCCGCGGCTTCCCCGACCACCCCCACCGCGGCTTCGAGACCGTGACGGTCATGCTCGAGGGCCGGATGCGCCATCGCGACAGCCGCGGGAACCACGGCGTGATCGGAGGAGGCGGTGCCCAGTGGATGACCGCCGGCCGCGGCATCATCCACTCGGAGATGCCCGAGCAGGAGAAGGGCCTGATGTCGGGCTTCCAGCTGTGGGTGAACCTGCCGGCGCGGGAGAAGATGGGCCCGCAGTTCTACCAGGACCTCGGTCCCGCGCAGCTCGCCCAGGGGACGCTCGGACGGGCAGGGTCACGCGTCTCCGTGATCTCGGGCGAGCTCGACGGGCTCGTGGGCCCGGTCCGCGAGCGGCCGACGCAGCCCCTGCTCTTCACGGCGGTCCTGGAAGACGATCGCCCCTTCTCCATCGACACGCCCGAGGGTCACACCGCCTTCGTCTTCGTCGGCAGCGGCGGCGTCGAGATCGGCCCCGACGCGACGCCGGTCCCCGAGGGCGCGATCGCCCTCCTCGGCTCGGGCCGTAGCCTCGAGGTACGCTCGCCATCCCAGCGTAGCGAGATCCTCGTCGCAGCCGGCAAGCCGCTCAACGAGCCGATCGTGCAGTACGGCCCGTTCGTGATGAACACGGAGGCGGAGATCCGGCAGGCTTTCGCCGATTACCGCGCTGGTGTCCTCGACCGGGGTTGAGCCGAACGGCCCGTCCGGGGCGCGCTCGTCGATCCGGGTCGGCTTGACCACCACTTCAGGCGCCTGAAATCATTTCGGTCTCGTGATCAGGTCGGATTGGAGTGGTTGGTCCTTGCCAGGGGCTTTCTGTGTGAGAGCCTCATCCGGAGGGTGAAATGAGGGATCTGCACGTGGTTTCCGATGATCTTCAGTCGACGATGAGCCGCGTTTCGAAGATCGAGTCGAATTTTCCGGGCCTCGGCCTGAATAGCCCGGGGACGAAGGCGGTCACCGCGGAGTTCTTCGATGTGATCAAGCAGCATCCGGGAGCGAGCAAGGTGATCAACGAAATCACCTCTGCGGTTCGAGGGACGCCGGTTCGGGATCAGCATCTCGATCTCTCGTCTCGGGTCCACGTGGATCCTTCTCGGTTCCAGCTGGATCCCAAGTGGGTCACGATCCCGCAAAAGCCCCGCGTGAGGGTTCCCCCCTTCGACTTCAGCGGCCAGAACGCCGAACAAATCATGGTGAAGGCCGACTCATCGACCGGGACGGTGGGCCTCGCTGGGCGAGCGGGCCACATCCGTGGCGCCAACTCCGACGACGCGAGCGGAACTGGTTTCGTGGGGATCCGGGTCACCGCCAAATCGACGGGCCTTCGCGACGGTCAGACGCTGCGGGTAGCGCCGCTCATCAGGTGGGATGCGGTCTGGCACCTTTCGGTCTTGGGCATCCGCGAGGGATTCGTCGGCGCAGAGCCGTTGGCATGGTGCCGGGGAGGCGTGGACCTCATGGTGTTCGACTCGCGCGGTCTCGTCACCCGGGCAGGGCGTCTCGAGCTCTTCTCCGTGCGCCACAAGGACACCCCTGGCGTGAAATGGAGCGAGAAGGATGATGTGACGGGCGCCGGACTGACGGATCCTCTGCACGTGAGCTTCCCCATCCCGCCGGGCGAGACCCGCTTCGTCAATATCGATGCATTCCTCGAGGTCGGGACGAAATACTCGTCGATCTTCAACCTCGCAGCGTCGCAGGCCGGCATGACGGCCCAGGTGATGCTCGTCGTCCTGGACCCCGAATAGGCCTCCGCATCGCGCGCCCGCGCCGAGGGTCAGTACTCGACGAGGGAGTGGACCCGCCGGCCCTCGAGCTGCTCCCGGCCTCCCAGGAAGGCGAGCTCGACGACGAAGGCGAGGGAGGTGACCACGCCTCCCCGCCGCTCGACGAGGCGGCTCGCCGCGCCTGCAGTGCCGCCGGTCGCCAGCAGGTCGTCGACGATCACCACGCGCTCGCCGGCCTGGACTGCGTCCTCGTGGATCTCGAGCACGCTCTTGCCGTACTCGAGGCTGTACTCCTCCCGATCGGTGCGCCAGGGGAGCTTCCCGGGCTTGCGGACGATGGAGAAGCCCTTGCCCATCACGCACGCGAGGGCCGAGCCGAAGATGAAGCCGCGCGCTTCGATGCCGACGATTCGATCGACGTCTTCGCCTGAAATGGCCTCGGCCAGGCGATCGATCGCGGTCCGGAAGGCCACGGGATCGGCGATCAGGGGGGTGATGTCCTTGAAGACGATCCCTTCGTGCGGGAAGTCGACGACGTCCCGGATCCGCTCTCGCAACTCCATTTGGCGCCCTCTCTCGGTCGGCCACGGCTTGTAAGGAAGGCGCGGGCGGAGTTCCAGCAGGAATCGCCCGGGCGACCCAGGGGCTGGCGGCCTGCCAGGCGGAGCTGACGGGTGACGGTCTGCCGTCACGAGCCTCGCATCATGCGGATACCGCGGCCGAGCAAGGCCGCCCCGGTTGCGGGTGTGGGAATTCTGCCGCAGGTTCGCTGCAAAGGAGGCGCGATGGAAGAGCTCGTCAACGGCGTCGACGTCCACGCGTTGGGCGAGGTCATCGAGAAGGTTCGCGCCGATCCCTCGCTCGCACGGTTCCGGTTTCGCGTGTCCAACCGATGGGACGAGGGAGGCCACAGCGAGACGACGATCGATGGCTTCTACGGTGCGGGCGCGGAGCAGACCTCCGACAACCGACCGTTCACCCTCGAGGCGGACGAGGCCCCGGTCCTGCTCGGAGAGGATCGGGCGCCGAACGCGGTGGAGCACCTGTTGAACGCGCTCGCGACGTGCATGACGGGCTCCTTGGCCTATCACGCCGCCGCTCGTGGCATCCGTCTGGATCGAATCGAGTCGGAGCTCCGTGGCGAGATCGATCTGCGTGGTTTCCTGGGGATCTCCGACCAGATTCGAAACGGCTTTCAGCACATCGAGGCCACGTTCCGGGTGGAGGGCGATGGAACGGAGGAGGAGCTCGCCGAGCTCATCCGGTTTTCCCCCGTCCTCGACGTGGTCTCGAACGGAACCGACGTCTCGCTGCGCGTCGAGAAGCTCGAAGCCGCCGAGGCGCCGAGCGCGTCGCCGGAAGAGCTGCATCCGCCGGCTTGACGGCCGAGATGGCCCGCCAAGCGGGTAGAATTCGGCCGCAAGAAGCGGAGTTCTTGCGATCGAACTCGGCCGTAGAGTGGCGACCATGAACTCGACCTCATCCTTCCCGTACGACACCGACGAGGCGCGCTGGCGTGCCGTCCAGGCGCGCGATCCCGGCGCCGATGGCCACTTCGTGTATGGGGTTCGCACCACGGGTGTGTACTGCCGCCCGAGCTCCTCGGCTCGCCTCCCCAGGCGAGAGAACGTGGAGTTCTTCGACACGTCCGCTGCCGCCGAGGCGGCCGGGTTTCGGCCGAGCCGCCGCACCAAGGGTGACCAGACGATCGCCGCCACCGAGCGGGCCACACTCGTGGCCGAGGTCTGCAGGCGGATCGAGGCGTCGGAGACGCTCCCCACGCTCGACGAGCTGGCGGACCAGGCAGGGATGAGCCCGTTCCACCTGCACCGGGTCTTCAAGGCCGAGACGGGACTGACGCCCAAGGCGTATGCCGCGGCGCAGCGCGCGAGAAGGCTCCGCGAGGAGCTGAGCGCAACCGATGGCTCGGTGACGGAGGCGATCTACGAAGCGGGCTTCGGCTCCAGCAGCCGCTTCTACGAGGCGTCGGACCAGATGCTCGGCATGCGGGCGCGCGACTACCGCGCAGGCGGCGCCGGAGCCGCGATTCGCTTCGCCGTCGGCCAGTGTTCGTTGGGGGCGATCCTGGTGGCGCGGAGCCAGCGCGGCGTCTGCGCCATCTTCCTGGGCGACGATCCGGAGCGGCTCGTGCGCGATCTGCAGGACCAGTTTCCGAAAGCCGAGCTGATCGGCGGCGATCCGAGCTTCGAGCAGCTGGTCGCCGAAGTCGTCGGCTTCGTCGAGTCTCCCTCTATCGGCCTCAACCTGCCGCTGGATGTGCGCGGCACGGCTTTCCAGGAGCGGGTCTGGCAGGCGCTCCGCGAAATTCCTCCGGGAACGACGGTGAGCTACACCGAGCTCGCCGAGCGCATCGGCTCGCCCAAGTCGGTGCGAGCCGTCGCGCAGGCGTGTGGGGCCAACACCATCGCCGTGGCCATCCCTTGTCACCGGGTGGTGCGCCGAGACGGCGACATCTCCGGTTACCGCTGGGGCGTGGAACGAAAGCGCGAGCTGCTCCAGCGTGAACGCGGATAGGGCCGCCGCCCCGGCGAAGGCGGCGGCCTGAGGCGTCTCAGTACGAAGAGAGCGCCGCGCGCTTCCAGGTGTTGGCCTGGACGCAGACGTAGACGTAGCCGGCGTCCCACGAGATCTGGCCCGGGCTACAGGGGTCGTTGGAGGCGGGCGACGACGACGCGCGCACGCGCAGGTCGCCCGCAACGTCCAGGGCGGCGGTCGGCGTAGAGGTACCCACGCCCACCTTGCCGAGGGCCGTGACGGCGAGGGCCGGGCGCGACGTCCCGAGGTCCTGCCGCATCCGGGTGGAGAAGTGGTACGACATCTCGGGGATGTTCGTGCCGCCGCGTCCTCCCGTGTAGGTCGACCAGTTGTAGCCGACGAGAGTGAACGGCGACGGATTCACGAGCTCCCAGGTGTACTTCTTGTATGCCTCGAGCCGCACCGGGTTGGAGAGCGTGACCGTGTGGAAGCCGTTGGAGACCGAGACTTCGGACTCCGTATAGATGCGCATCCCGCCCGTCCCGTCGCCCTCGTAGACGTTGAGCGTGTAGCCGGAATCGACGCCGGGATCCCACCATCGGTCGACGTCGATCCCGTCGAGGACTCCCTCGACCGTGTTGGTGAACGACTGCCAATGGGAGCCGTATGGGCCGTAGGCGCCCCCGTCCTGGTCGCTGGCTTGATCGATCTCGCTTCTCCCGTAGTCGGCGACAAGGACGTTGAGCGGCTCGCGTGCCGTCTCTCCGAAGGTCACGCCGGCGCTCGTGCGGATCTGCGAGGCATCACCTGTCCAGGGCCTGCCGCCGAGATCGTCGTAGTGGCCCGAGCTCGCCACCGGCGAGAGTCCCGCAACGCTTGCGTAGACGGACAAGTCGGGGGTGCCGCCCAGATCCGCATAGTTTCCGGAGAGGGCGACGGCGGAGAGGTCGGGCGTGCCGGTAAGATCTGCGTAACGGCCGGAGAAGGCGACCAGGGAGAAGCTCTCGGCGGGCGCATAGACCGAGAGGTCGGGGGTGCCCTGCAGATCGGCGTACTCACCGGACAGCGCGACCGCAGGAAGCTCCTCGCGTGTCGCGTAGACGCTGAGGTCCGGGGTCCCCGAGAGGTCGTCGTACGATCCAGACCGTGCGAGCGCGTGGAGCTCGGAGGACTTCACGTAGGGGGCTAGATCCGGCGTTCCCGATAGATCGCCGTATTCGCCCGAGTGGGCGACGGGCGAGAGCACCTCGGGGGCAGGATCGGAGCAGGCAGTGACCAGGGCAGACACGCCGGTCGCTACGAACATAAGGGAACGCAACTGCATGGTGTCGTCTCTCTTTTCGGAGGGATGAGGTCCCCACCGGGCGCGGCAAAGTGCCAGACGATCACACCATTAGCGAACGTTGTTTCGAGCTTCGGCGGTGGTTGCTTGAGGCCGCGGGAGGGCGTCTCTCACCGCTTGGCGTGAGCTTTGCTCCCTCAATCATGGGATACCAATCGGTCGCGCGGCCCCGACTAGCCGCTATTCTTCGCAGGAGGAAAAAGTGACCGTCACGTCTTCGACCCGGTCGTCGAGCTCTTCACCCGTCGTCATCCGCTTGGTGCAGACCGCGAGATTGTGATCGTCACGCCACTGAATCGAAACGCCTTGCATCACGCTTCCGCGGACGGGTCGGCCAAGGTCGACCACGTAACCCCTGCGGACGTCCAGGGCCTCTCCGTACGGGACGATGGAAACGTGTCCTCTGGTCGCGGCAATCGCACCGCAATCGCGCAAATAGAGGACGTATTCCCTCGTCTGCCCAGGGTTCGCGACACGGTAGATCTCTTCGTTCTCGCACACAGAGTCCACCATTGAGCGCAGAGTGTACAACGCAATGTTAAACGCGGCCACGAGGCCACCAATCGCAACCGCGGAGAAAAAGAGGATTCTTGATCCTGTTTTCATGATCGGAGCCTAGCACCTCGAGATCGCGGAGGGCGAAGGGGATCTGAGCGTGAGCGGTCCGGATTCACGGTAGGATGGACGTCCGATGGGAACTACGAATTACGTCGACACCTTCATCGCCATCGCGCCGGACAGCGCGGCGGATCGCGGCATTGCGCCGCGCGAAGCCGAGAACCCCTCGATCGCGCTCCGAACCTACCGGATGATTCGCGAGAACCCGTACCGCTACACCTCGGACGACGTGATCTTCACGGTCTACGCGGATCGGAACGGCATCCGGCAGCAGGACCGCGAAGAGGCCCGGCGAGCGTTCTTCTCCAAGGGGCAGGCGTGCCTTCGCGCCTCCGACCTCGGCAAGAGGTACGGCTGGGGCGTTCACAGCGACGGGACCGGATGTGTCGCGCTCTACGGCGTCGAGTCGGCCGAATATGCAGCGTTCGTGAGCGGCGAGCGCGCCGGGAGCGATGGGAAGGCCGTGGCGGTCGTCCCTGCAATGCGCTCCCGCGCTGCGCCGAAGTAGCGCTCAATCGTCTTCTGGACTGGAGCGCGTCGCAACGGGCCGTCCCCGCGGGGTCTCGCCGACGTAGCGTCGGAACACCCGTCGAAACGCGGCAGCGTCGGAGTAGCCCACCCTCGCGGCTACTTCGTCTACCGACTCCCGGGTCGTCTCGAGGAGGTGCGCAGCGTGGGCCACGCGCCTGCGCTGCACGAGCTCGATCGGAGTCATGCCGAGGCCGGCCTGGACCCGCCGTGCGAGCGTGCGCGTCGAGAGCCGAGCGGCACGAGCGAGCTCGTCGAGCGTGAGCTGTCGATCGAGGTTCGTGGCGATGAAGCGCTCCATCGCTCGCAGCGCTGGGTCCGAGGTGCGGAGGTGCTCCAACACCATGTAGCGCGCCTGTGAGGCGCGCTCGTCGAGCACCAGGTAGCGAGCCACCAGGTGTGCGAGCGACGGGCTCGCCACGCGCGAGACGATGGCGAGCATCAAGTCCGCGTGTGCGAAAGCCGAGCCCGCGGTGAGGACGCCTTCGGCCTCGACGACCATCCGGTCCGCGCACACGTGGATGTCGGGGAATCGGCGCGCGAAGACGGGCACGAGCCACCACGTCGTCGTCGCGCTCCGTCCCGCGAGGAGACCGGACGCGGCGAGGACGAAGGTCGCCGAGCAGGACGCCGCGACCATCGCGCCCTTGGCGGAAGCTCGAGCGAGGAGCTCGATGCCGCGAGCCGTGTCGTCGCGCGAGAGCAGCCGATCGATGGCCGGCTCGCTGGCTGCCGAGAGGCCCGGCATGATCAACACGTCTCCCGCCTTCACGCTGCGGACGCTGAGCGCGCCGTCCACCGCGACGGAGCGGCCCGTCCCCGAGCGCACCGGCCGGCCGTCGAGCGACACTACGCGCTGTCGCAACGACGTCGCTCGGATGGGACCAGCGGCAAGTCCGGCCTCCGCGAGTTGAGCGGCAGTGCCGACCACGTCCAGGCCGACGCCCAGCGAGCCGTCGGACACTCCGTCGAGCAACACGTGCGTGATCACGATGGCAAGAATAGACCGAAGAATGTCATTCCTGCCACTGGTTGCGGCCGCTTCTTCGAGGCAGGTTCCAGGCATGACCGCTCCTGTTGCCGAATCGACCGCCGACGACCCTCTCCACGACTTCGAGCACCGCCCGATCACGCTCGAAGGGGCCACGCGGGCCGTCTACGTCGCGGGCCGCGGCCCTGGCGTCATCGTCATGGCCGAGATGCCCGGCATCAGCCCGCACGTCGCGCGCTTCGCACGTTGGGTGAGAGACGCCGGCTTCACCGTCTACATGCCCTCGTTGTTCGGCAGGGACGGCGCCTACCCTCGTGCGGAGGAAGGGCTCGCCGTGCTGAAGGGTGCGTGCGTGAGCGCCGAGTTCCGTGCGCTCGCGGCGAGCGAGTCGAGCCCCGTGACCCGATGGCTGCGGGCGCTCGCCCGCCTCGCGCACGAGGAGTGCGGTGGACCCGGCGTGGGCGCCATCGGCATGTGTTTCACCGGCAACTTCGCGCTGAGCATGATGCTCGAGCCCGCGATGCTGGCGCCCGTCCTCTGCCAACCGTCGCTGCCGCTAGACCAACCCGGGGCGATCCAGATCGCGCCCGAGGAGACGGCGGCGGTGAAAGCGCGGCTCGAGCGCGAAGGCCTGACCGTGCGCGCCTACCGCTTCGAGGGCGATCGCTTCTGCACGGCGCAGCGCTTTGCGGCCTATGCGGCCGCCTTGGGCCCACGCTTCGAGCCAAGGGTGCTGCCCTCTACGGCCGCGAACACGAACCCGCCGCCCTTCTTCGCGCAGGTCATCGGCGGTCCCCACAGCGTGGTGACGGCGCACCTCATCGACGCCGCCGGCGAGCCCACCCGCGCAGCGCGCGACGAGATTCTCGAGTTCTTCGCCCAGCGACTGCGCGTAGCACGAGATCGCGAGTAGCACCGCGGTTTCGCGGGGCCAACGCTGCCCGCACGCGCACCACGACGATCAGGCAGACGCCTCGAGGACCTCCTTCAGCTTCGCCAGGTCGCCCGCGATGGTCTGCGCGTCGCGCTCGAAGTCCTCGTCGGACATCGAGTCGAGTCGGTAGAGCGTGAAGAGCACCTCGCTGCCGGCGCCGTTCGAGATGACGCGCATGGGCGAGTAGACCACGTTGTCCGGGCCCACGGTGACGAAGTGGTCGAGCACACCGAGCGGATTCGGATCCACGAAGCGAATGCCCACCGTGCCCGCGGGAGTCTGCGCCCGCCAGACGCCGTCCTCGAGCGCGACCGAGGTGATGAAGGACCACCGCGGGAGTTTCTCCGGATTCGCCGCGAAGGCGTAGACCTCCGCCGGCGGTCGATCGATCGCAACGGATAGCGTTCGCGAGGGTCGGAGTTTGGCCATGCGAGGACTCTACCGAGCCCGACTTTGGATGGTCCACCGCCAAGGCAAACCTTCTGAGGTGATCGTGGTTCCCTTGGGGGTGCGGAACGGAATAGCCAAGATGCTGGTAGCCGCCGGAGGTCGTTGATGGAGACGCCTGTCGAAGACTTCATGCGCGAGGCCATCGCCCTTGCCCGCGAGAACATCGAGGCCGGAGGCCGTCCATTCGGGGCCGTCCTGGTGCGCGACGGCCGGGTGGTCGCCCGGGGGGTCAACCAGGTCAACCGGATGAAGGATCCGACCGCCCACGCCGAGCTCCTGGCCATCCGCGAGGCGAGCCAGATCCTCGGCAGCGCCACCCTGGCCGGCTGCGTCGTCTACGCCAGCGGCCACCCGTGCCCCATGTGCCTGGCCGCCATGTACCTCAGCGGGATCGAGGCCGCCTGGTTCGCCTACTCCAACGAGGAGGGCGAGGCCTACGGACTCTCCACGGCACCGATCTACGAGCAGATGGCCCGGGAGCCACGTGAGCGGTCCCTCGCCTTGCGCCCGCTGCGCCCCGCCGACGAGGACGGGCTCTACGACGAGTGGGAGCGAAAGAGGGGATGATCGCCCTGCCGACGGGCGCCAGGCCCGCCGTGCGAATCGGCGTGCGGGCAGCCGGGTGACGGGTTAGAACTCCGCGCCTTGCGTTCCCATCCCGTCCCGCCAACCCTCGGCGGTCAGTTTCGTCAGTACCTGCCTGCCTACGCGGCAGGCACGGTGGCGCTCGCCCTCTTCCAGGCGGCGATGAATCGGATCGACTGGCAGGCGAAGGCCGCCATCGACGCGATCTTCGGCGAGGACTCGACGGCGGCCTGGGTGCCGGCCGCCCTCATGCTCGGGCTTGCGGCTGCGGCGTTCGCGACCCGGGTGGCGAGTCGCTGGTTCCTCTTCAACGCCGGGCGCGACGCCGAGTACGACCTGAGGGCCAGGCTGCTCGACCGGCTGCACCTGCTGGGAACCGGCTTCTTCCGGAGGATGAGCGGCGGCGAGATCATGAGCCGCGCCACCAGCGACCTGCAGCAGGTCCGGATGCTCCTCGGCTTCGGCGTGCTGAACCTCGTGAACGTCGCGTTCGCGACGGCCAGCGCGCTGCAGGTGATGGCGTCGGTCTCCGGCATGCTGACGCTCGCCTGCATGGCGACCATGCCGCTGCTGATTCTGGCCTCCCGCACCCTCTCGCGCGGCCTCTACACGCGAATGCGCCAGAACCAGGCCGCGCTGGGCCGGCTGACGGAGGTGGTGCAATCCAACCTCGCCGGCGTGCGGGTGGTGCGAAGCTTCGGCATCGAGGATCGCGAGCGCGAGCGGTTCGACGAGGCCAACCGCGCTTACCTGGACGCCAGCCTCGCGCTCGCCCGCCTGCGCGGATCGCTGGGGCCGCTGATGGGCGCGGTCAGCGCCCTCGGGATCCTGATCTTCTTCTGGTACGGCGGCGCGCTGCTCTTGCGCGGGCCGGACGACGGTGGCCTCTCGCCGGGATCGTTCTTCGCGTTCTGGCTGGCGCTCGCGCGGATGACCTGGCCGATGCTCGCGCTGGGATTCTCCTTGTCGGTCCTCCAGCGGGGCAGGGCGAGCTTCGCGCGAATCCGCGAGATCTTCGACGCAGAGCCGGAGGTGGTCGACGGCCACGAGCCCGCGCCCGACCGGGTCGAGGGCTCGCTGTCGGTGACGGGACTGCGGTACGCCCACGGCGCGAAGGACGTTCTGCGGGACGTGTCGTTCGAGGTCCCCGCGGGCCACTCGCTGGCGATCGTCGGGCGGACGGGCTCAGGCAAGTCCACGCTGGCGAAGCTCCTCGCGCGGCTGCTCGCGACCCCGGCCGGGACGGTGCGCATCGACGGCCGCGACATCTGCGCGCTGCCGTTGTCGGCGGTGCGGTCTGCGATCGGCTACGCCCAGCAGGACGCCTTCCTGTTCTCGACCACCGTCTCGAGGAACATCGGCCTGGCCTTCGACGAGCCGGATTCGGCCGAATCCGTCGAGCGGATCCGCGAAGGCGCCACGGACGCCCAGGTGCTCGAAGAGGTTCTCTCGCTCCCCGAGCGCTTCGACACGGTGGTGGGGGAGCGCGGCGTGCAGCTCTCGGGCGGCCAGAAGCAGCGGGTCGCGCTCGCCCGCGCCATGGTGTGGGAACCCCGGATCCTGATCCTCGACGATCCGCTCAGCGCGGTGGACGCGCGGACGGAGGCGGCGATCCTCGACGCGATCGAGCGGCAGGCGCAGCGGCGGACGGTGGTGCTGATCACCCACCGGGTCGCGGCCGCCGCCCGCTGCGACTCGATCCTGGTCCTGGACGAGGGGCGGGTAGTGGAGCGCGGCTCGCACGAGAGCCTGCTCCGCGCGAACGGCATCTACGCCGCCTTCGCCGCGGAGCAGCAGCGTCAAGGCGAGCTGGAGGAATTCGCGCCCTCGCGCGCGAGCGGAGGGACCGAATGAGAGCTCGGGATGAAATCGCGAGCTCTCGCGGAGCCGAAGGCGGAGCAGACGAAAAGAAGAGCGTCTCCGCGCGGAGCGCGGCTGAAGAAGTCGGGCCCGCTCCTGCGGGACCGAATTCTTCAAACGCTCTGAGCGCGCCTGCCGTTCGAAGCGCGCCGGCGGGCGGCGCCACGGAGAAGCTCCGCGCCTTCCACGAGGAAGGCGCGATGGGCAAGGCCTACGACGGACGGATGCTGCGCCGGCTCTGGCCCTATATCCGCCCCCACCGCAAGGTGCTCGCCCTCTCGCTGGCGGCGCTCCTCGTGCAGACGGGACTCCAGCTCTTTCAGCCCCTGCTGATGGGCGACGTGGTGAACCGCGCCGCGGAGAAGGACGCCTCGGGCCTGTTGCGGAACGGCGTGGTCCTCGCCGCGCTGCTGGTCGTCATCCAGCTCCTCACCTTCCTGCAGACGTACACGATGCAGCTCGCCGGCGCCCGGGCGATGGCGGACCTGCGCGCCAGTGTCTTCGATTTCTACCAGCGCCTCACGCTCCGCTACTTCGATCGCACCCCCATCGGCCGGCTGGTGACCCGATCGACGAACGACGTCGACGCGGTGGGCGAGATGTTCTCGTCCGGCGTGCTGAACGCGGTCGGCGACTTGGTGTCGCTCGTTGCGATCGTCGCGATGATGCTGGTGCTGGACTGGCGTCTCTCGCTGATCACCTTCGCCTCGCTGCCCGTGGTGGGCGTGATCGTCGACTTCGTTCGTCGAAGGTCGCGCGCCGCCTACCGGGAGATCCGCGCGAAGACGGCGAGGCTGAACGCGTTCCTCGGCGAGCAGGTGACCGGCATCGCCGTCGTGCAGGCCTTCGCTCGCGAAGAGGCGATGGCGGCCGAGCTGGACGGGATCAACGTCCCCTACCGCGATGCGAACAAGCGGGCCGTCTACTACGAGGCCGTTCTGGACGCGGCCATCGAGATGGTGAGCACGCTCTGCCTGGCGAGCATCCTATGGTGGGCGGGCTTCCACCGCCTGGGTGCGAACGCGGTCGACTTCGCGCTGATCGTCACCTTCACCCAGTACGTACGTCAGTTCTTCCAGCCCGTGAGCCTGCTCTCGAACCGCTACACCGTGCTGCAGAGCGCGATGTCGGGCGCGGAGCGGGTCTTCGGCCTGCTGGACGAAACGGATGTCCTCGCGCCCGAGCCCGCCGACGCTGTCGCAGCGGAGGGAGACCTGTCCGGCGAGGCCGTCGCCCTCGAAGACGTGAGCTTCGAGTACAAGCCGGGCGTCCCGGTGTTGCGCGGGGTGAGCCTGTCGGCACGCCGCGGCGAGAAGCTCGCGCTGGTAGGCGCCACCGGCGCGGGAAAGACGACGGTCGCGAGCCTGCTGCTCCGGCTCTACGAGGCTGGATCCGGGACCGTGCGCGTCCTCGGTCGGGACGTGCGGAGCTATTCGCCACAGGAGCTCCGGCGCCTCTTCTCCGTGGTGCCGCAGGACGTGTTCCTCTTTTCGGGCACGGTGCTCTCCAACATCGCGATGACCGACGCGGAGCCCGATCGCGAGAAGGCCGAGCGCGCGCTGGCCCGGATCGGCGCGCTCGAGCTCTTCCTGAGCCGCGAGGGCGGGCTGGACGCGCGGGTGGACGAGCGGGGCGCGAACTTCAGCGCGGGAGAGTGTCAGCTCCTGGCGTTCGCCCGGGCGGTCTATCGGGACGCGCCGCTCCTGATCCTCGACGAGGCGACCGCCAGCATCGACTCCGACACCGAGGCGAGGCTCCAGGTCGCGCTCGACGCGGTGATGGAAGGGCGCACGTCGATCGTCATCGCGCACCGGCTGTCGACCATCCGCGCCGCGGACCGGATCGCCGTCTTCCACAAGGGCAAGGTGGTCGAGGTCGGCCGGCACGAGGAGCTCCTCGCCCGCGGTGGAACCTACGCCGCGCTCTACCGGCTGCAGTTCTCCCAGGAGGAGCGGCAGGAAGCACCGGCGAAGGCGGCGGGCTGAACGAGCTCGGGACTGGGCTTCGCACCGAGTTGGAGTCGGATCAGCCAGCCGAGGTCGAGGGCGCGCTGCTGCAGCGGGCGGGACAGGAACTGCTCGGGTGTCTCCCCGAGCAGCCGCCGGAAGTCTGCGATTAGGTGGGATTGGTCGGCATAGCCGAGCTCGGCCGCCAGCCCTGCCCAGTCGATGGCCGCGGATCCCGCCAAGTGGGAGCGCAGCCTGGCGAATCGGGCGAGCCTCGCGACCTGCTTGGGGCTGCATCCGACGTGGCGATCGAAGAGGCGTAGCAGGTGGCGGGTGGTGACGCCGATCCGCTCGGCGATTCGATCCATCCGCATGGTGCCTGCGGTCGTCTCGATTAACTCGACCGCAGCGACGACGAGAACGTTGGCTGGCGGCTCGCGCCGCATCCGCTGTTCGAGGGCCTCGAAGAGGATCGCCGGCCGGGCCCCGGGCGGCGCTCGGCCGAGTCGATGTGTCAGCTCGAGCGCCGCCTGCCCCCAGAGCTCGGCGAGGGGCACGGCAGGCTGGCCCTGGATCGAAGCTGCGATCCCCCCGAGCAGGAGCGAGGTCGCTGCCGGGCGGAGCTCGATCCCCGCCGCCCGGATCGGGCCGCGGGAAGGCAAGAGCCGCTGCGCGCGAGGCAGGGGACCGGAGGCGAAGAGGCGTGGGGGTCCATCCCGCGGCTCGGCGAAGACGAGCTGGGCGCCGGCAGCGGGCAGCCGCCAGAGCTCGAAGGCTCCCGGCCCGTCCCGTCCGAAGAGGGCGGTGTAACCGAAGTTCGTGAGGCCCCGAAGCTCGTGAGGCGGAGCCATGCGCTCTGGCTCCGGCAGCGGGCGATGGACGACCATGGGCAGCGGCTCCCGTGGATCGGTTTCCCGATCGCGAAGCGTTTGCGCCACGGTGGGGGGGCAGCGTCACCCGGGTGTGACAGGCTCCGCCTTGACCAGGAGGTAAGGGGCGGCACGGTCCGTGTCGCCCGCACCCTGCCAATGGAGGGCGATGCTGGTGGGGTCCGCGCCGCTCTGCTCTAGAAACGACGCGATCCGCCGATGGACGTGGGCGACCAGCGGCCTCGGAAGGTCCGAGAGCAGGGCCTCCTGCAGCATGTCGAGGGAAAAGCGGTTGCCTCGGAGGATCTGCGCCTCCTCCAGCTCGCGCCACGCCTCGGCGAGATCGAGCGGATCGCGGCCGAGAACGGACGCGGCGAGGTCCGGGGAGAGAAGCTCACCGGCAACGGCTGCGACCTGGGCGAGACGCAAAGCGGAAGCGGAGAGGCGTGCGAAGCGGGAGCGGAGGAGCTCCCGCGGGAGCGGTACGGGCCGCGCTGGCCAGCCCTCGAGGATCGAGTTCCTGACGAGCTCCAGGAGGAGAGCGGGATTTCCTCCGGCCGCGCCCGAGAGCGCGGCTCCGTGCTCGGCGAGATCGGAGAGCTCCAGCTCGCGCAGCAGCTCGGTCACGGCGTCCTGGTCGAGGGGCTGCAGCTCGACCACCTCCGCGAGATCGGCGGCGACGAGCTGCCGCACGCTCTCCGCGAGGGGCGCGGCGAGCTCCGCCGGCCGGAAGGTGATGATCGGCCGGATCGCCCCCTCCTCCCCATCGACGGGATGGTTGGAAAACATGAAGTGGCCGATCTCGCCGCTGTCGGGATCGCAGAACTGCAGGTCGTCGACGAAGAGGACCGGTCGGCTGCCCCGCAGCAGCCGCAGAAGCTCGACCTGGGCCTGGTAGAAGCGAAGCCGGCCGCCGCGATCGCCGAGGCGCGGGATCGGCGCCTCCC
This sequence comes from Vulgatibacter incomptus, assembly GCF_001263175.1. Taxonomy (GTDB): domain Bacteria; phylum Myxococcota; class Myxococcia; order Myxococcales; family Vulgatibacteraceae; genus Vulgatibacter; species Vulgatibacter incomptus. Next base: position 3,501,795 of record NZ_CP012332.1, on the reverse strand, counting down.
CACGGGCCAGCTCCGGAATCATCCGGGAGAGCTCGCGGCGCACCCAATCCGGAAGGACCACGTCGGGGTACGACGAAAGCACCTGCCGGACACCGCGGCTCTGGGAGGCATACGGAACCCGGACGTCGCCCGGGCGGCTCTCCACCACCAGGACGGCGCCCTTCGAGGCGGCGAAATCGAGAGCGAGCCGGCTCTTGCCGATACCCGCCGGCCCGGCGAGGAAGACGATGCGGCCGGCGTTCCACGCAGCTTCCATGCGAGCGAGCTCACGCTCCCTGCCGACGATGCGCGGGGGCCGGAGAACGGACACCGGAATTTCGGGCCCTTCCCTGCCTGCGGCGGTCGGTAGCGCGCCGCGCTCCACCAGCCTGGCCAGCTCGCGGGTCTCGGGAAGCGGCTCGACGCCGAGCTCCTCGGCGAGCACCTGCCGGCAGCGCTCGTAGGACCCGAGGGCCGCGGAACGATCTCCGAGCAGGTAGTGCAGCCGGATGACGCGGCGGTGGGCCCGCTCGGAGAACGAGTCGAGCGCCAGAGCGCGCTGGGCCCGATCGAGGGCAGCCCGCGCCTCGCCCAGGCGCTCGAGCCGATCCGCTTCGGCCTCCCAGGCCGAGAGCACCAACCGGCGCAGGTCATCGGAAGACGCCGCGAGCCAATCGGAGAGCTCGGGGCAGTCGGGGAACTCGCAATCCGGAAGGATCCGATCGCGAAAGGGCGTCTCCACCGGCGCGCCAGCGAAGGCGCTGGTCTGGAGCCGGAGGACGTCCACCTCCGCCCGGGCGGCGAGACGGAGCGGATCGCCGGACTCCACGAGCGGTCCACCGGCGAGCCGGCGGAGCCGCGAGAGCGCCTGCCGCAGGTTGGCGCGGGCCCGCGCGTCGCCGGAATCGGGCCAGAGCAGACCCGCGATGCGGGAGCGCGAGGAGGGACCCTCGAGTGAGAGATAGGCCAGGAGCGCCGCCGTCTTCCGATCGAGCTCCACCGAGGCGCCGTCGGGCCCGTAGAGCCTCGCCTGCCGCAGCAGTTGCAGCCTCCAGTCCATGCGCCGTCCCCTGTCGTGCGGTGTACGCATCCTGACACAAGGATCCGTCCCGTTGGAGGAATCGCGCCGCGGTCGAGCTCGGCGGCGACGTCCGAAATCTCCTATTGGTCCGCCGGCGCCCCATGGGAGAGAGCCCGCACACTCTCGGTGGGAGATCGGTCATGACGCGTTGGATGGCAGTGGCGGCTGCGGTGGGCTTCCTTTCGGGCTGCGGCGCAGGGAGCGGGGAAGGCGGAGACGACCCGGGAGGAACCGGGGGGCGAGGCGGGAGTGGCGGGCGTGGCGGATCCGGACCGGGTGAGGGCGGGTCGCACGGGGAGAATGACAGCCGGGGCCTCGTTCTCAGCGCAGCCCTCGGGCTGCGGATCGTCGATACCCCCTTCCCCGGCGAGTCGAACCTCACTGGCATCGTCAGCCTGCTGCGGAATGGCGAGTGGACGAGCGAGGGTGCCATGGCGATCAACGGGACGGCGCTCTCGGAGAACGTCATTCTCCAGGGATTCTTCGAGCCGCCGCTCGACAGCCGGTTCGCCGAGGTCGGGGCCGGCAAGACCCTCGAGATCCGGGGGAGCGACGCCGGCGGATCGACGAGCCTCGACCTTCCCTGCCCTGCCGAGGTCCGAATCACCTCGCCGGCCCCTGGCACCCGCGTGCGTCCCGGAGAGGTGCTGACGGTCACGTGGTCCGGTGACGTGCACGCACACAACCAGGAGTTCGTCATGGCCCCGAACGTCCAGTTCTGGGCCGTCAACGAGTTCAGCGGCCGCTGGGCGGAGATCTTCGGCAAGGGTGCCGTCGTTCCCAAGGGTCAGGATCGGATCGAGGTCACCGTGCCGGAGGTCGATGCCGGCGCGCTGGCAATCGAGCTCGACGTCCCCGGCAAGTTCGTTCTGCAGAAGAACGCAGAAGGCGGAGAGAACAACGGGATCTGCTGGCTCTCGCGACGGGTCGAGCTGACCGTGGCGCCTTGAGGGCCGAGCAATCAACCCCAGGTGACGCCCCTTCGTACCGAAGCTCGAACCTTGCGAGGTATCTTCATGGAAGTTCGGACGTTCATTCCCCCCGCGCTGCTGTTCGCCTCACTGATCGCGGCATGTGCCTCGGCCGACGGGCCAATGGGAGCAGGGGGCGCGGGCGGCGGGGGCGACGAGGAGGAGATCGCGTCGCCCCCCACCTCGGCCGACTTGATCGCCGACGCGCTCGAGGCGGAACGAATTCCGGCGAGGACGGCAGCGCATTACGAGCTGCTCGCGATCCATGCGCCCGGTCTCCTGCCGGCCGAATACCGTGCCGAGGTGCCGTTGCACGGTGCGCCCTCCGTCTCGTCGGCCCTCGTGGCCATGGCGCACCTGGACGAATACCCACCCGAGGAGCGTGCAGAGGTCGAGGCGCTCCTGGCGGATCCGGAGGATCCGAACTGGCTCCGATTCGACCGTCTCTCGAACTTCACGCCGACCGGCAAGAGCTGCTGGGAGCTGTTCGGGATCGGCGCGCAATCGGTCGGGGGGCGGTATCTGGGCCGTCATGTCGACACCAGATACTTCCGAATTCGCGCGCTCCTGCCGATCGCCGGGGAGGTCCAGCGCCAACACGAGATCGAGAATCGCTTGCAGGCCGCCCTCGCGGCGAAGGTTCCCGGCGTCGGAGGAAAGGCCCAGGTAACGCTCCGGGAGTACTTCGATCAGTCGTTCGAATACTACCGCGATCGACTGGGAATGGCCGACCCCCGCTCGAAGCTCGAGGTCGCCGCGCGCAACAAGGGCGAGGACGGCCAGCCTCGAATCCCGCTCTACGTCACCACTTGCGACGGAGGCATGAACAACGCATCCGCCTCGCCCTATGGCTTCATCATCTCCAGCGTGCAGCTGGCCCTCGAGGACGAGGACCTCCGGCGGGTGGTCATTCCCCACGAGATCTTCCATCTCTTCGAGTTCGGCTACACGTTCTGCGGCGACGGCCACGCCTGCTGGCCGTTCGAAGCGGCCGCGACGGCGATCGAGGACGAGATTGCCCCGGGCTTGCGGCGCTGGAGCGGTCGCTTCGCGCACAAGACCCTCGGTCCGGAAGGGATGCTGGATCCCATGGATCGCTCGTTTCGATGCCCGGAGGAGCCGATGCACTCGAACCACCACGGCCGCTGCAAGAATCGCAGAGATGCCCTGCGAACCCGATACCCGGGCGACTACAGCAAGTTCGTGCTCGTCAAACACCTCATGCGGAACCACTTCTGGCGGATGAAGGACTTCTGGGAGAGCTACGCCGCCGCGGACGCCGATCCCTCGAAGGTGCTGGCCCAGGACGAGCTCGCGGAATTCCAGCTGGCGCTCCTGGCCGATCCTCCCGAACGATCGGCCTTCGATCCCGACGACAGGGCCTCGTTCCGGGCTGGAAAAGCCACCCTGGACGCAGCTCCCGGTGAATCCGCCCGCTACACCTTCCATGCGGAGGCGGACCGGCTGAAGGCAGTCGGCCCTGCGTTCCGGGCAGCCCCCGGAGACGTGGTTTCCCGCTCGGCGTTGAAACAGGGCGATGCGCGCTCGTTACCCATTCCGCCGGGCGGAACCCACCGCATGCTGATCGAGGTGCCGCAGGAGGCCGGCGCCGGCGATCCCGTGATGAACTACGACAACGTCTCGCTCGTGATCCGGAGCGCGTCGTCGCCCCGCGTATCCTTCAACTACGTCGCCCTCGATGCCGGCAGTCAGGGCCCTGCGACCATGCACCGGGGAACGGATTCCTTCGGCGATTCCCGGGGCAGGGTTTGGACCTCGGACAAGGTTCTCAATCGCGAGTTCCCGTTCCGAACCAGCGAGCACGGCGCCTTGCCGCGGTACGTGCTGGCGACGCTCACCAACTTCGGCCCGAGCCCGCTCACCTACGAGCTGGGCATCTCCTTTCCGCAGGCGTGTGGCGTCGCCTGCGCGGACCATTACACCCGGGAGCTGGCCCGCCTCGACTGCGCGTCGAAGTGGTGCTCCGGCTCCGGGGCTTCTTGCCGCAAGGAATACGAGTCGAAAATCGCCCGCTCCCTGCTGGACGGCTCATTCGTCGGTGGCCTCGGCGGCTTCTGCAAGGTGCTTTGTCCGGCCTGGATCGACGGGCTGGCGAAGCCCTACCAGGGTGGAGGTGACTGGCGCGAGCTGATCTGCAAGGGCAGCGGCGTCGACTGCAGCAGGGAGCCCGCCGGCTTCGTTCCCCTGCATGCCTGGCCGGCGGTCACGTGCGAGGCCATTCACCGATGACGGCCGTCCACCTGGGGACGGCGCCTCAGCTCCGCGGAAAGCGGGCGAGCGCCTCGGCCTGGGCGCGCTGGATCCAGTCGTTCTTGCAATCGCTGTAGGCGTGCGAGTCGTCGGGATGGAGGCGCTGGCATCGCGCCTTCTCCTCGTCGTATGCGTGAGCGACGTCGGCGTGCGCACGCATGTAGTCGCGGAACGCGACGTGCCGCTCGATCTCCTCGGAGCCCTCGACGTAGCAGTGGAGCTGCACGAGTCGATCCCCCGTCACCGGATCATCCTTGGTGCAGTAGCGCCGACCCGGCAAGCCGTACTCTCCCCACCAGGAAAAGCCGAGCGCCTCGAGAGCGCTCCTCTTCGCGTCCAGCTCTGCCAGCGACGAGACCACCGGCATGAGATCGAGGACCGGCTTCGCGCGGATGCCGGGAATCGCCGTAGACCCGACGTGGTGCACGCGCAGCAAGACTGACCCGAGCGCCTTCGCGAGGTCCTCGGTTTCCTCGGCGGCGGCTTCGGCCCAACGCGGATCGTGTGGGACGAGTTTCACTTTGATCGGCGGCGGCATTCGAGTCTCCGGCTCGAAGCTTAAGCGGAGGTCCGCGTTCCGGCGAGGATGATTCGAGCGAAACCGAACTTCCTCCTGCTGTCGGCGTCGTGGCCGGCCTGAGCGGTGGCGGCGTCGTGGCGCCTGCCATACCCTCCCTTTCGCCAGCCCATCCACCAGGAGCTTGCCATGAGCTCTCCCGGCGAACGCTTTCGAGCGGCGGTTCGAGAAGAGATCCCTCTGCAGGTCGTCGGCGCGATCAACGCCCTCCATGCGCTGCTCGCGCAGCGCGCGGGCTTCCGGGCCATCTATCTCTCCGGCGGTGGGCTCGCGGCGAGCTCGCTTGGGTTGCCCGACCTCGGGATCACGACGCTCGACGATCTCCTGATCGACCTTCGCCGGCTCACGGACGTCTGCGAGCTCCCCCTCCTCGTGGATGTGGACACGGGGTTCGGACCGAGCGCGTTCAACATCGCGCGCACGACCCGCGCCGTAATCAAGGCCGGCGCCGCCGCGATGCAAATCGAGGATCAGGTGGGCGCGAAGCGCTGCGGACACCGGCCGCACAAGGCGATCGTCTCGCGCGAGGAGATGGTCGATCGCATCAAGGCGGCCGTCGACGCGCGCACCGATCCGAGCTTCGTGATCATGGCGCGCACCGACGCGGTCGCGGTCGAAGGCGAGGAGGCGGCCATCGAGCGCGCCGTCGCCTGCGTGGAGGCCGGCGCGGACATGGTCTTCCCCGAGGCCATCCCGAGCCTCGAGCTCTACCGCCGCTTTTCCGACGCGGTGAAGGTCCCCATCCTCGCGAACCTCACCGAGTTCGGTGTGACGCCCCTATTCACGACCGCCGAGCTCGCCTCCGCCGGCGTGTCGATGGCGCTGTATCCGTTGTCGGCGTTTCGGGCCATGAACCAGGCGGCGGACGGCGTCTACCGCGCCATCCGCCGGGACGGCACGCAGCAGCACGTCGTCGAAGCGATGCAGACCCGCGCCGAGCTCTACGAAGTTATCGGCTATCAGGCGTTCGAGGAGAAGCTCGACGCCCTTTTCCGGAAGGGAGGAGAGCCGTGAGCTCCTTCGCGAGCCGGCCGCCGCCCGCTTCGGCACGAAGTGGCTGCACGCCAAGCCCCCGGTTTGGGGCTGGCGGACCACAGCGGACCGGAGGCAAGTGTACCGCCGCATCCGGGAGGGAGATCGATGAGGAAGGAAGGGATCCTGCAACTCGCGCAGGGGCTGGACTGGGACACGCTGGCGGGCAAGGCGCGGGCGGCTGCACCCGAGGCCTTCGCCTCGGACGGCGATCCGCTCAACCTCATCCGAGGGGATTGGGAGGCCCACGGACGTCCGAAGGCCTTCCATTCGCCGGTGGACGGCTCGACGCTCGGCTCCTTCCCGATGCTCGATCCCGAGACGGCACGGAGCGCCGTGCAAGCGGCGGCAGCGGAGTTCGATGGCTGGAAGCGCGTCGATCTCGACGAGCGGCGCCGGCGCATCTCCGCCTGCCTCTCGCAGATGCGCGCTCACCGGGAGCTCTTCGCCGGCCTGCTCGTCTGGGAGATCGGCAAGCCGTACGACCAGGCGCTGGTGAGCGTCGATCGATGCGTCGCCGGAGTCGAGTGGTACGTGGAGCAGGCCGAGAGCCTGCTTGGCAGCCGCAAGCCGCTCGGGCTCGTCTCCAACATCGCGTCGTGGAACTATCCGATGTCGGTCTTGATGCACGCGGTGCTGGTGCAGCTCCTCGTCGGCAACGTCGCGATCGCCAAGACCCCGAGTGACGGCGGCCTCTTCACCCTGACGCTCGCGATGGCAATGGCCAGGCGCGAAGGCCTGCCGGTCTCGCTCGTGAGCGGCTCCGGGCGCCAGCTCAGCGAGGCGCTGGTCCGGGGCGACGCGGTCGACTGCCTCTCGTTCGTCGGAGGCAAGGACACGGGCCGGGACATCGTCGCCAGCCTGCTCGATCGGAACAAGCGTTACATGCTCGAGATGGAGGGCGTGAACGCGTACGGCATCTGGCACTTCTCCGACTGGAAGGGGCTGAAGGCCCAGCTCCGAAAGGGCTTCGAGTACGGCAAGCAGCGTTGCACTGCCTATACACGCTACGTAGTCGAGAAGAGGCTCTTTCCGAAGTTCCTCGAGATGTACCTGGAGCTCGTGGGAGAGCTCCGGTTCGGCCACCCGCTGCTGGTCGGCCAGCCGGGCGATCCGCCGCCGACGATCGCCTTCGGCCCGCTGATCAACGATCGCTCGGTCGAGGCGTTGAACGCGAAGGTCAGCGAAGCCCTCAGCCTCGGCGCCGTCGCCATCCACGAGAGGAGCCTCGACGACGGGCACTTCCTGCCCGGTCAGGACACCTCTGCCTACTTCGCGCCCGTCGCGCTGATGAACGTGCCGAGGCCGTGCAAGCTCTACCACGCAGAGCCGTTCGGGCCCGTCGACACCTTCGTGCTCGTGAACGGTGTCGAGGAGCTCGTTGCCGAGATGAACGTCTCCAACGGCGCGCTCGTCGCGTCGATCGCGTGCGACGACCCCACGGAGGCCCAGGAGATCGCCGGGGAGCTGCGCGCCTTCAAGGTCGGGATCAACCGGACGAGATCGCGGGGCGACCGGGAGGAGACCTTCGGCGGCATCGGCGCTTCCTGGAAGGGCTGTTTCGTGGGCGGGAAGTACCTCGTCCACGCGCTGACGCAGGGCGAGCCGGGCGAGCCGCTCTACGGCAACTTCCCGGACCGGACGCTGCTGCCGACCGACAACCGTTGACGTTGGGGTCTACTGCAGGTCCGGCGATGCGAGGTAGGCGCCGAGCTCGGCTTCGGCACCCCATTCGGCCAGCTTGGCGGCAGCGTCGAAGCCGATCTCCTTCGCGTAGACTTTCATCGCGTCCTTTGCGTGTTCGAACGCAGCTTGGCTCTCCCAGACCGCAATGGTGACGTACTGGAATTTCGTGGGGCCGCCCAGCTTGGAAAAGGCCACGTGGCCCCGAAATCCCGGTTGCGTCTGGAGGAACGCGAGGCTCCTCCGCATGGCGCGCTCGAACTCGCTGCGTGCGGCCTCCGGAATCGAGAAGTTGTCGATCCGGTAGATATGGTTGGGGTGGCTGCTGGGATCGATGTGAACCTCGTGCATGAGAAATCTCCTCTGGCCGCTTCGTGACGGCGAGGAGCAAGGTAGCGGCCACGTCCGTGCCGGAATTGGACGAAGTCAGCGGATCCTTGCAGCTCGAGGGCGTCCGTGGTCCCTTCGGAGCATGAACGTGACGACCTTTGCGCCGTGCCATGTCCTCGCCCCCTACGTGCGGGCATTCGAGGTCGTGGAGGCGCGGGAGGAGACCACGCGCACGTTGCTCCCGGAGGCGGGCCTGATCGTGGGCTTTCGCTTCTCCGGCGCAGCGACTCTGCTCGGCGAAGACCTGCGCGTGCCAGACAGAGTCGTGACCGGGCTGCGCTCGAGCGTGCGCAGGATGCGTACCTCCGCCGGCGGGGGAATGGTGCTCGCCAAGTTCCACACCGGAGCCGCGGCGCCGTTCGTCGAGCTTGGTCTACATGAGCTTTTCGGCGCGACCTGCTCGCTCGACGAGCTGTTCCCGCGTGATGAGCTCGACGAGGTGGAAGATCGAATTGCACTCGCTGGGGATCACCAGGACCGCGTCGCGGCCTTCGAGGCGTTCCTTTTGAAGCGGCGATGCCGGGCTCGGGATCGCGTCGCCCTGGCGGCGGCCCGAGCGATCCAGGCGACACCGTCGATCCGGGTCCGTGCGCTCGCCGATGAGCTCGGCCTGAGCCAGGACGCCTTGGAGAAGCGCTTTCGCCGGGAGATCGGCGCGTCACCGAAACGGTTCGCGTCGATGCTACGCCTTCGAAGCGCGATCGACTCGTACGGGCCGGGCGAGAGCTTGGCACAGCTTGCCCTCGATGCCGGCTACTACGATCAATCTCACTTCATCCGCGATTTCCGCGAAGCGACGGGAACCGCACCGAGGCGCTTCTTCGAGCAGGAAGAGCTGGGCTGATCCGGGCGAGCCGCTTTGCGGCAATTGCGCAGATCTCGAACGCGGCCGTCTCCCGACAACCGTTCAACGGCAGTGTAGCCTCTTTTCAATGGACTTCGCTTCGACCGCCGACTTCTCCCTTCGCGAGCTCTCGACCCTCTTCGCGAGGGCCTTCGAGGGCTACTTCGTTCCTTGGCCCGATGATCCTGCGCTCCTCGACGCGCGGATCCGCGGCGAGGCAATCTCGCTCGTGGACAGCCGCGTCGCCATCGACGCGGAAGGGCCGGCTGCCTTGCTCCTCGTCTCACGCCGCGGCAGGGAGAGCCGCCTGGCTGCGATGGGGATCACTCCCGCGTTCCGCGGAAGGGGGATCGGTCGCGAGCTCCTCGCGCGGCTCCTCGACGAGGCACGGGCCCGCGGCGACGTGCGGATGCGCCTCGAAGTGATCGAGAGCAACGAGCCCGCGGTGCGGCTCTATCGCTCGGCAGGCTTCACGGTGATGCGGCGGCTGGTGGGCTTCTCCGGTTTGCTCCCGCCGGAGCCCGCCCAGCTCGAAGAGGTGGAGCCGCGGGTCTGTGCAGCGCTTCTGCCCGAGGGCTTGCCGTGGCAGCTCGAGCCCGCCTCGATCGAGGCGATCTCGACGCCGTCGCGTGCGTTCCGCCTCGGTCCCGCGGTTGCGGTCGTTGGTGCCTCCGCGGGCGCTTCGATTCGGATCCGCGCGATCGCGGTCGAGCCGTCGTGGCGAGGGCAGGGCGCGGGGTGCCGCCTGCTTCGCGCTCTGGCGGCGCTCCATCCCGACGGGCGCGTCGAGCTCGGTGCCATCTTTCCCGAGGGGCTCCTCGACGGATTCCTCGCGAAGAACGGCTTCTCCCGAACTGCGCTCTCGCAGCTCGAGATGGAGTGGCTCCCTCCGGCGAAATGAAAGCCTACCGCCTTGGCGGGTGCGGATCGCTACTCGGAAGCGTACAGCAGGGTCTCTTGCGTGTCCGTCGGGAGCAAGCGCAGGGACCGCTCGAAGCGGAAACCGAGTTTTTCGAGGAGCGCGATCGAGCGCACGTTCTCCGGCGACACGATCGCCACGATGCGCTGCAGGGCGAGGGTGTCGCGCGCGTAGGCCATGGTCGCCGCCGCGGCTTCATGGGCGTAGCCGGCGCCGCGAGCCAGCGGCATGAAGGCGAAACCCAGGTCGACGTCGTCGAGCGTGTCGCGCTTGATCAGCCCGCAGATCCCGATCGGCTCCCGCGTCGTCTTCGAATCCACGCAGAACAAACTGAAGCCGACCTTCGCGTACATGGCGATCGGCCCGTTGCGCAGGTAGGCGCGCGCACCGTCGAGCGTCCGCACGCCGCGGTCACCGATGAACCGGAGCCAGTCGGGGTCGTTGAGCAGACCAAGGATGAAGGCGGCATCGCGCTCTTCGAGGTGGCGCAGGACCAGCCGCGGTGTTTCGAGCACGATCGACATTCGGCCTCCGCTGCGGGGAACCCCCATATTGGCTCCAACCGTCCCCGATCGCCGAAGGAGAATCCCTGGCCGAGGCAACGGCTCCGCGAGCGTGTCTTGACAGGCATATGCCTGACGGGGAATATGCGGCGTCGTTGGATCGACGCGTGGAGCAGGCGTCACCACCCATGAGAGGGCAGAAGCGATGAGTGGCCGAGAATCGTACGCAGCGGGCGCCGCAGCCGGCGCAGAGGTCCGCAAGGACGGAGAGACGTGGACGCTGATCCTGGTCCGCGACCTCCGGCATCCGCCTGAGAGGATCTGGAAGGCGCTGACCGATCCCTCGCAGCTGCGCGAGTGGGCTCCCTTCGACGCGGATCGCAGCCTCGGGACGACGGGCCCGGTGAAGCTCTCGACGGTCGGGACTCCGAAGACCGTGGTCGACGAGACGCGCGTTACGCGAGCGGATGAGGCGCGGCTCCTCGAGTACACGTGGGGCGGCAAGGACATGCGGTGGGAGCTGAAGCCGCACGACAGCGGTACGCGCCTGACGCTCTGGCACTGCATCGATCGCGGCTTCATCTCGATGGGCGCAGCGGGCTGGCACATCTGCTTCGACGTGCTCGAGCGCTTCCTCGCGGACGAGCCCATCGGCCGGATCGTCGCGGGTGACGCGATGAAGTTCGGGTGGCCCCGCCTGAACGCCGAGTACGCCAAGCAGTTCGGCGTCGAGGTTCCGGGCTGGCCGCCCAAGGCGGAGCCCGCCTGAGCGCGGCGGGCTCTCGAGCGCTATTCGGGCGTGCAGGTCACCTGCACGTTCTCGACGTCGGCGATCGCGATGGTTCCGGTCGCGTTCGCGACGACGCAGATCTGTCCCTCGGGCTGCCGCTCCACGCTCACCGAGTACGGCGTGCCGATGTCGAGCCGGCGCGGGAACGAGAAGGCTCCATCGTGATCGATCGGAAGCTCGACGTTCCCGTTCAACCAGAGCACGAGGCCGTCGCCCGAGAGTCCACTGACCGCACCCTTCACGAGATAGACGGGATAGGAGGTCTCCACCGCGAGCCGATCGATGCCGATCATGTTGCCGTTGGCGCCTGCCAAACCTCCGTCCGTCACGTAGTAGCGAAGCGCGATGCGCCCCATGCCCGAATACGGGATCCCGTCCTCATTGGCGAACGAGAGCCAGGTCCAGATCTCGGGGTACCCGCCTACCGCCAAATTCGGGTTCACGGATCCGAGAAGAGTCGAGTAGCTCCCGACTCCGTCGTCGTCGGGCAGCTGGCATGGAGGGGTGTCACAGAGGCGGACCTCGAGCCGATCTGGATATCCCTGACCCAAGGCGATCGTGAGGAACGAGATTCTGTTCCACGCACCGAACGAGAGGAGAGGGGTAGCGATCCATAGGTTGATCGTGCCGCTAGGCCCCGTTGCCCGAAAGAACGCGCCGAGGAATGCGTTGCTCGGACCGTCCCAGGACGTGAGCAGCCCAACGCCCTGGGTCCAGCTGGAGGGTCCGAGCGGCACGCTTCGGTTCTCCATCAGCCATCCCAATCGTGGGAGCGCTGTGATGTCGTCGAAGCCTTCGGTGACGACCAGCCAATGGGCGTCGGTGCAGGACCAACCATCCCCGAGGTAGCCTGGCTTGCAGGTGCACGTCGGCGTGATCCCGATCTGCGAGCACGTCGCGTTCGGCGAACAGCCGCCGTTCGGCGCGGAGCAGAAATCGATCGGCGTGCAGGTCGTCCCGTCACCCGTGTAGCCGGGCGCACATGCGCACGTGCGTGCGCTCGCAGAGCAGATCTGGGCGCAGGTCGAGGACCGCCAGGTGCCTGTCGCATCGCAGGTCTCGAGCGTCGCTACGTCGGCACAGCGGTGGTCCCCCGGGAGACACACGGTGCATTCTCCCTCGCTGCACGCGTAGTCGCACGACTCTTCATCTCGCCAAATGCCCGCCGTGTCACAGCTCTGCCGAGCCAGGCCGTCGCACTGTCGATCCCCGGGGGCGCACTGGGTGCACTCGCCTTCGATGCACGAGTGGAGGCATGGCTCTTCGCTCCGCCAGGCTCCCTCCGCGTCGCAGCTCTGCGGGATCAGACCGAAGCATTGCTTTTCGCCGGGCACGCAGACGCCGGTGCATTCGCCTTCGCTGCACGCAAAGCGGCAACGCGCTTCGTCCTGCCACGCCCCCGTTGAGCCGCAGCTCTGCCGGACGGGGCCCTCGCACCGCTTCGAGCCCGGCTCGCAAATGTCGATGCAGGCGCCCTCGGTGCATGCTCCAGTGGAGCTGGAGTCCTTCCCACACCCGAGGAGCCACAAAGGAAGCACGAGCCCCATGAGGCAAGCATTACGCAGAGGAGTTTTCATTTGATCGGCGTCATCCCTCCGGCGCGGGAGACGAGTCAAGGCGACGTCTCCTCCCGGCGGCGCAGGCACGAGTGATTTCGTACATCTCGCGCCCACCCGGGGATGCGCGGCCCCAGAGGCCGCCCGAGAGCGGTGGCCTCTCGAGCTGCGGTGCCGTGCAGCGATGTCGAATCGACCGATGAGTTCGGCGGGGCCGGGCCGTCCAAGGGATGTCCATCAACCCTTGGAGGAACCCATGACCACCTCATCCGCCGAATCCGCCCGCGCTCGTTCCCTTCCTGCTACGCCGTCCATGGCAGCCCTCTGGACCGGCAGAGTCCTGCAGGGGCTCGCGGTGGCCTTCCTGACCTTCGACGTCGCCATCAAGATCTCCCTGAGCCACCAGGCCATCGAGGGAACGGTGGACCTCGGCTACCCGAGCCATTCCGTCCTCCCGATCGGGCTGATCGGTCTCGCCTGCCTGGTCCTGTACCTGATCCCCCGAACGGCGATCCTCGGGGCCGTCCTCTGGACCGGATACTTCGGCGGGGCGATCGCGACCCACCTGCGCCTCGCCAACCCGCTCGCGACGCACACGCTGTTCCCGATCTACATCGCGGTCCTCGTCTGGGGCGGATTGTGGCTGCGGGACGAGAGGCTGCGGGCGCTCCTCCCGCTCCGGCGTGCGAAGCGGTAGAGCGAGGCCCACATGGCGGCGACTCGTCCGCCCGCACGGGGGATGGGCGGCCAACGGAAATCGCGTCCATGCTCCCCTCCCGTTTCGGAGGGAGGCGACATGAAGATTGGGATCATTGGCGCAGGGAACATCGGCGGAACGTTGACCCGCCGCTTCACCAAGCTCGGACACCAGGTGTGCGTGGCGAACTCCCGGGGGCCTCGGACCCTCGGAGAGCTGGCGGCTGAGACCGGCGCGAAGCCTGTCACCGTGAGCGAGGCGGCGAGGTCTGGCGCGGTCGTGATCATCGCGATCCCCGAGCGAAGCTACATGGAGCTCCCTCCGGATCTCTTCGACGGGGTGCCGGACGACGTCGTCGTGGTCGACACGGGCAACTACTACCCCAGGCAACGGGACGGGACGATCGAGGCGATCGAGGCAGGATCGACCGAGAGTGGATTCGCTTCTCACATGATCGGGCGGCCGGTCGTGAAGGCATTCAACAACATCTACGCCGATCACCTGGCGAAGTCGGGCAAGCCGCCCGGCGCGAAGGGACGGATCGCGCTCCCGGTGGCCGGCGACGATCCGGCCGCCAAGGCGATCGTGACGCGGCTGGTGGACGAGCTCGGCTTCGATGCGGTGGACGCGGGCGGGCTCGACGATTCCTGGCGCCAGCAGCCCGGAACGCCCGTCTACGCCTCGGATCACGACGCGGCCGGCGTTCGGCGCGCGCTGGCGGACGCGAGCCGCGAGCGTCAGCCCGAGTTCCGCGGCACCGCGGACAGTCCGGGCACGTTCAGCCATCCCGCGTGAGCTTTTACGAGGCTCTCGCGGAGCCGAAGGCGGAGCAGACGAAAAGAAGAGCGTTTCCGCGCGGAGCGCGGCTGAAGAAATCGGGCCCGCTTCGGCGGGACCGATTTCTTCACACGCTCTGAAGGATCTGGAGGTCGGCTTGTCGAGACCAGGCACCCTGTGCCAGGTTGCGCGCACGTTCGACCGAAGGATCGATGATGACCCCGGCGCTCCCGGTATCCGACCCGTCTCCCGGCGACCACCTCCACCGCGCGACGGCGGGGAGCGTCGCCGAGGTGGCCGCGGTCTTCCTGCGGCTAGGCTGCATGTCGTTCGGCGGGCCGATCGCGCATCTGGGTTACCTGCGCGCGGAGCTGGTCGAGAAGCGCCGCTGGATCGACGACGCGCAGCTCGGCGACCTCGTAGCGCTGTGCCAGTTCCTGCCAGGCCCCGCGAGCAGCCAGGTCGTCTTCGCGATGGGGATGCAGCGCGCCGGCCTCCCCGGAGCGCTCCTCGCGTCCGCGTGCTTCACCTTGCCTTCCGCGTTGCTTATGGTGGGCTTCGCGTACGGCGTCGCAACCGTGGGGAACCTCCAGGGCGCGGGCTGGTTGCACGGCCTCAAGCTCGCCGCGGTCGTCGTCGTCGCCCAGGCCGTGTGGGGCATGGGAAAGAAGCTCTGCACCGATCGAGCGCGCGTATCGCTCTGCCTGGCGGCGGCCGCGATAGTGCTCGCGTTCCCAAGCGCGCTCGCGCAGCTCGGGGTGATCGCGGGCGCCGGCGTCGTCGGCTTGAGGCTGTACCGGAACGACCTCACGCCCGCTCCATCGCCGACTCGCGCGGGCGGATGGCGCGGACACGCGGTGGCCGGATCCGCGCTCCTCGTCTTCCTCGTTCTCCTGGTCGTGCTGCCCGCGCTCTCGTCGGCGACGGGATCGCGCGCGATCGCCGAGCTCGATAGCTTCTACCGCTCGGGATCGCTGGTCTTCGGAGGCGGGCACGTCGTGCTCCCGCTGCTGCGAGCGGAGGTCGTGCCGAGAGGCTGGCTCACCGACGAGCAATTTCTCGCGGGATATGGCGCGGCGCAGGCCCTGCCCGGCCCGATGTTCGCCTTCGCCGCGTATCTCGGAAGCGCCATGAATCCGGGGGATCGGAGCTGGCTCGGCGGGATCTGGTGCCTGCTCGCGATCTTCCTGCCGGCCTGGCTGCTCATCGGAGGCGCGCTCCCGTTCTGGCATCGCCTGCGCGCGAAGCGCTGGGCGCAGGCCGCTCTTGCAGGAGCGAACGCCTCGGTCGTCGGCATACTCCTCGCCGCTCTCTACAACCCCGTGTTCACGGAGGGTGTTCGAGGAGGGGCCGACGCGGTCGCGGCCCTGGTCGGCTTCGGCCTCCTCGAGCACTGGAGAGCGCCGCCATGGCTCGTAGTGGTTGGCATGGCCGCGGCGGGGCAGTGGCTTCTCCCTGCGTGACTCGGCCACTTCAGTAGCCGTAGCGGTTGGGGATCCCGAAGGCGACGGTCAGGGTGTAGATGAGCCGATGGGCCGGATCGCCGGCCAGGTTGACGAAGACGCCGCCAGCGATCCACGTGCCGTCGCTGAGGGGCGTATGAAAGGGCCCCGCGGAGAGCTCCGGGGCGATGAAAACGGACTCGACGGGCGACCGAGTCGCGCCTTGTGGCAGTCCGGAGGTTCCGCCCAGGAAGGTCGTGGTGTTCGCTTCGACCTGCAGATAGAGCGGCAAGCCCGCGCGCTGCTTCGTCAGCAAGAGGGCGATCAGCCCGTCTGCTCCCAGCTGCCTCGCCGATTCCCCTCTCGTGATTGGCACCAGCGCGGCGACGTTCAGCTCGAGAGTCAGCCGATGCCAGAAGCGTTGGCCCGCGAAGGCGAAAGGGCCGACGTACCAATCGCGCAAGCTGAGACTCCCGCGGCCGGTCGGAAGCACCGTCGTGATCCCGACCGACAGCATGTTGTCCATTCGAAGCGAGCCTGCGGCGAGGTACTGGACGAAAAGAGCCAGGTCACGAAAACCGTTGGGCTGGCCATCGGAGCCGATCTGGAAGGGAAGGATCGCTATCAGAGCGAGGTGGCGATCGGTGACGTACGAGAGCTCCAATGTGGGGACATTGCCGTTGCCCAGGTTGCCGGTGAACGTGTTGTTGAAGATCTGGATTTGATTTTGGAGGTTGGGCGGAAAGCCGATGATCGGCATCGGGAAGACGAGGTTCTCCCACCGCTGCGGTTCTTTAGAATCGCCCGCGTCGGAATCCGCCAATGCCCAAGCGGGTACCAGGAGCATCCAGCCCACGAGGAGGGCGCGTCGGAAGGGCATGGCCGAACAAGGGTTGGCAAGGGAGGGCGCCTGAGCAATCCCTGGAGAGTCCCCTCGATGGGCGACCGCTCCCTGGTCCATCGAAGCCGAGCGTCAGCTGCGTCGCTGCCGCTTGCCCTCGAACATGGGCGTGAAGCCATCGAGGAGCGCTCCGAGGCCCAGCTCGAAGAGCGCGTCGAGGTCCGGGTCGAAGCCCTCGCTGAGCTCGGCGAAGATCGCGGCGAAATGCGGGTAGGCGCCGCTCGACATCGCCGCTCGGAACGCCGCCTCCTGCGTGCGCATGTGGTCGTCTTCGGAGAGGCCGGTCTCTCCCGTCGCCTGCGCGTCTGCTTCGAGGTTGACCGCGAGCCCCTGGATGAAGCCGTGGAGGAGGATGTGCACGAGGAGCTTGTTCGCGGCGTCGAGCCTGGTGCCGTCGAGAGCGCGCATCACCCAGTCGACGAACCCGAGCGAGCTCGGGAGCGCCGTGGGGCGACCGATCTGCATGAGCCGAGCGAGCCACGGATGCCGCCTCATCATCTGCCACTCCGTCCGCGCCGAAAGCTCGATCTGGGCCCGCCACCCGCTCGGCGGTCGTTCGGGGAGGGGCAGCTCGCCCAGAGCCTGGTCGACCATGAGCGCGAGCAGCTCGTCCTTGCTTCGGACGTGCCGATAGAGCGACGTGACCGGCGCGTCCAGCCTGGCAGCGACGCCACGAATCGAGAACGTCGCCAGCCCCTCCTCGTCGGCCACTCGTATGGCCGCGGCGACGATTCGCTCTCTCGAGAGCTCCTGGCTCGCGACCACCATCCCCGAGCGAGGGACGGCCTCGAGGAGCCCGGCCTGGGTGAGCTCGCGTAGTGCCCGGGCCGCGGTGGCGTTGGCGACCTTCCAGCGGCGGGCCAGCGCGCGCGTCGAGGGTGCTCGCTCTCCGGGCGCGAGATCTCCCGCGTCGATGCGTCGACGCAGGTCCTCCACGATGGTCACGTAGGTGGTCCTCATGCGATCTGTACTAACACAGAATCTTCCATGTTTGGCATGATGTGGCGTGAAATTCGGGGAATCGACTCGTAAATTCGGAGCACCGATTGCGTGCGACGTACGCACTGCTCCGGAGGTTCCCATGACGCGACGACGGATTCTCATCTCAGGCGCCGGCATCGCCGGTCCGGCTCTCGCCTGTGCACTCGACCCCAGACTCTGGGACGTGACGGTGGTCGAACGCGCTCGGGAGCTCCGCCCTGGCGGGCAGGCCGTCGACTTCCGTGGGCCCGTTCACCGCGAAGTGCTCGACCGGCTCGACCTCTGGGGTCCGATCTGGGAGCGTCGAACCCGGGGAACCGATCTCGTGTTGCTCGGACGATCGGGCAAGCCCGTCGCCCGGATGCCCTCGGTGATGATGAGCGGAGACGTGGAGATCCTGCGGGGCGACCTCTCGCGCCTCTTGGTCGACCGAAGTGCCAGCGCGGGCGTGCAGTACAGATTCTCCGATCGCATTGCCGCACTTCGAGCGGACGCGGACGGCGTGGAGGTCGGCTTCGCGAGCGGCTCGAAGGAAACCTTCGACCTGGTGGTCGGCGCCGACGGCATCCACTCGGGCGTGCGCGCGGTGCAGTTCGGGGACGAATCGAAGTTCCTGCGCCACCACGGCTACCTGCTGGCCACGTTCTCGATGCGGAACGTGCTGCGGCTTTCCGGGGAGGCGCTGGCGTACAGCGTGCCCGGGCGTTCGGTGATGATCTCGGGCGACGGCAGTGAGGTCGGCCGCGCGCAGCTGATCTTCGCAGGGGCTCCGCTCTCCCGCGGCGAACGCAGCGACGCGAGGGCGCTGCGGCGTCGGGTGAGGGAGGCCTACAGGAACCTGGAATGGGAGGTGCCTCGCGTGTTGGAGGAGCTCGACAAGTCGACCGATCTCTACGTCGATCAGATCGCCACGGTGAGGCTGGACCGCTTCTGTCAGGGACGGGTGGTGCTGCTCGGGGACGCCGCCTGGGGCGGAACCCTCGGTGGGCAGGGGACGTCCCTGGGAATCGTCGGCGCGTACGTGCTTGCCTCCGAGCTGACGAGTGCGGGCGCCGACGTCGAGAACGCGCTCGCTCGATACGAGGCGGCCATGGCTCCCTATGCCCGGGAGAACCAGAAGGGCGCCGAGCGAGCCGGCTCCTTCTTCGCTCCGAAGACGCGCGCGGGGCGGCTCTTGCGTGACCTCGCGTACCGCGCGCTCACCTCACGCCCGCTCATCGGGCAGTTCGAGAAGATGGTGAAGGCGAGCGCGACCGACTTCACCTTGCCTTCTCAGCCGGCGCTTCAACCGTAGGTGGCATTGAAGGCGGTTCCGATCGCACGGAGCCGGCTCCGCAGGTCATCGGGGGCGAGCACCTCGACGCCCGTCGGCGCATGGCAGAGCTGCGAGACCGCGATGCTCTCGCGTTCGAAGTCGACGACGGTCTCGCCCGCGGCGATGTGGCCGTGCTCCGCCCGAGGCCGGAGCGCGCGGAGCGCCGCAGCTCCTTCCTCGGTGAGGCGGAGCCGCACTTCGTACACGGCGCGCTTCTCCGCGAACCGGGCGCTCCATTGCCGCCAGAACGTCGGCAGATCGAAGTCGGCCGGCCTCTCGAAGGTCTGGTCGAGGAGGGTTGATCTCTCGATCCGAGACCCTCGGAAGACCGCTGGGCCACGCGACGTGATCGCCACCAGGTACCAGCGGTCGGCCTTCACCACGAGGCCCTGGGGATCGATCAGGCGACGGCTCCGCGTTCCGTCGAAGTCGACGTAGGCGAGGCGGATGCGGCGGTTCTGCCAGACCGCCTCGCGGAGCGCTTCGAGGTGGGGAACCTCCTCCGGTTCGCCGAAGAACGGCGTTGGATCCACGTGGAGGCGCTGACGGGCGTAGGCGATCACCTGCTGCTGCGCAGGAGGGAGACCGAAGCCGAGCTTGGCCAGGGCGCTGCGGAGCGGGAGCCGGAGCTGCAGGTCGCCGAGGGCCGGCGATTCGCCGACGGACGCGATCGCGTGGACCTCGGCTCGGGTGAGACCTGTGAGCTCCGTGCGGAAGCCGTCCATCAGGGAGACGCCGCCACCTGGACCACGAACCGCCTGGACAGGAATGCCCGACGCGGAGAGCGCATCGAGGTCCCGATACACCGTGCGCTCGGAGACCTCGAGCTGGTCTGCGAGAGTTGCCGCGGTCCACCCGCTTCGGCTCTGGAGCAGCAGGAGAAGACGAACGAGGCGGTCGGCGCGCATGAGCCGAGAAGTAGCACGGATTCCTGACAGGAGATGTCAGGAAGGGCCGCGCATCATCCATCCGTACTCAAAATGGAGGCACGAGATGGGCAAGGCATTGGAAGGAAAGGTCGCGCTGGTGGCGGGGGCAACTCGCGGCGTCGGAAGGGGGATCGCGCTCATGCTCGGCGAAGCGGGCGCGACGGTGTGGTGTAGCGGGCGCAGCGTACGGGGACAGCTCGCCAGCGGAGAGGGCCGGCCGGAGACGATCGAGGAGACCGCGGAGCTGGTCGGTGCGCGAGGCGGGCGAGGGATCGCCGTCCGCACGGATCACACTGTGGAGTCGGAGGTAGTCGCGCTCTGCCAACGAATCGAGCGGGAGTCGGGGCGGCTCGACCTCCTCGTCAACGACGTTTGGGGCGGCGACGCGCTGATCGAGTGGGGAAAGCCGTTCTGGGAGACCACCCCCGGGAACGCTCGCTCGTTGCTCGAGCGGGCGATCTTCTCGCATCTCCTCACGAGCCGACATGCGCTCCCGCTGCTCCTTCGTGCGGAGCGGGGGCTCCTGGTGGAGGTCACGGATGGCGACTTCTTCGGCTACCGCGGGAACGTGCTCTATGACCTCGTGAAGATGACCCTCATCCGCCTGGCGTTCGCACTCTCCCGCGAGCTGCGCGAGACGCCGGTGACGGCGCTAGCGGTGACGCCCGGATACCTGCGATCGGAAGCGATGCTCGATCACTTCGGCGTCACCGAGGCCAACTGGCGGGACGCGATCTCCCACACGCCCGACTACGTGTCCTCCGAGACGCCGTGCTTCGTCGGCCGTGCCATTGCGGCCCTCGCCGCGGATCCGCTCGTCCGCCGAAAGGCCGGCCGCGTCCTCAGCTCCTGGGGCCTCGCCCGCGAGTACGGCCTCACGGATCTGGACGGCTCCCGCCCGGATTGGGGCGCCTACTTCGAGCAGAAGTACGGTCGAGCGCCGGTCGCCGACGATGCCGCGTACGCGTCGTGGCTCGACAGCCCGATGGATCTCATCTTCCCGGACGGCGTTCCCGATCTGAACCAGAGGCCTGGCTCAAGCGCCGGGGACGTCGTCGGCTCGTAGAGCGGTCGATTTGCCACCGGCTGGGCGCCGGTCGCGGTCGGAGTCAGTCTGGCTCGCTCGGCGGGCCTGCGGCGCGCGGCGGGCGAACCGCCTCGATGGCGGCGTCGACCTCCGCCAGGACCCGCCGGGCGTGGATGAGGAAGGTGTCGCCGGCTTCGAGGAGCCGGACCCCGCGGGGCGTCCGCTCGAAGAGCGGCGTACCCAGCTCCTCCTCCAGGTATCGGATCTGTCGGCTCAGCGGAGGCTGGGACACGAAGAGCCGCTGGGAGGCCCGGCCGATGTGTCCTTCCTCTGCGATGGCGACGAAGTAGCGGAGCTGGTTCAAGCTCATGGTCGGAACGTAGCACGTGTGGGCGCTGGCCTCTCCCTGCCTCCCGATACCGAAAGGGTATTGGATTCTGGGGCCGCCGCAGCGGCAACCTTGGGAGCATGGCGATCGAGATTTTCGGACCGAAGGATTACGCAGCGCTGCGGCGAGCGGGACGCGCTGCGAAGGAAACGCTGGAATACGTGGCGGCCCGCCTGGCCGCGGGCATCACGACCGCGGACATCGACGACTGGGTGCGCGCGGACACCGCCCGCCGGGGCGGCACACCCAGTCAGCTCGGCTACGAGGGCTTTCCGGCGGCCGTCTGCACCAGCCGAAACCACGTGGTCTGTCACGGGATCCCCAGCCCGCGCGAGAGGGTGCAGAGCGGCGACATCCTGAACGTGGACGTCACGACCGGTGTCGATGGATTTCACGGAGACACCTCGGCGACGTTCTTCATCGGCGAGCCGTCGCCGGAGGCGCGCCACGTGGTCGAGGCGGCGCGGCGTTGCCGGGACGCAGGGATCGCAGCGGTCCGGGCGGGCGCGCGGCTTGGCGACATCGGCGCGGCCATCGAGGAGCAGGCGAGGCGGGAAGGGTGCAGCGTGGTGCGCGAGCTCGGCGGACATGGCATCGGCCGGACGATGCACGCGGACCCCCACGTGCCGCACTTCGGCCGGGCGGGCACCGGCCTGCGGCTTCGGGCGGGGATGGTCTTCACCATAGAGCCGATGGTGAACCTGGGCGGTCCGGAGGTCCGCTTCCTCGACGACGGGTGGACGGTGGTTACCGCCGACGGAAGCCTGTCCGCCCAGTTCGAGCACACCGTGCTGGTGACCGAGGACGGTTGCGAGATCCTGACGGCGTGAGGAGCCCCGAGCGGCGAACGGAGGATCGCGGCGAGGCGGAGGCTATTCCGTCCGCTGCGCCAGATCGCGGCCAGCGCCTGATCCCTGTCAGCTCATTGTGAGCACGATCTTCCCGGTGCCACCCTTCTCGGCCTCCCGATGTGCCTCCGCTGCCCTCTCGAAGGGCAGCGTGCGGCCGATCGGGATCCGGAATTCGCCGCGGCTCGCCGCCACCGCCATCCTTTCGAGGATCTCCGCGTCCGGGTGGGCCTTGAAGGCATGTACTTCGAGATCGTGCTTCGACGCTCCGGCCGGCGCGCCGAGGACGGTGCCGATCGTCCCGCCTTTCCTCACGTGGGGAAGCAGCTTCTCGAGCGTCTTGCCGCCCACCGTGTCGGCGATGAAGTCCAGGTCCGGCAGATCGTCGATCTCGCTGTCGTCGTCGATCGCGATCACCTCGTCGACGCCCAGCGCCTCGGCCTCCTCCTTCTGGCTTGACCGAACACCTGCGAGAACCTGGGCGCCTCGCTTTTTCGCGGCGTAGACCGCGCTGCGCCCGACGGCGCCCACGGCTCCGGTCACGAGCACCGTTTCGCCGGGGCCAGGCTTCGTCTGCTCGTCGATGAGCTCCACGCCCGTCGTCACCACGAGGGGAAGAGCCGCCGCTTCCACGTCTTTGAGCCCGTCCGGGATCTTCGTGAGCTTGTCGGCATCGGCGGCCACGTACTCGGCGTAGCAGTGCGGGACGAAGCCCATGACGCGATCGCCCACCTTCAGCGAGTCGACGCCAGTGCCGAGCTCGACGACTTCGCCCGCGACGTCGAAGCCGAGCACCGCCGGTGCCTCGGGGGACGGGCGTTTCGAGAGGCCGCCTTGCCGGATCTTCCAGTCGGCCGGGTTCACGCTCGTGGCGGCGGTGCGGATTTTCACCTGCCCCGTCCCTGCGGACGGCTCGGAGATCTCGCGGAGCTCGAGCTGGTTGGCGTCTCCGAAATCGGTCAGGACGATGGCTTTCATGCCGCAGGCCTCCATGGCGCGTCCGTCCCGCGCCCGATGAACCCAATTTGGGGACTCCGGGCGGGTGCGCAACGATGCGGAGGGAAGGCGCCTGCGGATGCAACGGTCGGCCGGATGCGCGACGAGGGCTCGGGCGGGCTGCGGATCAGAGGATCGCGAGCACGACCTTCGTGACCACTTCCGCGACGATGATCGCGCCGATGGACGTGAGCGCGAGCTTTGCGCCACTCAGGCGGGAGACGGCTCGAAAGCCCGTGACCAGCAAGGAGATGAACCAGATCACGAGCACGATCATCAGGATCGCTCCGATGATCATCCCCGGGTTCGCTCTCCCGGTCGTCGCTTCTTCGAACGCGTGCCGGAGGAAGCCGGCCACCGCCCCCGCCACCACGAGAGGAGCCCTCGCCACGCCCACGACTGCCAGGAGGTCTACGAATTCGCCGCGGTGTGCAATGAGACGGGCCGCGCCCCAGAAGATGAGCGCGACGACCGGCCACGCCAGGACCAGATCGATGATCGCCTGGGGCCAGGAGACGGGCATTGCAGACAGGTGCGCGTCGAGCGCCCCATCGAAGCGAACGTGCAGCCGGGACACGACGAGCTGGAGCACCGCCACGACGGTCGAGATGATGAGGGCCTGTCGGGTCCCAAGATGCTCGATCGGTCGGGTGAGCAAGCTCTTCGCGGTCGCGGGAGGAGAGTCCAGCTCGGCCATGCGCTTGTTCGCCTCCTCGGGGCTGATCTTTCCTGCGGCGAGCATTTCCCGGATGCGGTTTCGCTCGGCGTCCACGTCGACCTCCCCTCGCGCCTTCCTCGAACATGAGACCTGCGCAGCCGTCCGGCAGGCGGCGGGGCTACGGTTCGCCCATCAACCGCTCCACGCCTGCGAAGTCGCAGCCTAAGCTGAAATATGGGCCCCAGCTCGGCCCGATGCCGAGGTGTTTGTCACCGAATGGAAGCTGGTAGCCGTATCCCGCCCGGAATTTCGCGGGGCCCATGCGGAGCTGCAGCAGCAACGCGTTCGACCATCGCCCGAAGCCGTAGGCATAGGAGCCGTCCTCCTGCGCTTCGCCTGCGCCGCTGCAGCCCTGCGAGACCTTGCAGTCGATGCTGACGAAGCCGATCGCCGTCGTCGCCATGAGGTCGAGCGGCCCGACGATCCTCCGGATGACGCCGACGAAGAGGTCGGCGTTGAACGCAAAGCCGTCGAAGCCGGGCTGGCGCGTGTCGATGGAAGGGATTCCAACGCCCACACCGAGGGCGAGGCGCCATGGATCGCCCTTCGATTCTCCCATCAGGACGAGGCTCGTGTTCCGGAGGTCGAAGTTGTCGAGGCTCAGCACGACGGTGCTCGGCTCGAGGAAGGTCGAGCGCCCTTCGAGGAGGCGGCCGTCGATCGGGAGTCGGTTGGCTGCCGAGCGGACCGCGCCGAGGAGCTCGTCCTGGTCGGCTGCGCGAATCGTCTGCTCCGCCAGCGTCGCGTAGTCGGACGTCCGGACGAGCTCGACGCGCAGATCGAGACCGCCCTGATTCCCCGTGAGCAGGGAGGTCACCAGGTAGTCGATCGACTCGCAGGGCCCGTCCTGGCAGCTCTCTTGCTCGCTCACGACGATCCAGTCGCCCCCTTCGAGGGCGCCTTCGAGACCGGCGCGGATCTCGTCGGTGGTCCACTCGAGGATCTCGTCGCCGACGCCGATGCCCTCCACGTCGAGGAGGCCGATCCGGCCTGCAGCGAGCGCCCCTGCCGGACATAGGGCGAGGACGGCGAACACGAAAATCGACGCCGAGCGGAGGAGAGACGCGGCACGCGGACGCAGCATGATGCACCGGAGCGAAGGCGAGCGCGACATGCGCCCGGCTGGGCGAGGACGAAGAACCGCCGCTCGAATTCAACCCGGCTGACACTTTTTGCGACCAACGCTTCTACCGGGAGCGGAGGCGCGGGTGCGGAGGGATTCGTGAGCGGCCCGCATCCTCGGAGGGCGATCAACCTTCGACGAAGGCGCGCAGCCGCTCGAGGGCGTCGTCCCACTCTCGGGCGATCGAGTCGAGGTAGGCGCGGGCTTCGCCGATTCGATTGGGCTCGAGCTCCCAGAGCCGCTCGCGCCCGCGGCGATGGCTTCGCACCAGCCCGGCGTCCTCCAGCACCTGCAAGTGCTTCGTCACGGCCTGGCGGGAGATCCGGAATCGGGCGTGTAGCCTCGCGCTCGTGGCCGTTTCCCCCGCGGCGAGCTGTCGAAGCAGCCTCAAGCGCGTCTCGTCGCCCAGCGCGGAGAAGAGAGGTGCGGCCTTCTTCGCCGCGAGCTTGTCAGGCCTCGACATGCTGGCGGATGTTCTCGAGCTGCTGGGCCCAGCCCCCGTCGTTCATGCGGAAGGCCGTCGCGCGACGCTCGGGCGGTAGCTGGTCGAAGCCCGACTCGGTGACGCGGAGGTGGGTTCCTCCCTCGACGTCTTCGAGGTGGAACTCGACGAGTGTCATCGGCTCGGAGGAGTAGTCGACACCCGGCTCGACGGCGTAGGGGTGCCAGCGGAAGGCGAAGAGGCGTTCGCCCTCCATCCGGACGACGTCGAGCTCCATCGCCACGTGCTCGAAGCCGGGATGGGTGATCGTGCCGCGCGTGCGCTGGCCGACTGTGAAGGCGCCCTCGAGCTTCGCGCGGAACCACTCGCCGAACTCGGCGGCGTCGGTGAGCGCACGCCAGACCCGGGATCGCGGCGCGCGAAGGACGATGGATCGATCGATCTTGTCGGGGCTCGTTTCGGACATGGGCAACCTCCTGGTTGCACGTTATTCGCCCGCTCGATGATGAGCAACCAATTGGTTGCGTGAAGGGCAGGGCGGCGCTCCGGGCGGGGTGTTTGCGTCCACGATGTGGTCCCGCTCGCCCGGCCTTCGCCAGCGCGGTTTGCACTCTGCTAGATTCGGCGGATTCAAGTCCGAGGAAAGACCATGCAGATCCGAGACGCTGCAGCCGATGACTACGAATCGTACTGCCAGCTCTTGCCGGAGCTACAGACCGGCGATCCCGTTCCGAGCCGCGAGGCCTGGATCGACAACGTCATGCCCGGCGCGATCCTCGTGGAGTCGGACGGCCGTGTCTTGGGCGGCGGTTGGGCGCGCCTCGTAGGTCGCTGGGGACACGTCGTCCATGTGATGGTCGCGCGGGAGCACCAGGGCCAGGGGGTGGGCCGACGCGTGATGGACGCTCTCGCGGAGAAGGTGCGGCGCGCGGGCTGCACGAGCTGGTACCTCAACGTGAAGCGCGACAACGAGGTGGCGCTGCGGCTCTACTCGTCCTTCGGATTCCACGTCCATCGGGAGACCACCGTGCTCCGTGTTTCCTGGTCGGTGATGGACTCGCTCCCGCGCGACGGGGAGGGCGCAGCCACGGGGCTCGCGGATCCGGAGGACGACGCGGCGCTCGAGGAGCGATGGTCGCTATTGCCCGGCAGCGTCTCGGCGGCCCGCGCACGAGGCGAGCTGCCCGTCCGCCTGGATGGCACTCTCGAGGCTTTGGCCCTCTTCAGCCCATCGTTCCCTGGTGCGTCGTTCTTTGGCGTGGAGAGGCTGACGCTCGCGCGTCCGATGCTTGCGGCGCTGCAGTCGCACGCACCGGGCGTCGAGAGGATCTCGTTGACCGTGATGGAGCCCCGGCTCGCGAACCTGTTGCGAGAGGGCGGCGCCGAGCTCCGCTTCGAGCTCTTCCAGCTCCGCGGCGAGATCCCGCCGAAATCGCCAGAGCGACCCGCACCATGAAACACCTGCGCATTGCCGTGGCGGACCGCCTCGCCTGAAGGCGGGATCGGCGCCTCGAGTCCGGGTTGGCGAAAAATGCGGCGGATGTCGAGAGACGCGGCCCGGCTCCGACTACCGGTAGAGGGCGTTCCAGGGTAGGGCGCTGGAACACGAAGGGAGCCGACCATGAAGTACATGCTGATGATTCACACGCCGAGGCCGTATCGGGTGCTCAGCTGGCCGCAGACGGACCTCCAGGCGCACATGGCGTTCATGACCCGCTTCACCAAGAAGCTGGGCGAGGCCGGGGAGCTCGTGGCGGGGGAAGAGCTGGCCGGCCCGGAACAGGCCCGACTCGTCCGAGCCGGGAAGGACGGCGCGCCCGTCACAGACGGTGTCTTCCCCGAGGCGAAGGAGTTCCTCGCGGGCTACTGGATCGTGGACGTCGACCACGCCGAGCGTGCCTACGAGATCGCCGCAGAGGCCTCTGCGGCGCCAGGACCTGGCGGGGCGCCCCTCAACCTGGCGATCGAGGTGCGTCAGGTGATGAGCGGTCCTCCCGAAGACCTGCTCTGATGCCCAGGAACAAAAATTTCGGGGCCGATGTCGAGAGACGCGGCCCGGCTCCGACTACGGGTAGACCGCGCTCCAGATTGGGGCGCTCGCACGAAGGGAGTCGACCATGAAGTACATGCTGATGATGCACACGCCGAGCGGGGGGCCGTACCAGATCATGAACTGGCCGCAGAAGGACTTCCGGGCCCACATCGACTTCATGATCCGCTTCTCGAAGAAGCTGGCCGAATCCGGGGAGCTCGTTGCGGGGGAGGGGCTCGCCGGCCCGGATCAGGCTCGACTCGTGCGAGCCGGGAAGGACGGCGCGCCGATCACGGACGGCGTCTTCCCCGAGACGAAGGAGTTCCTCGCGGGGTACTGGATCGTGGACGTGGAAAGCCCCGAGCGTGCCTACGAGATCGCCGCGGAGGCATCTGCGGCGCCAGGTCCTGGTGGGGCGCCTCTCAACATGGCGATCGAGGTGCGCCAGGTGATGAGTCCTCCTCCCAACGAGCTCTGATGCCCGAGGATTTGCGGACCCTGCTTCGGGAGATCGCGCCCCAGGTGCTGGGCGCGGTCACCCGTCGTTTCCGCGACTTCGCCGCGGCGGAGGACGCGGTCCAGGAGGCGCTCCTCGCCGCGGCCACCCAATGGCCTCGTGACGGTCTTCCAGAGAACCCCCGGGCGTGGCTGATCCGCGTCGCGGCGCGGCGCTTGACCGATCAGGTCCGGGCCGAGGCGGCGCGCCGCCACCGCGAGGCGATCGTGGTCAGCCTCGTGCCTCCGGAGGAGCAGATCGCCCTCGCCCCTGACGAGGATGGAGCCGGTCGGGACGATTCCCTCGACCTCCTCTTCATGTGCTGCCACCCGGCGCTCTCGCCGTCGTCGGCCATCGCCCTCACGCTTCGCGCGGTGGGCGGCCTGACCACGCTCGAGATCGCCAGGGCGTTCCTGGTTCCGGAAGCGACCATGGCCCAGCGGATCAGCCGGGCCAAGCAGAGCATCCAGGCTTCGGGGATCGCCTTCCAGGAGCCGACGAAGGAGGAACGCGCCGAGCGGCTGGGGGCCGTGCTGCACGTGCTCTATCTGATCTTCAGCGAGGGATACACGGCCTCGTCCGGCCCGGCGCTCGTCCGCACCGATCTCTCGGGCGAGGCGATCCGTCTCGCCCGCATGCTCCATCGCCTCGTCCCTGGGGAGAGCGAGGTGGAGGGGCTCCTTGCGTTGATGCTCCTCACCGACGCTCGCCGCGAGGCGCGCACGGGTCCGACGGGAGAGCTGATCGCCCTCGACCAGCAGGACCGATCTCTCTGGGATCGAAGCGCGATCGAGGAGGGCGTTGAGCTCGTCTCCACTGCGTTGTCGCGGGGATCGATTGGCCCCTACCAGCTCCAAGCGGCGATCGCGGCGGTACACGACGAGGCGGCCACGGCCGAGGAGACGGACTGGCCGCAGATCCTCGCGCTCTACGGCCTCCTGATCCAGATGTCGGACAATCCGATGGTGGCGCTCAACCACGCCGTCGCGCTGGCGATGGTGCACGGACCGGTGGCGGGCCTCGCTCGCCTCGACGAGCTTGCGGGAGATCGGCGCATCTCGGAACATTTTCGAGTCGATGCGGTTCGAGCACACCTGCTGGAACGGAAGGGCGATCGAGAGGCCGCGATCGCGCACTACCGACGAGCCGCGGCCCGAACCACGAGCCTGACCGAGAGAAGCTACCTCCTGATGCAGGCGGCTCGGTTGGAAGAGAGCGATCCAGGCTGAATTGGTTCTGGAAGAGCGCTCGAAGACACGCTCCGCGCCCCCGAGATGCTCGGCGCCGCGTCCGGGCGCACGCAGTCCTTGCCGCCGAACTTCCCGCATGATTTCTGGCGGGCATGTACGCCTCGTCGAGCCTGCTTCGCCTCACGGTCCTGGTTCTTTCAGCCTCCGTTCTCGCCGCTTGTGGATCCGGCACTTCATCGGAAGTGAAGGCCCTTTCGTCGAGCTGGTCCTACGAGGCCTCCGGGCGCGCGAGCGGCGTCGCGGTGCGGCCCAACGGCGAGGTGGTGCTCGCTGTGGGTATGGGGCCGGCGCCCTTCGACGAGGGCGGCGGGGCGGTGGTCTTCGAGCCCTCGGGCCGAGTGGTCGCCGAGCTGCCCATGGTCCTGCCGCGAAGCTGCGACATCTGCATCCGCCAGCACTTCTATCCGAAGCAGCCGCTGGCAACCCGAGCCGGCGACGTCTGGCTCGGCGATTACAGCCACAACCTCTTCCGCCTTGGCGCGGACAACGCGCACACGCTCGTGTCGATCGACGATCGGAGCGGCGTCTCGATGGGGATCTTCGGTGTCGACGGGAGCAGCGCGCTGGCGCCCGACGGCGAGCGGATCTTCGTGGCGGCGTTTTCCCTGGGCGTGGTCGAGCCGGACGGCGCCTTGGCGGAGACCTTCGACTTCGGCTCGGTGGTGCGCCAGGTCACGCACGTCGACGGATCCACGTACGTGGTGAACGTGACCGGCGCCTTCGACAAGACCGGCACCGTCGTCCGCTGGAACGCAGCCACGGACGATCGGGCGACGCTGGAGCTTCCGAAGCCGGTGGTGGCCCTCGCGTCCGCCGAAGGGTGGACGGTCGCGGCGGTCGAGGTCGCCGTCGGCCGCATCGGCCTCTACGAGCTCGCGCTGGTGGGCGCGGCGCCCTCTGCGAAGGCGCTCACGGAGCTCGACCTGCCGACGGGACCCGTGGCCCTCGCGCTACGGCCCGGCAAGCGCCAGGTACTCGCCGCATCGGGCGGAGTCGGCGTCGTGGACAATCGCGGCGACGTCACCATCCTCGTGGGCAGCGCGGTCCTCGTCGACGCGGACGAGGGGCCGATCGCCGTCGCGGACGTGAGCAGCGTCGCTGGGCTCGCCCTGAGCCCGGACGGCAAGACCGCCTACGTCGCGGACAGCGGAGGCCTGAAGGCCTTCCCGCTGCCGTAGCCGCTCTCGGGAGCTGCGGCTCTGGGCCATGAGCGGGGCCGTGAAGCCTTGCGGAGGAACGATGAGCTACGACCTGCGAGTATGGGGCCGCAAACCAGGCGATTTGTCCGCATGTCTGAGCGCGAAGCGAGGATGGACCGAGCACGACGGCACCTGGACGCTCGAGAAACGTTCGTGGCAGATCGTCGTGACGACCGCTCAATCCGTCGAGCCAGAGGACGTTCCACCAGGGGCAGCCGAGCTGCTGCCCGGCGTATCGGTGCTCGTGGAGCTCTCGCTGGAACCGGTCTCCGCATGGTTGGGAGCGCGCCTGAAGCTCCGTTCAATCGCTCGATCCATCGCCGCCGAATTTGCCGGGCTCGTCGAAGACCCGCAGCGAGGCTCGCTGGCCCTTCCGCGCGGAGAGGTGAGGTACGAGAAGCCGAAACCCGAGAAGCGGTTTTCGGTCGTCGAGCTGTCGTGGTGGTTCATGGAGTCGCCGCTCCGGACCGAGGGCGGCCTGTCCGAGTTCCTGAGCATCCTCGCCCGTCACCTCCCGGAGGCAGTTCCACGGCGGTATGGGTTGTGGGAGCCGCCGGAGTACAAGACGGACCGGACGGGCATCGACGCCCTCGTGAGCTTCATGGCGAAGAATCGAGATGCCGTGTTCTACCCGTCTCGGCCCGTCCTGGGATTCAGCCTCTCGGACCGCGGCGAATCGAAGTCCCCGACCCGTAACTTTCGGAGCAATCGGTTTTCTCTGCAGGTCGAGGTTTCGGCGCTCCAGCAGCCGGGATGGGAGCAGGCGCTCCGAGGCCTTTGGCGAGACGTATCGAGCTTCCTTCGGCCGTTCTACGGGGATGTGCGAGTGCTGTCCGGCTATATCCGGCGCTTTTCGTTCGTCATGCGGGACAAAAAGACCCAGGAGCATCCGGTTCGGGCATCGTGCTGGAGGGGCATCCCATCGACCCCCGCGCTGGCATTCGTCCTCGGACCGCCGTATTCGCAGCTCTGGCAGGTTGCCGACGCGGTTCGCGACGGCGACCTCGCTTTCGTCGAGCACCCTCAGTGGTCCAGATGCGAACCGCTCGATCTCGTCGTCCCGGCTGATCTCGCCCAGCGATGGGACCCTTCGTGGGTGAAGAGCGAAACCGGAGGGTACACCGTCAACTGGTGTGACGAGTATCCGGCGACATGGCCCTTCTCGCCCGGCGAATGACGCTCGTACCGGGCTCCGCTCCGAGCATCACCAAGGGTGGTTCTCGAGCGGAACGGCCGCAAACCCTCTCGGGCGACGCTTTGGGAACGACAACGCTTTGGTGGTGCGGCGCCCGGACGACCGAGGCCGGGCGCCGACCATTCGAGGCTCAGGGGCCGACGCATTCCGGGGCGTAGGAGCACACGGACTCGACACACGTGCCGGAGACCGCGCCGCTGTCGAGGCTCGGGCAGTCGGCGTCGGCGTCGCACGTCCGGCGGATGCGGGCCCAGTCGAACCTCCAACCGAACTTGTAGGTCGAGTTGAAGTCATTGACGTAGAGCTGAACCCGGCAGTCAGACGAAGTGACCTCGAAGGGGATGGCGGGCGTCGTACTCCAGGACAGCTCGCCCGGTGAGGTCCAGGACAGGCCGCCGCCGACGATGCAGTCGGCGCCGTTCGTCGGGCGCACGCCCATGCTCGTGTTCGAGCTCTCCGATTGCATGAGTCGGAAGTCGGCCACGTAGCGGCCTGCAGGCAGCCAGATCGACGGCCCGCCTTCGAGCTGGAGCCAAAAGAGGCCTGCGTTCGCCACCAGGATGTGACCGAACGGCGATTCGCTGGTGCTCACCTCCGAGAAATACCCCGCGTGGATCCGGCCAAGATCGGCCAGGCTGACCATCGTCGCGCCGCACCAGGTCTCGCAAGGCTCGATGCGGGTGTTGCCGCCCGCGCACACGCCGCAGCCGTCGAAGGCTGCGGAGCCGCCGGGGACACCGTTGCAGTCCAGAAGACAGGGCTCGAGGCCGGTCTCGCCTTCTACGCAGGCGCCGCACTCGTCGACGAAGGCGGTGCCATCCCGGTCGCCGTTGCAGTCCTTGAAGCAAGGCTCGAGGCCGGTCTCGCCTCCCACACAGGCGCCGCACTCGTCGAGGGTAGCGGTGCCGTCCCGGTCGCCGTTGCAGTCCATTACGCAAGGCTCGAGGCCGGTCTCGCCTCCCACGCAGGCGCCGCACTCGTCGAGGGTAGCGGTGCCGTCCCGGTCGCCATTGCAGTCCAGGATGCAGGGATCGATGCCGGTGTTTCCGCCAGCGCACTCGCCGCAACCGTCGATGGCAGCGGTGCCGCCCCAATCGTCGTTGCAGTCCTGGGCGCAGGGCTCGAGGTCGGTGTTGCCGCGCGCGCACACGTCGCACTCGTCGACGAGGGCGGAACCGCCCCAATCGCCGTTGCAGTCCTGGGCGCAGGGCTCGAGACCGGTCGTTCCGCCCACGCAGGCAGCACATTCATCGCGGAAGGCGGTGCCGCCCCACTCGCCGCTGCAGTCCTGCGCGCAGGGCTCGAGGTCGGTGTTGCCGCCGACGCACTTGCCGCACTCGTCGCGGAAGGCGGTGCCGTTCTGGTCGCCGTTGCAGTCCAGCGTGCAGGGCTCGAGCTCGGTGTTGCCGCCGACGCAGTTGCCGCACTCGTCGCGGAAGGCCGTGCCGTCCTGATCTCCGTTGCAGTCCAGCGTGCAGGGCTCGAGCTCGGTGTTGCCGCCGACGCACTTGCCGCACTCGTCGCGGAAGGCCGTGCCGTCCTGGTCGCCGTTGCAGTCCAGCGTGCACGGTTCCAGCTCGGTGGTGCCGCCTACGCAGGTGCCGCATTCGTCGAGGTAGGCGGTTCCGCCGACCACGTCCGCGCAGTCCAGGGCGCACTCCGCGGAATCGCAGGCCGGCTCTGTTGGGTTTTCGGTGGATTCGCAGCCGGCCAAGAGGGCGGCCACGAGCATGGGTAGGACGAGACGTGCGCGCATGATGTTTCTCCCCTGATACTCCCCGTATCAACGCGCGCGCCTCTTAGTGGCTCGCCGGCCCAGGAGTCAACCGAGTTCCGCGTGGGGTGGGGCGTCCAATGATGCGCGCTGGGCAAGCTGGCGTTATGAGCGGAAACCGTACCCCGGAGGATCAAGGATGAGAGGCGTCGAGGAGTGGAAGAGCTTGTTGCGCGCGGCGTTGCGAGAAGCGCTCCGTGCTCGGCAATCGCACGCGGTGGCAGTAATTCGCGAGACGCTGGCGGCAATCGACAACGCCGAAGCGGCGGACTCGAGCGCGGCCCCGCCGGTTCAGCACGGCGTGATCGCTGGCGGCGTCGCGGGGGTCGGCGCAGGCGAGGTCGCGCGACGGGTGCTGAGCCCGGAAGCGGTGGCCGCGATCGTCGAGCGCGAGATGCAGGAGAGGCGCGAGGCGGCCGAGACGTATGCGGCGCTGGGGCGGGATGACGAAGCCCGCAAGCTCAGGCTCCAGCTCGAGGTGCTCGCTTCGTTGCTCTGAGGCCGTCCGAGCGTCCTCGATCCGGCTCGGTTGCCGCCTGCGGGGCGGTGGCCAGATTTCGCTCGACCCATCGAAGGGAGGAGGCCGGGATGCTGGCGGAGCGGGATGCGATCGCGAGCCTTGCCGTGCGGGATGTGAAGAGCGCGAAGGCCTTCTACGAGGGCACCCTTGGCCTGACCCGCGTAGCCGACGTAGGCGGCGGAGCGGTCGTCTACAAGGCGGGACACACCGAGATCATCGTCTACCAGTCGGAATACGCCGGCACGAACAAGGCCACCGCGCTTGCGTGGAGGGTCGGCAACGACTTCGACGCCGTCATGCGCTGGCTCGGATCCCGTGGCGTCCGATTCGAGCACTACGACATGCCGGGGCTCAAGCGAGAGGGCGACTTCCACGTGGCGGACGGCCGGAAGATGGCGTGGTTCAAGGATCCGGACGGGAACATCTTCCACATCACGAGCGCCTGACGGGTCACCGCCCCTCGAACGCCGCCTGGAGTGCGGCGACATCGAGCTTTTTCATGCCCAACATCGCCTCGAACGCTCGGTCGCGTGCCGCGGCGTCCCGGCTGGCCATCCACTCGACCATGGCGATCGGGACGATCTGCCAGGAGAGGCCGAAGCGATCCTTCAGCCATCCGCAGGGGCCGCGCTCGCCTCCTTCCGAGAGCGCCTCCCAGTAGCGGTCCACCTCGCCCTGGTCCTTGCACATCACCTGCAGCGAGACTGCTCCGTTGAACCCGAAGCCGTGCTCGATGGGGCTGTCCATCGCGATCAGGTCCTGGCCGGCCACGACGAATCGCGCGTGCTTGACGGTGCCCGTCGGTCCCTCGCCGGCGGCGTAGCGCTCCACGCTCTGGATCTTTCCGCCGGGGAAGATGCGGACATAGGCCTCCATCGCCTCGTTCGCTTTCCCCTTCTGGGCGTCCGTGAACATCAGGCACGGCACGATCGAGGCACTGCCGGGCGCGCGCCGACCCGCGATCACCTGCCACGAGACGCCGAAGCGATCCTTCGCCCAGCCGAATCCCTCGCTCCAGGGATAGGAGCCGAAGGGCATGAGCACGTCGCCGCCGTCGGAGAGCAAGCCGAAGAGTCGCTCGGCCTCGCCCACCTCGTCGACGTGGGCGAAGAACGAGATGCTCGGATTGATGACGAAAATGGGTCCGCCGTTGAGCGCGGTGAAGCGCTGCCCGGCGATCTCGAACTCCACCGTGAGGACGCTCCCGCGCGGTTTGCCGCCGGGGTTGTCGCGGGACTCCGAATAGTGCGACACGGCCGTGACGCGACCCTTGGGGAAGGTCTTCGTATAGAAGCTTGCGGCTTCCTCGGCCTGATCGTCGAACCAGAGACAAGGAACGATCGGACTGCTCACGACTCACCTCGACTGGGCAGGGCACGGATCCAGTTCCGCAAGAGCGCTTCGAGAGCGCCGCGCTTCGCTTCGAGCTCCTCGGCGCTTCGGATCGTCACGACCGCTCGATCCTTTGCGAGCCAATCCAGGATGCGGTCGGGATCGGCTACCTGTACACCCGTGGTGGCGGCGCCTTTCACTTTGGCGCCCGTGTGCAGGATGAGGGAGAGGCGGTCCTTCGCGCGGAGGTGGAAGGTGGCGAAGTGATCCTCTGTGCGGAAGCTGGGCGCGTTCCACTTGATCTCTTCGTGGATCGCGGGGTCGAGTCCGAGGATGAGCTGGCGCAGCCGGTCGAGCTCGCCCTTCAGCGGATGCTCGAGGCCCTGCAGGAAGGCGACGACGGCGGGAGCGGTTCGGCCGTCGCCTGCCTTCGTCTTTGCCTTGGAGCGGGGCTTGGGTTCCTTGGGCGGCATCGGGACCTCCTCGTCCGATCATAGCCCATGTGTTCGAACCGCAAACCGTCAGCAGGTGTCGAAGAGCCAGTAGCCGACACCTGACCAGCTCGAGGCTACGAGCTCGGCCGAAGCTCGCCCCGCTCGGAAGAGATGCCCTTCCAGCCGAAGGGGGCGGCGGCGACGAGGGCGAGGAGTCCGCAACCGAGCATGACCGCCGCCATGGGCTGAGCGGAGCCGTCCGCCAGCGCGCTCACCAAGGTAGAGGCGAGAGCGCCGCAGGTGGTCTGCAGGGTCCCGAGGAGCGCCGAGGCGAGGCCCGCGCGCTTGCCCTGGGGCGCCATTGCGAGGGCGGTGGAGTTCGGCAGCGCGAAGCCAACGGACGCGATGCCCACGAAGATCAGGGGGAGGATCACCGGCAGGCCCGCGCCGCTGCCGGCGGCGATCAGGAGGCCCACGTAGGCGAGCGCTGCACCGGCGATGGCCGTGCGGAGGACCCGAAGGACGCCGAGGCGGGGAACCAGCCAGCGGTTGATCTGCGAGGCCGCGATCAGGCCAAAGGCGTTGGTGCCGAAGATGAGCCCGAAGCGCTCGGCGGGGACGCCGTGGAGCTCGATGAAGACGAAGGGCGACCCGGCGATGTACGCGAACATCGCCGCCTGCATCGCGCCGCCGGCGAGGCTGAGGCGAACGAAGGGAAGCTGGCGCAGGAGCTCGCCGAGGGAGCGCGCGATCTCGCGGAAGCCCTGGCGTCGGCGCGCGTCGACGGGGAGGCTCTCGGGCAGCGACGTCGCCACGAGGGTGAACATGGCCGCGCCGATGCCGGCGAGGGTGACGAAGATCGCCCGCCAGCCGGCGTGGGCGAGGAGCTGGCCACCGACCAGCGGCGCGAGGATGGGCGCTGCACCCATCACCAGCATCAGCGACGAGTAGAGCCGCGCCGACTCCCGCTCGTCGAAGAAGTCCCGGACCACGGCGCGCGCGATCACCATTCCGGCGCATCCGCCCAGCGCCTGGACGAAGCGGGCCGCCGCGAGGAAGGGCAGGTCCGGCGCAGCCGCACAGGCGAGGGAGGCCGCGACGTAGAGCGCAAGGCCTGCGAGGAGGGGCGTGCGCCTGCCGAGGCGATCCGCCAGGGGGCCGTAGAGGAGCTGTCCGGCCGCGAGTCCCGCGAGGTAGGTCGCGAGAGTCAGCTGCACCGACGACACCGAGGTGCCGAGCGAGCGCGCGAGCGTGGGGAAGCTCGGCAGGTACATGTCGATGGAGAAGGGGCCGATAGCGGAGAGGGTTCCGAGCACCAGCGTCAGGCGGCGCGTCGACGGTGTCTTCATGGGCGGCCCAGATCGCGACGAAGCGGTGGCGCCGTCAAGCCCGCCGTCTCGCTCTCCACGCGTCGCGGCTCTGGCCCCAGATCTCCATCTCGACGTTGTCGAAGGGAGCCGGGAGCCGGCCGAGCCTGAGGAGGGTCGAGCCGAGCCGCGCCGCCACCTTCCTCGAACCCTCGTTGGCGGGGTCGATGGTGTGGATCACCTCGGTCCAGCCGAGGCGCTCGAAGGCCCAGTCGATGGCTGCGGCAGAGCCCTCGGTGGCGTAGCCCTTGCCCCAGGCCTCGCGAGCGAGGCCCCACCCGACCTCGGTGCCGGGCCATTCCTCCGGCTGCCAGGGGCCCAGGCGGCCCATCCACCGGCCGCTCGCCCTCTCGATGACGGAGAACATGCCGAAGCCCTGCAGCGCCCAGGAGCCAGTGACCGCCGCCAGGCCGCGCCAGGAGCCGTGGCGGGACTGTAGGCCGCCTACGAAGCGGGCGCTCTCCGGGTCGGCCATGAAGGCCGCCCATCCGTCGAGGTCTTCCCGGACTGGCGGGCGGAGGATCAGGCGGTCGGTGTAGAGCGTGGGTCCAAGCATGGTCCGAAAAATAGACGAGTCGCGGACGCGCCGCGACCCAATCTCACGGGTGGAAGCGGCGCAGCCGCAGCGCGTTGCCGAGGACGAAGACGCTGGAGAGCGCCATGGCGCCGGCGGCGAAGATCGGGGACAGCAGCACGCCGTTCACCGGGTAGAGGACGCCGGCTGCGATCGGGATCAGCGAGACGTTGTACGCGAACGCCCAGAAGAGGTTCTGCCGGATGTTCCGAATCGTCGATGCAGACAAGGCGATCGCGTTCGGCACGCCCTCCAGGCTCCCCGACATCAGCACCATGTCCGCCGCCTCGATGGCGACGTCGGTGCCGGTGCCGATCGCGAGGCCGACGTCGGCTTCGGCGAGCGCCGGCGCGTCGTTGATCCCGTCGCCGACGAAGGCCAGCCGGCCGTGCTCCGCCTTCAGCCGGCGGACCGCCTCCACCTTGCCCTCGGGAGGACCTCCGCGACGACCTCGTCGATCCCGAGGCGCCTGGCGATCGCCTCGGCGGTGCGGCGGCTGTCGCCCGTGATCATGGCGACCTTCAGGCCGAGCGCGTGCAGGGCCGCGATCGCCCTCGGCGTGGACTCCTTGATGGAATCGGCCACGGCGAGGATGCAGGCGAGCCTGCCGTCGATGGCGGCGTAGAGCGGCGTCTTCCCTTCGTCGCCCAGCCGCCGCGCGACGTCCGCGAACGCGGAGGGATCGAGGCCGAGCCGCTTCATGTAACGATCGGCGCCGATCGCGACCCGGGTGTCGCCCACCCGGGCGGCGACGCCGAAACCGGTCACGGACTCGAAGCCCTCGACCACCGGAAGGGAGAGGCCTCCGGCCGCATCGACGATCGCGCGGGCGATGGGATGCTCGGAATTGTTCTCGACGGCGGCGATCTTCGCCAGCACCTCGACCCGATCGAAGCCGTCCGCCACCTCGAGATCGGTGAGCGCGGGCCTCCCCTCGGTGAGGGTTCCGGTCTTGTCGACGGCGACGACCTTGGCCTCCTGGAGGAGCTGCAGGGCTTCGCCCTTCCGGAAGAGGACGCCCAGCTCGGCGCCGCGGCCGGTGCCCACCATGATCGAGGTCGGCGTGGCCAGGCCCATGGAGCAGGGGCACGCGACGATCAGCACCGCGACCGCGTTGACGAGGCCGAAGGTGAGGGCGGGCTCGGGGCCCCAGACCAGCCAGGCGACAAACGTGATCCCAGCCGCCGCCATGACGGCGGGAACGAACCACATCGTCACCTTGTCCACCACGGCCTGGACCGGGAGCTTCGAGCCCTGCGCCTGCTCCACCATGCGGATGATCTGGGCGAGGACGGTCTGGCCGCCGACGGCGGTGGCCCGGAAGGCGAATGCGCCGGTCTGGTTGATCGTGCCGCCCACGACCCGGGCGCCAGGGCGCTTCTCTACCGGGACGGGCTCGCCGGTGATCATGGACTCGTCGATGAAGCTCCCGCCTTCGACGACCTCGCCGTCGACGGGAACCCGCTCGCCGGGGCGAACCTCGACCAGGTCTCCGGGGGAGACGTTCGCCACGGCGATCTCCACGACGCGTCGGCCCCTTCGGACGCGCGCGGTCTTCGGCTGCAGGCCGATCAGGCGCTTGATCGCCTCGGAGGTCCGCCCCTTGGCGCGCGCCTCCAGGAAGCGGCCGAAGAGGATCAGGGTGACGATTAGAGCGGCCGCCTCGTAGTAGACGTGGACCGTGCCTTCCGGGAGGAGGGAGGGGGCGAAGGTCGCCACCACCGAGAAGGCGTAGGCCGCCGTCGTGCCGACTGCGACGAGGGAGCTCATGTCCGGCGCACGGCGCAGGAGCGCGGGGATCCCCGTCCGGAAGAAGCGCTGGCCGGGGCCGATCAGCACCGCCGTGGTCAGCGCGAACTGGATCCACCAGCTGAGCTGCAGGCCGACCCCGCGCACGACGAGGTGGTGGAAGGCGGGGAAGAGATGCGTGCCCATGTCCAGCGCGACGCTCGGCAAGGTCAGGGCCACGGCCAGGAGGAGGTCGCGCCGGAGGGCTCGGTCCGCCGCTGCGCGGCGCTCTTCTGCCCCGTCGGTCTCGGAGGACCCTTCGAGCGGCCCAGGGACGTAGCCCGGGACCATGTAGCCGGCCCTCTCGATCGCCCGCACGAGCGACACGCGCTCGATCGGCTCGGAGAGCGTGACCTCTGCGCGCTCGGTGGCGAGGTTCACGCTGGCCGAGGCCACTCCGGGGACGGCCTTCAGCGCCCGTTCCACGCGGCCCACGCAGGAGGCGCAGCTCATTCCCTCGACGGGCAGGCTGACGGTCTCTTCGATGCGGGTGGTCCCGGAGGTTTCCATTCGTCGACTCCTCGGCTCGATCCGTTGTCTAACGGCCACGCTGAGGCTTTCAACGATGGAAAGGTCAAATCGTTACGGGACCTCGGCAGACGAAGCCCTCGCCCCCCGTCTGCGTCGTGGAGCTCCGGCGCTCGGTCCGGCTACCGTCGGTCTCCTGCCAACGAGGATCGCAAGATGAAGGCGCTCGTCTACCACGGCCCCGGAAAGCGAAGCTGGGAGGAGAAGCCGAAGCCCAAGCTGCAGGAGCCCACGGACGCGATCGTCCGGATCACCACCACCACGATCTGTGGCACGGACCTTCACATCCTGAAGGGCGACGTCCCGGAGGTGGAGGACGGCCGGATCCTCGGCCACGAGGGGGTGGGGATCGTCGAGGAGGTCGGCTCGGCGGTGAGCAACGTCGCCGTCGGCGACAAGGTGCTGATCTCCTGCATCTCGTCCTGCGGGCGCTGCGACTTCTGCAAGCGGAGCATGTACTCGCATTGCCGCAACGGCGGCTGGATCCTGGGGCATCTGATCGACGGCACGCAGGCGGAGCACGTGCGGATCCCCTTCGCGGACACGAGCACCTACCGGCTGCCGAAGGACGCGAACGAAGAAGCGATGGTGATGCTCAGCGACATCTTCCCCACGGGCTTCGAGGTGGGCGTCCTGAACGGCGAGGTCGCGCCGGGCGACGTGGTGGCCATTGTCGGCGCCGGGCCCATCGGCCTCGCGGCGCTCGTGACGGCGCAGCTCTACTCGCCCGCCGAGCTCCTGATGATCGACCTCGATCCGAACCGCCTGGAGGTGGCGCGGAGCCTGGGCGCCACGAAGACCATCGACGCCGGGCGTCCGGACGTCGTGAAAGCGATCCTCGAGCATACGGGCGGCGACGGCGTCGACGTCGCCATCGAGGCGGTTGGCATCCCGGCCACCTTCGACCTTTGCCAGCAGATCGTGGCAGCTGGCGGTCACATCGCGAACGTGGGCGTCCACGGAAAGCCGGTGCAGCTCGAGCTCCAGAAGCTCTGGATCCGAAACATCACGCTGCGGACCGGCCTCGTCGACACCTTCAGCACGCCGCGGCTTCTCGACATGGTGAACGCCGGAAAGCTCGAGCCCGCCCGGATGGCGACCCACCGCTACGCGCTGACGGAGATGATGAAGGCCTACGACACCTTCGCCGCCGCGTCCCGTGAGCGAGCGATCAAGGTGGTGCTTCACGCGGGCGGTTGAGGGTCGTTCCGGGGAGCTTCAGCGCGCTCTCGAGATCGTCTTTCTGCCGTCCCGTGGGCTCGTGTAGACTTCGGCCGAGAAAGCCGAGGCCTCCCATGAACACCGCGTCCTGACACCGCTCGACCGGCCTCGCTTCCTCTTCCATCGCGCGTCCACTGCGCGCGCACTCCTCGGATCACCCGCCATGTCTTCCCCCGCCTTTCGCGCCGGCAAAGCCGCGATCGCGTTCATCCTCGTCACCGCGATGCTCGACGTCGTGGCGATGGGCATCGTCATCCCGGTGCTGCCGACGCTGATCGAGCAGTTCTCCGGCTCCAACGCCCGCGCCGGCGTGATGAACGGCATCTTCATCGCCCTTTGGGCCCTGATGCAGTTCGTCGCGTCGCCGATCATCGGCTCGCTCTCGGATCGCTTCGGCCGCCGCCCGGTGATCCTCCTCTCCACCGTCGGCCTCGCCGCCGACTACGTGCTGATGGCGCTGGCGCCGAACCTCTGGTGGCTCGCGGTTGGACGTCTCGTCGCCGGCGTCACCTCGGCCAGCTTCAGCGCCGCGTTCGCCTACATGGCGGACATCACGGCGCCCGAGAACCGCGCGCGTGGCTACGGGTTGATCGGGGCCGCGTTCAGCGCCGGCTTCGTCGCCGGCCCGTTGCTGGGCGGCGTCCTCGGAGAGTGGTCGCCCCGCGCACCGTTCTGGGTGGCGGCGGGGCTCAGCGCCGTCTCCTTCGCCTATGGCGCGTTCATCCTCCCCGAATCGCTGCCGCCCGAGCGGCGCATGGCGTTCTCCTGGCGCCGCGCCAACCCGCTGGGCGCGCTGCGGCTGCTCCGCACGCACGCGGAGCTGACGGGCCTGGCCATGGTGAACTTCCTGCTCTACTTCGCCCACCACGTCTTCTCCGCGGTCTTCGTGCTCTACGCCGGGTATCGCTTCGGATGGACCGCGTGGCAGGTCGGCATGCTGCTCGCCATGGTCGGCGTCCTGGACATGGCCGTGCAGGGCCTTCTGGTCGGACCGATCACGAAGCGCCTCGGGGACCGCCGGACGATGGTCTTCGGTCTCTCGATGGGCGCGGTCGGGATCGCCTGCATGGGCCTCGCGCCCAACGGTTGGCTGTTCGCGCTGACGGTGCTCCCGAACGCGCTCTGGGGCGTGGCGATGCCGACGCTTCAGTCGCTGATGACCCAGCATGTCTCCGAATCCGAGCAGGGTCAGCTCCAGGGGGCCAACACCAGCGTCGGGAGCATCGCCGGCGTGCTGTCGCCCCTGTTCTTCGGCTCCGTCTACGCGGCCTCCGTTGGACCGGACGCGCTCCTGCCGCATCCCGGCTCGGCCTTCCTGATCGCCGCCCTGGTGCTTCTCTCGGGCGCCGTGTTCGGCGCCCGGGTGACCCGGCGCGCCGCGCAGGCGGCGACCGTCTCGCCGGGCTGATCGGCCTCGTCGATCGGCGCTGTCGCCGACTCGACCCGCCTCGCGCTCGTCCGATCGTCACGTCGGGCGAGCGCAGCTACCATCGGCTCGTCCCGTCCCGGAGGCAGCCCATGGTCGAGCCACAGCGACTCATTGACAACGGGAACGGCCAGCTCGTCGCGAGCCGGTGGTTCCGACCCGACGTCGAGTCTCGCGGCTCGGTGTTGATCGCGCCGGCGATGGGTGTCGAACAGCGCTTCTACGCAGCCCTCGCCCGATGGTTGGCGGAGCGCGGCTTCCTGACGGTGACCTTCGACTACGTCGGCATCGGGCAGTCGCGGACCATGGATCTGCGCCGCCTGGACGTGAACGTGCTCGATTGGGCGCGCTTCGACTGCGGCGCCGTCCTGGACGCGCTCGCCGCCGAGACCGGCGAGAGGCCGCTCTACTGGATCGGTCACAGCCTGGGCGCGCAGATCATCCCGTTCGTGAGGGGCCGCCAGCGGATCAGCCGGATGCTGACCATCGCTTCGGGCAGCGGCTACTGGAGGGAGAACACCCCCGAGCTCAGGCGCCGCGTCTGGCTGCTCTGGTTCGTGGTGGCGCCGCTCGTCACGCCGCTGGTTGGCTATTTCCCCGGCAACCGCCTGGGCATGGTCGGAGATCTGCCGCGGGGCGTGATCGAGCAATGGCGGCGCTGGTGCCTGCATCCGGACTACGCGGTCGGCGTCGAGGGGGAGGCAGCGCGCTCCGCCTTCGCTTCGGTGGAAACGCCGATCACCACGATCTCCTTCACCGACGACGAGATGATGTCCGGGCGGAACACCGAGTCGATGCATCGCTTCTATGGCGGTGCGCCGAAAACCCACAAGCGGCTCGCGCCGGAGGACATCGGCGCCAAGGCGATCGGACATTTCGGCTTCTTCCGCGCCCAGTTCGCGACCTCCCTCTGGGAGAACCACCTGCTGCCCGAGCTGGCGCCCGTCGAGCCGCAGCGCCCGCCGGCGTAGCGCGAGCCGGCGGCCACTGGGTGGCTCTCGGACCGACGCCGGCTTGTCG
This sequence comes from Vulgatibacter incomptus, assembly GCF_001263175.1. Lineage (GTDB taxonomy): Bacteria > Myxococcota > Myxococcia > Myxococcales > Vulgatibacteraceae > Vulgatibacter > Vulgatibacter incomptus. Next base: position 3,458,459 of record NZ_CP012332.1, on the reverse strand, counting down.
CCCCGGAACGCGGCGGCTACAACGTTGGCTCGCTCGGGGGCGCAGGAGGAAGCGGTGATCGGACGCACGAAGCAGGTGGTGATCTCCGAGGTGACGGACGCCTACGAGGCGCTGGAAGGCGCGCCGGACGCCACGGTCTTCCTCACCTGCGAGCACGCGTCCGAGCGCCTCCCCGAGGGCTACGCCTGGCACGGCGACGACGCGCGTCTAGTCGGGACGCATTGGGCCTTCGACCTCGGGGCGAGAGAGCTCGTCTTCGACCTCGCTGAAGCGATGAGGGCGCCTGCCGTCCTCTCCCGCTTTTCCCGCCTCCTCGTCGATCCGAACAGGCCGGAAGACTCGGAGACCCTCTTCCGCGCGGAGGCGGAAGGGGCGGCCGTCGCGCTGAACCGCGATCTCACCGACGCCGAGCGCACGCGGCGGATCGATCGGTTCTACCGGCCGTATCACCGTGCTCTAGACGCGCGCCTCGCCGCCCACGGGGCGCCGGTCCTCTTCTCCATCCACACGTTCACGCCGGTGTACGAAGGCGCGATTCGTCCGATGGAGGTCGGGGTCCTGTTCGACACCCAGGACGAGCTCGCCGAAGGGGTGGCCGCCGCGATCCGGGCCGCGGGCTTCGTGACCGCGATGAACGAGCCCTACTCGGGAAGGCCGGGCTCATCTACGCGGCCGAGCATCACGCCGGCACGCACGGGCGGAAGGCGCTCGAGCTCGAGGTCCGGCAGGATCTCGCCGTGCGCCCGGAGGCCCGCGCGCGCCTGGTGGACGCTATCGCCCGCTTCTTCGCCTGAAAATCCAAACGTTGCCGTGAGCATGTCTCTAGATACGGGCTGCGGCGCTGCGTGTATGCGAAGACCTGGGGTTGACGCCTGGACGCCGCTCACGTTGAATCGTTCCCCGTGACACACCCTGTAAGGCTCGACTCGTCGTCCGGAGAGGTTCCTCGAATGCAGCTCGCGCGAATGCTGGTGTCGATGTCGTGCGCCGCCTTGGCGCTTCTACCTGGCTGCGCCACGGCGCCCGCGCGCGGAGAAGCGACGTCCCGAGCCGACGACGCGGAGTCGATCGAGGCGGTGGTGGTGCATCCCATCTTCGCGTCGAGGTTCGAGACCAACGAGCACTGGGCGGGTCAGGTCAGCGAACCGGGGGACGCCCTCGGCAGCGACTGCGTAGTGGCCAGGTTGGTCGAGGAAAATGGCCGCCTCTGGCTTCGAAAATATCGCGGAGATGGGGCGCGGAACGAGGACTGGTACGGCTGGCGGCGGGAGGTGCTGTCGCCCATCTCCGGCGAGGTCGTGAAGATCCACGAGAATCCGAAGACGAACGAGCCCGGCGTGCTGGGAGAGGGCATGGCTACGATCGTGGAGCTCCAGCGCGCGGACGGCGTGCACGTGTGGGTCGTCCACCTCCAGGAGATCCGCGTTCAAGTCGGCGATCGGGTGGCCGCGGGGCAGCCGATCGGGCTCGTGGGAAACAACGGCCAGTCGCGGCATCCGCACATCCACGTCGGCGCCTGGCGGGACGGCCGTCCCCTCCAGATTCGCTTTGACCTGAAGGCGATCGCGGAGCTCGCGAAGCGCGAGATCGACCAGTAGACGCGAGCCGTCTTCAGTTCCCCGGGCGCGTGCCGGCGAGGAGGATCCGCTCGAAAGGGAAGAAAACGGGCCGCTCCGGGGCGCGTTCCCGGAGGACCTCGGTGTACCGGTCGAGGAAGGCTTGCCGAAGCGGCTCCTTCAGCCGCTCGACATAGGGCCTCATGCCGGTGCCGCGCATCCACTCCACCAGGGCGTCGGCGTCCGCCAGCACGTGAGGGTAGACGACGAGCCGAACGGCGATCGCTTCGAAGCCGAGGTCGAAGAGGAGTCGGGCGTATTCCGAGGGCCCGAGCACGGCGGACTTGCGGGCCCATCCGGCGAACGCCTCTCGGAATGGCGGCTCCCCCGCGACCGAGGCGAGCTCGACATGCGTGTAGTGCCCGTGGTTGGCGGGGACCTGCGCGACGAGCTGGCCGCCCGGCGCGAGGCGCTCCCGCAGGCGGGCGAGGAGCGAGGGATGATCGTCGACCCACTGGAGCGAGGCGTGGGCGAAGATCAGATCCCACTCGCCCTCGAGCGCTTGCAGCTCCCCTCGTTCGAAGCGGAGGTTCGGGCCCGCGAGCGGCTTCGCTCGCTCGAGCATCGCCGGCGACGAGTCGACGCCGAGCACCCGGCTTCCGGGCAGGCGCTCGGCGAGCTGCGCGGTGAGGGCGCCGGTACCGCAGCCGAGGTCCACGACCCGCATCCCGGTGCGCGGATGCACGAGGCCGAAGGTGTCCTCGAAGGGGGCTGTGCGCTCCGCCTCGAAGGTGAGGTAGCGAGTCGGATTCCAGTCCACCGGATCTCCTCTCAGTCCTCGGTGAGCGAGACCTTCAGGTCGAGCGCGGCCCAGAGGTAGAGGCAAGCGAGGCTGCGATGCGGCGCCCAGCGGGAGCCGGCCCGCAGCACGTAGCCCGGCGCCGCCGGATTCTTCAGGCAGTGCGCGATCTGGAGCCCCTTCTGGATCCCGAGATCGCCGGTGGCGAGGACGTCCGGGCGGTGCAGGCGGAACATCAGGAACATCTGCGCCGTCCAGACGCCGATGCCGGAGACGGCGGTCAGCGTGCGGATCACGGCGTCGTCGGGGAGCGACTCCACGTGGTCGAGATCGACCTCGCCGTCGTGCACGGCGCGGGCGAGGGCTCGCACGTAGCGGACCTTCGAGTTCGACAAGCCCGCGGCGCGTAGCGTCTCGTCGGCGGCGGACAGGATCGGCTCGGGCGTCACCGCTCCCCCGAGGACGCCGACCACGCGCCCCCAGATCGTCGCGGCGGCCTTGCCGGAGAGCTGCTGGTAAACGATCGAACGCGCGAGCGCCTCGAAGTGCGTCGCGGCGGGGGAGGGCGGGAATCGCTGCCGTCCCGCCCGCTCGACCACCGCGTCGATCAGGCGCCCGAGCCGCGGATCGGACTCGCGCAGGACGCTCTCGGCGTCGTGGAACGATGACTTCTGAGGGCGGGCGGCGGAGGCTTTGGTCATTTGGTCGAACCGGAGGCTCAGACTACACCCGGCTCCCACTCCCGGGAAACGCGCACTCGCGCTGGGCCACCCCATCCGACGATTGGGCTCGTTCGGCAAGCCGGTTCGTTGCGAGGGATGATCAGCGAGCGAAGAGCTCGCCGTACTGCTCCTCGCGGAAACCGACGAGCACGCGATCGCCGTGCACCAGCACCGGGCGTTTCACGAGCTTGCCATCTGCGGCGAGCCAGCGGACCAGCGTCGCGTCGTCGGCCGCGTCGATCCGCTCCTTGCCGATCGCGCGATAGCTCTGCCCGCTGGTGTTCAGCCACTTGCGAACGGGGAGGCCGCTCGCGGGGATCCACCGCTCGAGCTCGGCGGGCGTCGGAGGCTGCTCGACGATGGGCCGCACCTCCGCGTCGATGCCGTGCTCTGCGAGCCACTTCAGCGCCTTCTTGCACGTGGAGCAACCGGCGTAGGAGAGGATGAGGGGCTGGGTCATGGGCCGGCGAAGCTAGCGGCGCACAGACGCTCGTGCAAGGCAGTTCCCGATTCCGCGCGAGGTCGAGCCTGGCCGGCGGGCGCCGAACCGCAGTGTTCGATGCTCGACTCTCCGCCTCCGGAACTCATGACCAAAGGGGACCGGATCCGGCAGCTTCGCGGCTGCATGCATCCCGGGAGGATCCCCATGACAGAGAGTGCCCTGCGTCTCTACACCTTCTCGCCCGCGTTCGGCCTGCCGACCGCAGGGCCCTTCGGGCTGAAGCTCGAGGTCTGCCTGCGCATGCTCGACGTGCCCTACGAGCGGGTCGTCGCGGACAACTCGCGCAAAGGCCCGAAGCGCAAGAGCCCGTGGATCGAGGACGGCGGCGTGCGCCTCGGAGACACCGAGCTCATCCTCCGCTACCTCGAGCAGCGGTACGGCAAGGTCCTCGATCGAGGTCTCGATCCCGACCAGCGCTCGCGGGCCCACGTGCTGCGGAAGATGCTCGAGGAGCACTTCCACCAGGTGTTCGAGTACGAGCTGCTCGTCCGCGACGACGGGTGGGCCGCGATGAAGCGACACCTGTCCGCGGCCATCCCGCCCCTGGCGCTCGCCGTCGCTGGGCCGATCATCCGCCGAGGCTTCCGACGTCACCTCTTCGAGCGCGGCATCGCGCGGCACTCGGCCGACGAGATCGAAGCGCTGGGAAAGGCCGACATCGATGCGCTGGCGACCTGGCTCGGGGACCGCGAGTGGTTCGTCGCCGACGAGCCGACGAAGGCCGACGCGACGGCGCTGGGGCTCCTGGCGGTGACCGTCCGCTCCGGCCTGCCGGGGCCGGTCTGCACCTACGCCAGGTCGAAGCCCAACCTCGTGCGGTTCGTCGACCGCGGCCTCGCCCGGTTCTTCCCGGAGCTTCCGGCGCAAGCTTGACGAGAGAGTCTTAGTCTCTAAGATATTCGAAAGCCATAAAGCTCCGCTCGACGGAGCGAGGAGCAGGTACACCATGAGCGGCAGGCAGTCGGCACCCCTCGGCTCGGCGACGAGCGGGCGGCTCAAGATCTTCGGCGGCACCACGGACCTCGCCATCTCGTCCCTGGACGAGCCGGGTGAGCTCTACCGGGCCGAGTTCGACGGGCATCCACCAAGGGTCATCCACTCGGGCAACCAGGTGCGCCTGCGATACGGCGTGTTCGGTCCTCCCAGGTCGTGCCACTCCAAGATCGCCCTCCAGTCCTCCATCCCGTGGGAGATCGGGGTCCTCGGCGGCATGTCCGAGCTCAGCGCCGATCTCTCGGCGCTCCAGATCCGTCGGATCTCCTTCGTCGGGGGGTCGGCCGGTTGGAGCTCCGCCTCGGACGCCCCGAAGGCATCGTCCCGATCCAGATCATCGGCGGAATGGAGTGCCTCCGCATCGCGCGTCCGAAGGACGTCCCGGTCTCGATCCGCATGTTCGGGGGCGCGGAGTCCGTCCACGCGGACAACCTCCGCCTCGACTCGGTCGGAGGCATCTTTCGCTACGGCGACGTCAAAGGCGGGGACGGCACGGGCCGGTTCGAGGTCCAGGTCATTGGCGGCGTCGAGAACTTCGAGGTCGCGGGAAGCGAGCCGGCGCATTCGCAGGTGGCTTGACCCAGGCCCCCCTCCGAGGCGCCTTCGCTCGTCAAGTTCGTTTGGGCGAACGATTCTCTCGCCCAATATCCGGGCACTCCGGTAGACTCCTACCTCCGAACCCAGGAGAGCCTACCGATGAGCGTCGAACAGGCCGGAATCCTTCGTCTCGGCGGCGAGGTCCCCGTCCACCGCCTGGGTTTCGGGGCGATGCGGATCACCGGCGAGGGGATCTGGGGCGAGCCGCCGGATCTCGACGAGGCGAAGCGCGTCCTGCGGCGGGTGGTCGAGCTGGGCATCGACCTGATCGACACCGCCGATTCCTACGGTCCCGACGTCTCGGAGCGCCTGATCGGCGAGACCCTCGCGCCCTATCCGTCGAACCTCGTCGTCGCGACCAAGGCCGGTCTGACGCGGCCCGGTCCGAACACGTGGGTGCCGAACGGAGACCCGGCGCACATCCGCCGCGCCTGCGAGGGCAGCCTCCGCAGGCTCCGCCTCGACCGGATCGAGCTCTACCAGTTCCACCGGCCCGACCCGAAGGTCCCCCTCGAGGACTCGATGGGCGAGCTCGTGAGGCTGCAGAATGAGGGCAAGATCCGTTTCATCGGCGTGAGCAACTTTGACGTAGAGCAGCTCGAACGCGCGTCGGGCATCGCGAAGATCATCTCCGTCCAGAACCGCTTCAACCTCGTGGATCGCGCTTCACAGCCGGTGCTCGAATGGTGCGAGCGGCGGGGCATCGCCTTCATCCCCTGGAGGCCGTTGTCGACGGAAGGGCTCGAGGGCGGGCCGATCGCGGCGATCGCGAAACGACACAATGCGTCATTGCCTCAGATCGCACTGGCGTGGATCCTGGTCCACTCGCCGGTGATGCTCCCCATCCCTGGGACCGGCTCCGTGAAGCACCTCGAGGACAACGTCGGCGCCACGCGGATTCAGCTGGAGCCCGCCGAGGTCCTGGCGCTGACCGCCGTAGGCCGAGGAGCCTGAACCGAAGGCCACTCGCTCGGTGCGTGTCGCGGTCCTCATACCCGAATGGGCCGGCCGAACGATCATCGCAGGGGCTATTGGCAAGCGTTGCGATCGTGCTAGGGTGGCCCGGATTGGCGGATGGCCGATCCCAACCCGAAGCACTAGGAGCAGGCTTTTCATGTTGCGCAAATCTATTTTCCTGGTGGCCATGTTGTTCGCCGTCGGCACGGCGTGCAACGGCAGCAACAATCCCGATAACACCGGCGGCACCGGTGGTGGCACGGGCGGCACCGGCGGTACTGCCGGCGGCGGCACCGGCGGCACTGCTGGTAGCGAGGCCGGCTCTGGCGGCACGGACACCGGCGGCACCGGCGGCACGGGCACAGGCGGCACCGGCGGCACGGGCACCGGCGGCACCGGCGGCCCCGGCACCGAGGCGTCCTGCCGCGAAATGTGCGACGCCGTCGCCGACTGCGGGTTGGCGTTCAACCAGGGCACGTGGGACGCCGACGAGTGCACCAGGCAGTGCGAGTCGGGGGGCCTGCCCTTCGACGGCAAACTGCGTTCCTGCATCGTCGAGGCCATGGTCCCCTGGTGCGACACGGATCAGCTCGACGAGTGCTTCAATGCTCCGATCCAGGAGACCGCGGCGTGCACCGCGATGTGCGATCACCTCTACACCACCTGCGACAGCGGCCTCGGTGAGCTGACTCGCGTCCAGTGCGGCCAGGTCTGCTCGAACGGTGCGCTCGGCAAGGCCCCGAAGATCGCCTGCCTGACCGAGGCGGCGTGTGGCACCGACGCGGTCGCCACGTGCTTCCACCCGGGCGAGTCGGAGGCGTGCTCGGCGTTCTGCGACCACGCCTACCTCGACTGCGGCTACACCATGGGCTCGAACACCCGCGTCGATTGCGGCGTGAAGTGCACGAACGGCAGCTTCGGCTACACCCCCGAGATGCTCGAGTGCGCCGCGAATGCCGAATGCGCTGGTGACCCGCCCGTGATCAACGAGTGCTTCAAGCCCACGGTGTCGCCGGAGTGCAAGGCCATGTGCGACAATCTCGACGAGTGTGGGACCGACGGGACCATCTTCGAGGGCCTGACCCGGGATGAGTGCAGCGACATCTGCATGGACCCCAACCAGTTCGACGACGCCCAGATCGCGTGCTGGGGTGAGGTCGCCTGCGATCCCGAGGCGATTGATGGTTGCCTCGCCCCGGCTCCGTTCGAGCCCTCGGCCGAGTGCGTCCAGATGTGCGCTCACATCACCTCGTGTCAGCTTTCGCTTGGCTTCACCGAGACGCACTGCCAGTACATCTGCGGCACCGAGGAGTTCTCGGACGATCTGATCGGGTGCATCCTCGATGCGCCTTGCGTCAAGGAAACGATGCAGGCCTGCTTCGCCGCGAACCCGTAACTCGCTCGCTCATGCCAACGTAGGGTCTCGACCCGTCCCAGAGTAAGGGCGGGTCGAGTGCTCCTCTTGGCAAGACAGCGGTACAAAACGAAGGGGACGCCGGAAACGGTGTCCCCTTCGCCGTTAAGGGGCTCCGCCAACCCGTCACCGCCGGCGCCAATCCGCGCGACATGGAACTGCGGTTACTCGTGGCAGCAACGTGGATCCCGCCCAATCGCCGATTCGAGGCGATCTCCCCCGCGCTGGGCGAACCGTCGGCTCGGCCCGATCTTGGCAGCCGCGCCCACCTGCGAGTCCTACGCTCTCCATGCTCGGTGCAGGCTGGCGTAGTGATCGGGGTCCGTGATGCGCCGACTGATCTAGCTGCTCGATTGTTGCCCGCGTACACCCGGAGAAAGCAAGAACGCTGCTCGTTCTCAGGGACAACGACTCGCATGTCGATCAGGGCCGAGCGCGACCGACTGCCAGCGCGACGGCGCGACGGCGCGTAGGCGACTTGACCTGCGTTAGAGATCTTGCTACTGGTGTTATGGTAGTAACGCAGATCACTCGCTGTAGAGCGGCGTGGCCGCAAGGGGAAATCATGCGAGGTATGATTCGCGCAGTCGCTGTTCTGTTCCTTCTGATCTCGACGAGCGCATTCGCCGAGGCCAAATACGCCGAGATCGGCAGGGTAAGCGGGGTTGGGTCTTCTACCACGCTGATTGCGCTCGCGGCCAAGCCTGGCGTCGGGCGACTGTCGACGTACACCACGGTGCTCACGCGGCAAGGCTCAGGCGTCTCTACTTCCGCATCTGTGTCCAAGTGGCTCGATGGTAGTTTGGAATATCAGAAAACGATCAGCCCCGGTGTACCCCGCAGCCACTGCGGTCTCGATCCCGTTGGCATGGAGCAGGTTGGGGAAGGTTTCGATGAGGTGACGTACGTCGTCGGAATGTCTATCGCAAGCTGTTCGGGTTTGGGTACGGGTTCCAGAGACGAAGTCTTTCTGGCGAAGTTGGATTGGAAGGGTGACCTCGTTTGGATCCGGTTTATTGCCTCGCTCGAGGGTTGTGAGGGGTTTTTATGTCCGTCTCCTAAAATTGTTCCGACCGGCATCGTCACCGTCGGGGGACCCGGCGGGAATGTGATCATAACTGGGTACACCAACACTCCGGTTGGCCGGCCAACCAACGTCGGTAAAGAGGACGTCTTCGTCGCCAATGCTACGTCAGCGGGCACCTGGGCATGGATTAAGCAGATCGGCTCGCTGAAAAGTGATCGACCGGTGGGGGTGGCTGTAGCGCCCGACGAGAACGGGAAACTAGCGGTATTCGTTGCGGGACGGACTGACGGTTCATTCTACTACAACTATCCGAGTGACGTTCCTTCGTTCATTCTTCGGTACAACCTCGTCTCTGGGGTGTTGGAGAAGGTTCACCAGGACGATCTGAGCTTTCCCGGGGAGATCGTTGCATTCTCCGGAAGGCCGCTCGAAAGCTGGTCGCAGGGACTCTCGATCGTTTGGAAAACCGGATCCGGCCATACCCTGGAGCTGGTGGATACGACGGATCCGTGGGTGACAAATTTCTCCGATAGGCAGGTCTGGCAGTCGAATCTGTCTCGCGCGGCGGTTGGGCCAATCAAGTTGGTCGATGCCGGAACTGCCTTCTATGTCGTGTACTCGACCGTTTTGGGAGGTTGGGGCGTGATCGACCGGTTCGATACCACCGGCCATCTAAACTGGAGCGATTCCTTGCCGGTGGATGCAGGGACCCCGGCCTCGTCCAAGGTCATTCGCGATCCTTACAACCTGCACGTCGCTTACTTGGGGACCCGAGGGTATTACGGGAGTATCGGCAGGATCGTAACGCCGTAACTTGCACCTTTGCGGGTTGGTTCCTCGCAAGGTCCGAAGGGGACGCTCAGGCGTCCCTTTCGCGCTTCGTGCGAATGCGGCCTACACCGGCCGGCGCCAGATGTCGGCGAGGTCGGGCGGGAGCTGGCTGGCGACCCAGTGCACGTCCTCGTCGGGAAGCCGATCCCGCAGCGCGGTGAAGACGGCCGAGACGATCTGGAAGGTGGCGGTCGGCTCGGTGCCCAGGAGGTCGGCTACGTCGGCGAGGAAGGTGCGGGCGTTCGTGCGCTGGGCACCCGAGCCGTCGACCCGGGGGCAGGCCGCCAGCAGGATTTGAAACTCCTCCGGGAGGCGGAAGGCCAGCTCATCGCGCCGCTCGCCGGTGAGCCGCCGCTCGAGCTGGCAGAGGACCACGGCGGCGGCGTACGCGGCGTCTTCGGGATCTTCGATCGGATGGGTCCAGCGGAGCTCGTCGACGAAGGCGCGGTAGTCGTCTGCCGGCTCGTGCCGCGTGGGCACGGGCGTCGCGCTCACGTCGGGCGTCTCGTCTGCCATGGTTGGGCCTCCTTCCTCATGAAGATGGGCACCGCCATGCGGTCGAGAAAGGCGCCGGGGCCCGTTCCCGAAGGATCGGTTCCGCGCTTTCCGGCTTTGGTGTAGATACGCCCAAGATTCGACCCGGGCACCCCACCGCCCACAGGAGACCCCATGTCCGCAGCCCGCGCGCGGCGCTCCAGCAAGTTCATCTTCGTCACCGGAGGGGTGGTCTCCTCCCTCGGCAAGGGACTGACCTCGGCCTCGATCGGTGCGCTGCTCGAGAACCGGGGGATGAAGATCTCGTTCCTCAAGCTGGATCCCTACATCAACGTGGATCCCGGCACGATGAGCCCGATGCAGCACGGCGAGGTCTTCGTCACGGACGACGGCGCGGAGACGGATCTCGACCTGGGCCACTACGAGCGCTTCTCCTCCGCGCAGATGACCCGCTCGAACAACTTCACTTCGGGCCGGATCTACAACGCGGTGATCCAGAAGGAGCGCCGCGGCGAGTACCTGGGCAAGACGGTGCAGGTGATTCCCCACATCACCGACGAGATCAAGGGGATCATCCGCGAGGCGGCCGAAGGCCTCGACGTGACGCTGGTGGAAGTGGGCGGCACGGTGGGTGACATCGAGTCGCTGCCCTTCCTCGAGGCGATCCGGCAGATCCGCTACGACGTCGGCGTGGAGAACTGCCTCTACCTCCACCTCACGTACATCCCCTACATCGCCGCGGCGGGCGAGCTGAAGACGAAGCCCACGCAGCACTCGGTGATGAAGCTTCGCGAGATCGGCATCCAGCCCGACATTCTCGTCTGCCGGAGCGAGAAGCCGGTGGATCGCGAGATGAAGGACAAGATCGCCCTCTTCACCTCGGTGGATCCCGGCAACGTCTTCTCGGCCCGTGACGTCGACTCGATCTACGAGCTGCCGCTGGCGCTGCACCGGGAGGGCCTGGACGACAAGATCGCCGAGCTCCTCAACATCTGGTCGCGGGCGCCGCAGCTCGAGGCCTGGGAGCGGATCCACGAGAGGGTGATGAACCCCACCCGCGGCGAGGTGACGATCGGGGTCGTCGGCAAGTACGTGGAGCTCGCGGAGAGCTACAAGTCGCTGAACGAGGCGCTCACCCACGGCGGCGTGGCGAACGACGTGCGGGTGAAGCTGCAGCTCGTGGACGCGGCGGAGATCGAGCAGACCTCTGCCGAGAAGCAGCTGGCCGGCGTGGACGCGCTCCTCGTCCCCGGCGGCTTCGGCGTCCGCGGCACCGAGGGGAAGATCTCGGCGATCCGCTGGGCCCGCGAGAAGAAGATCCCCTTCTTCGGGATCTGCCTGGGCATGCAGATGGCGGTGATCGAGTACGGCCGCAACGTGCTCGGGCTGGAGAAGGCGAACTCTGCGGAGTTCGACGAGCGGACGCCGCATCCGGTGGTGACGCTGATGGAGGGTCAGAAGGGCGTGCGCGAGAAGGGCGGCACCATGCGCCTGGGCGCCTACGCCTGCGACCTCAAGGAGGACAGCCTCGCCCGCAAGCTCTACGGCGAGGCCCAGGTCTTCGAGCGGCACCGGCACCGCTTCGAGTTCAACAACGCCTACCGGGCGCAGTTCGAAAAGGCGGGACTGATCTTCTCGGGCCTGAACCCCGAGCTCGGGCTCGTCGAGATGATCGAGCTCCCGGAGCACCCGCACTTCATCGCGTGCCAGGCCCACCCGGAGTTCAAGTCGAAGCCCACCGCGCCGCACCCGCTCTTCACGGGCTTCGTGCGGGCCGCGGTGGACCTGCGCGACCGCAAGGCCAGCCAGCCCTCGAACGTGGTGCCCGTGCGCGGCGCCAAGGCGAGCAAGGAATGATCCGCTGCAAGATCCGCGAAGACGTCGTCCTGGGCGACGGCCAGAAGCTGGTGCTCGTGGTCGGCCCCGACGTGGTGGAGACCGAAGAGCAGGTGATGGCGACCGCCCGCGAGGTGAAGCGCGTCTCCGAGAAGCACGGCCTCCCGGCGGTGTTCAAGTGCTCCTTCGACAAGGCGAACCGCACCTCGCTCAAGAGCTACCGCGGCCCCGGCCTCGACGAGGCGCTCTCCCTCTTCGCCAAGGTGAAGGCGGAGACGGGTCTGCCGCTGGTGACCGACGTGCACGAGACGTGGCAGGCGGCTCGGGCTGCCGAGGTGGTCGACCTCCTCCAGGTGCCGGCCTTCCTCTGCCGCCAGACGGACCTGCTGGTCGCGTGTGCCAAGACGGGCCGCGCGGTGCAGGTGAAGAAGGGGCAGATGGTGGCGCCTAAGGACATGCGCCACGCGGTCGGCAAGCTCCGGGAGAGCGGCTGCACGGAGATCTTCCTCACGGAGCGCGGCGCCACCTTCGGTTACAACAACCTCGTGGTGGACATGCGCTCGCTGCCCCTGATGAGGGACATCGGCGTGCCGGTCTGCATGGACGCGACACACGCCGTTCAGCTCCCCTCCGCAGCGGGCGGCTCGTCCGGGGGTGAGCGCCGCTTCGTCGCGGGCCTCGCCCGGGCGGCGACGGCGATTGGGATCGACGCGCTCTTCCTGGAGATCCACCCGGATCCGGACAACGCGCTCTGCGACGGCCCCAACTCCCTGGACTTCGCCGGCTTCGACGAGCTGGTGGGCCAGGTGGTCGCGATCCGCCGGGCGCTCGGGCAGCCCTGATCGATCCAGCTGGCGGCCCGATGCAGGGCCGCCGCCGCACCCGCCGTTCGGGAACGCCCCCGAACGTGTGCACCCGACCCACACCCATGTGCGCGTCGTAGGCACCGCCACGTCCGACGCCACTCCCTAGCTTTTCTTCGCAGGAGCTTCCCGCGAAGGCGAGGTCGGTGGGCATGCGGAGGTGGGTGGGGGTCCTGGCGCTCGCGTACCTCTCGGTTGGATGCGGCAGGGATCGGGTGGTTCAATCCGACGGTATCGCGCTGGCGGCCCCGGCGGCCCTCGACTTCGGTCGGGTCGGTCTCGGGGCCACGGTGGTTCGAAAGCTCGAGATCCACAACGGCGGGCGCGCGCCGCTCTCGCTCGACGGCTTCTCCATCCCGGGAAGCGGCGTTGACTTCGAGCTGCTCCCCGACTCCCGGACTCGCCTGCGAGAGGGGCAGACCTCGACGCTCTCGGTGCGTTTCACCCCGAAGGAGGAGGCCGTCCTCTCGCGGATGCTCGAGGTGCAGACGAACGATCCCCGCCGCCCGACGCTCCAGATCCCCGTGACCGGCGTGGGGGTGCGGCCCCGGGTCGTCGCGACCCCCGCTTCTCTCGACTTCGGGAAGGTGGAGCTCGGCTCGCCGTTCACGATGCCGCTGCTCCTGGAGAACGACTTCGACATCCCGGTGGAGGTGGTCCTCGGCCAGCGGGGCGACCCCCAGTTCTCGATGTCGCCATCGGGATCCGTGCCGATTGCGGCCAACGGGAAGATCAACGTGAACGTCGTCTTCCTCCCGACCCGCCTGGGGGTCGCAGGCGGGCAGGTCACCATGGTCCCGTGCCCGATCTGCGACGAGGTCGAGGTCCCGATGGCGGGGATCGGGATCGACCAGGCCCTGGTGGTGACGCCGACCACGATCGACTTCGACTACATCCCGGTGGAGCGCCAATCGCATCGCAGCTTCACGATGTCGAACGTGAGCTCGCATCCGGTGCAGATCACCTCGATGAACACCCGGATGCACCGGCCCGTCTTCACGTTCACGCCGTTCACGGGGACGCTCCAGCCGGGGGAGACGCGGACCTTCGACGTGAGGTTCGCGCCCGTCCAGAACGATCCCGAGGAGGACTTCATCGACATCGCCTCGGACTCGAGGCGCTCGCCCGTGATCCCGGTGCACCTGTTGGGCCGCGGAGGCGGGCCCAAGATCCAGGTGACGCCCCGTGCCCTCGCCTTCGGCTCGGTGCCGATCGGCGCGAGGGGACAGCTCCCTCTCATCGTGACGAACGCGGGGACGGATCCCGGTCCGGCGCTCCGGATCACCGCGTTCCGGGTGGAGAACCCGGCCACCACCATCTTCGGCGCCGATCGCGACCTCGTGGCGCAGCCGGTCGCGATCCCGGGCGGGACCTCGGAGACCATCTTGATCGGGTACGAGCCCACCCAGGTGAGCGACGACGCGGGCGATCATGCCGAGTTGGTGATCGTCTCGAACGACGACAGCTTCCCGGAGGTCCGGATCCCGATGTCGGGCAGCGCCTTCGGCGCGCCGACCTGCCGCAGCCTCGTGCTCACGCCGCCCTTCCTGGACTTCGGCTCGTTCGACGAGGGCTGGGGCGGGGTGCTCTCCTTCCAGATCTTCAACCCCGGCCCCGAGCTCTGCATCATGCGCGACCTGCGCATCGCCGCCGGATCCGATCCGGTCTTCACCACCCGGCCGGTCTCGAGCTTCGTCATCCCGGGCTACCAGTGGTTCGGGTGGATGGTGGCCTTCGATCCGCACGCGGTGGGGGCGGGCACAGGCTACTTTCGGGGCGAGCTCGAGCTCTTCGCCGCGAACGCGGCCCAACGTCGCTACGCGATCCCGCTGGTGGCGGGGAGCCTGAACGGCTGCCTGCGGGCGACACCCAACTTCCTCGACTTCGGCACGGCGGCGAACAACTGCGGAACCAGCGACCGCACGGTGAGGATCACCAACACCTGCCCGGTGGAAGTGAACGTGGGACCGATCTTGCTCGGCGCGCAGTCGAGCGAAGGGGAGTTCACGATCGCCCAGCAGCCGACGACGCCCTTCCTCCTCGGTTCGGGCGCGAGCTTCGACGTCGCGGTGCACTGGAACACGCTGGTTCGGGGGATCAACTCCGCACCGCTCTATCTCTACGAGGACGGCCGGACGGATCTGCCGCTCACGATTCCGGTCCTGGGCGAGCTCCTGGACGACGGACGCGTGATCGATCGCTTCGTACAGCATCGGCCGTTGACCACCGACATGCTGCTGGTCGTCGACAACTCCGGGTCGATGGTGGACAAGCAGCCCCGGCTCCGTTCGGCGGCGCACGTCCTCCTGGACGAGGCGGCGCGCCTCGGCGTGGATCTCCACGTCGGCGTGACGACCACCGGTGTGTCCGTCTCGCCCGGCGACGTCGCGGTGTGCCCGGGCGGCGCTAACGGGAACGAGGCCGGCAGGCTCTTTCCGGTGGACGAGAGCCGGCCTCGGATCGTGACGAGGAACACGCCGAACGCGCGCCAGGTGCTGGAGGACAACACCCAGGTCGGCCTCTGCCACGAGCTGGTCCAGGATCTGGAGGCGATGCGCCTGGCGCTGAGCGAGCCGCTCACGAGCGGCGCGAACCGCGGCTTCCTCAGGCCGGAGGCCAACCTCTCCGTGGTCCTCGTGGGCGACGAGGACGACCACTCCGGATATCCACCGGCCACCTACTCGGACTTCCTCAGGGGCCTCAAGGGGATCGGCGGCTCGATGTTGAACGCGATCGTCGATACCGGTCCGAACTGCTCGGACGGCGTCGCTTTCCGCATGATCGAGGCGGCCCATTTGACGGGCGGCACGGTCTCCTCCATCTGCGACCGGGATTTCACTCCGGCGTTCCGCCGCATCGCGGACGCCGCCTTCGCGCCGCTTCCCTCGTTCTTCCGGCTCAGCGAGCCCCCGGACAACTTGGGAATCCACGTCTTCGTGGGCGGCAACGAGCTCCCGGCCAGCGCGTTTCGCTTCGATCGGGCCAACAACCAGGTGAGCTTCGCGCCCGGAGCCGCGCCCCCGCCCGGGACCTCGTTCGAGGTCCACTACACGAAGAGGTGCGGCTCCTGAACCGCCGACTTGCGCGAAAGGCGCCGGCGCGCTACCCGATGGGGCCATGGAACGCCGCCCCGCAGCTTCGAGCCTCACATGGGAGGAGCTCCGCGATGCCGCCGATGGCGGGGCGGTGGCGCTCCTCCCGGTGGGATCGACGGAGGCCCACGGCCCGCATCTCCCGCTGCACACCGACGTCGTGATCGCCGAGGAGGTCGCGGATCGCGCGCGGCGCCTCCTCGAGGAGGCGGGGAAGCGGGCGATCGTCCTGCCGCCCCTCGCTTACGGGGTCACGGAGTTCGCCAAGGGCTTCAGCGGCACGGTCTCCATCGGCGCGTCGACCCTCGAGGCGCTGGTGATCGACATCGCGGCCTCGCTCCACGGGCAGGGCCTCTCACCGCTGGTGCTGGTCAATCATCACCTGGAGCCCGAGCACTTCGCCGCGCTCCACCGAGCAGCGGCAAGCGCGGCGGCCCGTGCGGCGCCGGCCAGGGTAATCGTTCCGGACCACCGGAAGAAGCCTTGGGCGCTGGAGCTGGGCGAGGAGTTCTGCAGGGGCGGCAGCCACGCCGGCAGCTACGAGACCTCGCTGATGCTCGCCGCCGCCCCCGGCGAGGTGCGCGCGGCGCGCGAGGCGCTGGAGCCGTTCCATCTCGACCTCGGCAAGGCGATCAAGGGAGGCGCGACGAGCTTCCTCGAGCTCGGCGGCGATCGCGCGTATTTCGGCGATCCCGCTGCGGCCTCCGCCGCCGAGGGTAATGCCCTCTTCGACAAGCTGGCGCGCCACGTGGCGGCGCTCGTCCTTTCGGCGGAGTAATCGGTGCAGCTCGAGACGCTCAAGGTCTTCTGCGACGTGGTGGAGTCCAAGTCGTTCTCCAAGGCGGCGAGGCTCAACCGCGTGACGCAGAGCGCGGTCTCGCAGCAGATCCGCTCGCTGGAGAAGCGCTACGATCGAAAGCTCCTCGACCGGGCGCCCAGGGCGATCCAGCCGACGCGCGCCGGTGAGAAGCTCTACGAGGCGGCGCGGGAGGTGCTGGTGCGCTTCGAGGCGCTCGAGGCGGGGATGCGCGCCCAGAGCGAGGAGGCGGAAGGGCCCGTAACCGTCGCCACGATCCACTCGGTGGGGCTCCACGAGATCCAGTCGCACCTCAAGGAGCTGCTGCGCCGCTACCCGCGGGTGAACGTGCGCGTGGCCTACCGGCGGAGCGACGAGGTCTACGAAGAGGTGGCCTCTGGCGAGGCCGACGTCGGGCTGGTCGCGTATCCGCGCGAGAAGCGGGAGCTCGCGGCGATCCCCTTCAGCGAAGATCGGCTGGTGGTGGTGGTCCCGCCCGACAGCCCCCTCGCGAGGAAGGGCGAGATCCCGCTCTCCCGCCTGGACGGCATCAACTTCGTCGCCTTCGACCGCGACATCCCCACGAGGCGCGCGGTGGACAAGCTCCTGCGCGATCACGGGGCCTCGGTCGAGGTGCGGATGGAGCTCGACAACATCGAGACAGTGAAGCGGGCGGTGGAGATCGGCCTCGGGGTCTCGGTCCTCCCCCGCGCGGCTGTGCAGCCGGAGATCCAGGCGGGCTCGCTGGTGGCGCTGCCGATCGCGGACGGCGACTTCATCCGCCCGATCGGGATCCTGGTGCGCCGGAACCGCTCGCTCTCGAGGGCGGCGGAGGCCCTCCTCGAGGTCTTCGTGGGCGGCCGCGCGGAAGAGATCCTCGCTGGCGCAGGAGCTTCGAAGTGAAGGAGATCGGCTTCCGGAGGCTCGCCTGGGCGAACCTCGCCTACAACCTCGGCGTGATCGCGTGGGGCGCCTACGTGCGCGCCACGGGCTCCGGCGCCGGCTGTGGCGAGCACTGGCCCCTCTGCAACGGCGTTCCCATCCCTCGCGCGCCGGCGATGGCCACCCTGATCGAGTTCACGCACCGCCTGACCAGCGGCGTCGCGCTCCTCCTGGTGATCCTGATCGCCCTGGCCGCCAGGCGGATCCATCCCCGCGGCCACCCGGCGCGCCTCGGCGCCGCCCTCTCCCTCGGTACGATGATCCTCGAGGCTCTGCTCGGCGCCGGGCTCGTGCTCCTGGGCCTCGTGGAGGACAACGACTCGGTCGCGCGCGCGATCGCGATGTCGCTCCACCTGCTGAACACGCTCCTGCTCCTCGGCGCGCTCACGCTCACGGCCTGGTGGGCCTCGGGCGGACCGCGCTTCCGGCTGCGCGGGCAGGGGGTCCTGGGCTGGACGGTCCTCGCCGGTCTCGCCGCGATGATGGTGCTCGGCGCGAGCGGGGCCGTCACCGCCCTGGGCGACACGCTCTACCCGGCGGGGAGCCTGCGGGAGGGGATGATCCAGGACTTCTCCCCGACGGCGCACTTTCTCGTGAGGCTGCGCGTGCTCCATCCGCTCCTGGCGCTGGGGACCGGCGGCCTCCTCCTCTTCGTCTCGGTGACGGCGGCCATCGCCCGACCGGCACGGAGCGTCCGCCTCGCGGCGATCTCACTCTGCGTGCTCTTCGTCGCACAGCTCGGGGCGGGGCTGCTGAACCTCGTCCTCCTGGCGCCGGTGTGGATGCAGCTCGTCCACCTGCTCCTGGCGGACCTGGTCTGGATCGCGCTGGTGTTGCTCTCCGCTTCGGCGCTCTCCGCGCGGCCGCGTGAGAGCGAAGAGTCTTCCCCGGCGCTCGCCTAGAGCTCGACCCCGGCGCTCGCCTAGAGCGTGGCGCCGGCGAAGTCGCGGACCAGCTCCCGGAGGCAGGCGAAGAGCTCGACGCCCTCGCCCTTGTCGTCCATCCAGCGGCCCGTCGCCTCGTCGTACGAGAAGTGCCAGGCCTTCGAACGGGCGGCGAGCCAGAGCTGCCGCGTGGGGCGCTGGGTGTTCAGCACGCTCTTCACGCCGTTGGCGAACGAGAGCTTGAAGACGTCGCCGGCGAGCTCGTAGTCGACCTGGTCGGGGTCGATCGGCTCGAGGAGGTCCTGGAGGCGGCGGAAGGTCTGATCGGCGAGCTGCAGGAAGCGGGATTCGTCCATGGCGGGGGACTGTAGCGGCGCCGCGCGGAGCGTGCCACCGGCGCGAGCGGCGCCGCGGACGTTGGCGTGGTAGATACGTCCCGACCGCGATCCGAAGGGCGCCCGCTTGAGCTCCATCGCAAATGCAGTGACCGAGCTTGCCGAGAACCTCCTCTCCGACGAAGAGCGGGAGCGCCTGCGGGAGCTTCCCGTGCGCGACCCGGGGACCGGCTACGACGCCTTCGGCCTCAGCCTCGACTCGGTGGCCATCGCCCTCGCGGCGGCGAGGCCCTTCTACGAGCGCTATTTCCGGGTGCTCTCCCACGGCGCGGAGCACGTCCCGACCGAGGGGCCGGTGATCCTCGCGGCGAACCACTCGGGGACGCTGCCCTTCGACGCCGCGATGCTCTGGACGGACTCGGTCCGGAAGGTTGGGCGGGTCGCGCGGCCCGTGGGCGATTTCTTCGTCTCCGACCTGCCGTTCATCGGGACCTTCTTCAATCGCGCGGGGATGGTGGGAGGCGCCCGCGAGAACGTCCGGGCGCTGCTCGACGCCGGGGAGGTCGTGATGATCTTCCCGGAGGGCGTGCCCGGGATCGGCAAGCCCTACTACGAGCGCTATCGGCTCCAGCACTGGCGGGTCGGGCACGCCGAGCTCGCGATCCGCCACCGCGCGCCGGTGGTCCCCGTGGCGATCGTCGGCGCCGAGGAGCAGATGCCGCAGCTCGCGAAGCTGCGGAAGCTCGGCAAGCTGGTGGGCGCGCCCTACCTGCCGATCACGCTCACGCCGTTTCCGCTGCCCGTGCGCTACCGGATCTACTACGGCGAGCCGATCCCGCTCCACGAGCGCTACAGCCTGGCGGACGCCGACAACGCCGAGGCGGTCCGCGAGGCCGCCGCGACGGTGAAGGCGGCGGTGCAGTCCCTCGTGGACAGGGGACTCGCCGAGCGCACGGGGATCTTCCGCTAGGCCGGCTGGCGTCTCCGGTGCTCCAGGCCGAAGCGGGCGGTCTTCCGGCCGTAGGCCAGCGCCACGATGAAGACGATGATCGCGATGCAGGCGTTGTGGAGGATCGTGAACTCGTTGGCGCTCGGGAAGATGAACGCCGAGATGAAGAGCCAGAGCGCGATCGCCGTGTTCAGGAGCCGCAGGTTCGGCACGAAGGCCGACAGGCCGGCGACCACGAAGATCGCGATCCCCACCAGCGCCGTGACCAGTCGCTGACCCGGCGGGTGGTACCAGGCGAAGGCCGAGATCAGCAGCCAGGCCCCGAGGATCATGTTCACGATTCGAGCGGCCATGTTCGTTCGCTTCGACGCCTCCTCCCCACATGGGTGGGGCGGCTGGGCCGCGCGGTCAACCGCCCTTCGGTCGCAGATAGATGGGGAGGCTCGGTGAGCGGGCGTGCTCGAAGACGAGCGAGGTCTGGATGTGAGAGACCTCCGCTCTCGTGGTGAACGAGTCCAGGGCCAGGTCGCGCAGGTGGTCCGCGTCGCGGATCGCTACGTGGACGAGGAAGTCGTCGGCGCCCGCCACGTGGTAGACGGCCGTGACCTCGGGCAGCGAGAGGACGTGGGAGCGGAAGGCGTCCACCACGTTTCGGGTGTGCTGCCGCAGGCGCACCGAGATCAGCGCCTGCAAGCCGATGCCCAGGGCCCTCGGCTCGACCTCCGCCCGGAAGCCCTGGAGTACGCCCTCGTCGAGGAGCCGGCGGACCCGCGACAGGCAGCTCGAGGGGGCGAGCCCCACGGCGGCGGCCAGCTCTTTGTTTGAGAGCCGACCATTCTTCTGCAGGGTCTCCACGATATCGCAGTCGATTCGGTCGAGCTCCATTCGTCCAGCCTCCGGCCGAATTCTATTCGTTGGAACTCCAGCTTCGCAAACCGAAGAATCAAGATTCACCTGGTTCCTCGCAGGAGGTTCGTCCATGCGCCATTCTTTCGACACCCTCGCCATCCACGCCGGCCGTGAGGATCTCCCCGAGCTCGGCGTCCACGCCCTGCCGCTCGACCTCTCGACGACCAACCCGATGAGCGACCCCGAGCAGGGCGGGGAGAGCCTGGGCTCGATGGCGATGGGCGCGAAGCCCGGCGACGGTGGCTCGGTCTACGCGCGCCTCCACAACCCGACCGTGGCCCGCTTCGAGTCGGCCCTCGCCCGCCTGGAGGGCGCCGAGGAGTCGGTCGCCTTCGGCTCCGGCATGGCGGCGCTCACGGCGCTCCTGATGGCGGCGAAGCAGCGGGGCGGCCACATGGTGGCGGTGCGGCCCATGTACGGGAGCGCGGACCACCTGATCGCGAGCGGGCTCCTGGGCATGGAGGTGAGCTGGAGCGCGCCCGACGAGATCTCGTCCCACATCCGGCCGGACACTTCGCTCATCTACGTGGAGACCCCGGCGAACCCCACGCTGAAGCTCCTCGACGTCGAGGCGGTGGTGAAGCAGGCGAAGGGAATCCCCGTCGCCGTCGACGCCACCTTCGCGACGCCGGTGCTGCTGCGGCCGATCGCCCACGGCGCGACCCTCGTGCTCCACAGCGCCACCAAGTTCCTCGGCGGCCACGGCGACGTGATCGCCGGTGTCATCGCCACCAACGGGGAGTGGGCGACCCTCCTCCGCCAGATGCGGGTGGTCACGGGCGCGCTGCTCCATCCGCTCGGCGGCTATCTGCTCCACCGCGGCCTCTCGACCCTGCCGATCCGCGTCCGCGCCGCCCAGGAGGTCGCGAGGATCCTCGCGAAGCGGCTCGCCGAGCACCCCGCGATCGAGAAGGTCTTCTACCCGGAGCTCCCCGGCTGCGATCCCGAGGGTCTCGTCGGCCGCCAGATGAAGGGACCGGGCTCGCTGCTCTCGTTCGAGATGAAGGGCGGCTACCCCGCGGCGTGCGAGCTCCTTCGCAGCGTGAAGCTCGCGACCCCGGCGGTGAGCCTCGGATCGGTGGACACCCTGATCCAGCATCCCGCCTCGATGACCCACCGCGTGGTGGCCCCCGAGGCCAAGCTGGCGGCGGGGATCACCGACTCCCTGGTGCGCCTCTCCGTGGGCCTCGAGGATCCGGAGGATCTCTGGGCCGATCTCGCAGGGGCCCTCGATCGCGCCGCCGCGGCGCGCTGAGCCCTCGTCTTCACAGTTCTTCACGGGACCCACAACCGGTCGCAACCTCGCGCCGGCATCGTTCATCCTGTCGCCTCGGATGGACCGGGGCCTGACGGAGAACGAAATGACGAGAACCAGGAAGAGCCTCATCGCCGCCGGCCTCGGCCTCGCGGCGTTCCTCGCCCTCTCGGGCTTCAAGGCCGCCCACCACGGGCCCATGGATCCCGAGAAGGCCCACGCCAAGATCTTTGCGCGGCTGGACAAGATCCTCACCAAGGTCGAGGCGACGCCCGAGCAACGATCCCGGATCAACGGGATCGCCGAGCGCCTCTGGAGCGAGCGTCCTGAGCGGGATGGCGGCCCCCGCGAGCTCCTCTCCGTCTGGAGCGAGGAGAGCCCCGATGCCGCGGCGATCCATGCGAAGATCGACCAGAAGGCCGAGGCCCGCAGGGTCTTCGCCAACCGGATGGCCGACGCGATGATCGAGGTCCACGGGATCCTCACCCCGGCGCAGCGGGCCCAGGTCGGCCAGCTGCTCGAGGAGCGCTTCGAGCGCGGCGGCCGCGGCCACTTCCGGCACGGTGGAGCGAAGGAGTAGCGCCTCGGAGTTTGTTGGAGCCTTCGCATGATGGACAAGGCCCTCCCAGTCGGCGCCGAGCCCGCCGTCACCGCCCTCCTCGTGGAGGACGACGAGAAGCTCGCGCGCCTCCTCTCCGGCTACCTCGGCGGCCACGGGATCGTCGTCTCGTGGCTCGCCGACGGCGAGAAGGGCCTGCGCGAAGCGCTCGCTCGCCGCTACGACGTGATCCTCCTCGACCTGATGCTCCCGGGCCGGGACGGATTGGAGATCTGCAGGGAGCTCCGGTCTCGCTCCGACGTGCCGGTGATCTTCCTCACCGCCCGTGGCGAGGAGGCCGATCGGATCATCGGCCTCGAGCTGGGCGCCGACGACTACCTCGCCAAGCCCTTCTCGCCACGGGAGCTCCTCGCCCGGATCCGGGCCCTCGTCCGCCGAGCGAGGGGACAGGCGGGCCCTGCGCTGCGCGTGGTGGAGGTCGGCTCGCTTCGCCTCGATCCCGCCGCCAGGAGCGCCCGCCTCCGCGGCGCCGACCTCGAGCTCACCTCGTACGAGTTCACGCTGCTCCACGCCCTCGCCGAGCGGGCGGGCAGGGTGCTCTCCCGTGAGCAGCTCCTCGACCTGGCCAAGGGCAGCGCCGAGGAGGCCTTCGATCGCTCGATCGACGTGCACGTGTCGCGGCTGCGCCACAAGCTCGGCGACGACGCCCGCAGCCCGCGCTGGCTGAAGACCGTGCGAGGCGTCGGCTACGTGCTCGCGGCTTCCGAGGACGCGCCGTGAGCGTCCCAGCTAACGCTTCGGGCGGGCACGGCGAACGTACCGGCGCCGCGCCCCGGCGGCGCCTCTTCTGGCGGGTCTACCTCTTCGGCTCGTTCCTGCTGATCTCGGCTGGCCTGGCCACGGCCCTGGTGGGCTCGGCGATGGGGCGGGAGGGCCCTCGGCGCGATCTTCCGCGCCGGCTCACGGCCTACGTGGCCGAGGGCCTCGGGCCCTCCCTGAACGATCCCGACCTGCTCCGGCGGGAGCTCCTCCGCGCCGGCGAGAGCCTCCGCATGGAGCTCTCGGTCTACGACGACGACGGCACCCGGCTGGGCACCACCGAGGAGCCAGCGATCGAACCCTTGAGCGCGAGCCAGGTCCTGAGCCTCGCGAAGGGCGCGATCCGCGTGGAGGACGACGAGCCGCCGATGCCGGTCCTCGCCGCAGCCATCCCCGGGTCGAGCGCCTACCTGGTCGCGAGGCTCCCCAGACCCGATGTCCCCCTCGAGCGCCCCGCCGCGATCCTCGGGGCGATCCTCGTGGTGCTCGCGCTGGTGTCCTTCCCCTTCGCCCGCTCGATCGCGGCGCCGCTGGAGCGGCTCACCGCCACCGCCGAGCAGCTCGGGCAGGGCCACCTCGACGTGCGCAGCGGCCTGCGTCGCGAGGACGAGGTCGGCATCCTCGCGGTCGCCCTCGACGAGATGGCGGAGAGGCTCGAGATCCTGGTGCGCAGCGAGAAGGAGCTCCTCGCCAACGTGTCTCACGAGCTGCGCACGCCGCTCGCGCGGATCCGGGTGGCGCTCGAGCTCGCGCAGGAGGGCGATCTGCCCGAGGCGCGCCGCTACCTGGAGGAGATCGGCTCCGATCTCGTCGAGCTCGACCGCCTGATCGAGGACGTGCTCCTGGTGGCCCGGATGGACCTCGGCACCAGCGGCGCGCCGCCCTTGCGGCCGGAGACGATCGATCCGCGCGAGCTGGTGGAGCTCTCCGCGAAGCGTTTCCGCGCGGCGTATCCGGAGCGGACGCTGGAGGTTCGAATCGGCGAAGGGATCCCTGCGGCGATCGCGGCCGATCCCATGCTCCTGCGCCGCGCGCTCGACAACCTCGTCGACAACGCGCGCAAGTACTCGGACGACGAGGTGATCGTCGAGCTGCGGGGGGAAGGGAGCTTCCTCGAGCTCACCGTGCAGGATCGCGGGATCGGGATCGACGGATTCGACCTGCCGTGGATCTTCTCGCCCTTCTTCCGCACCGACCGCAGCCGGACCCGGAAGACCGGCGGCCTCGGCCTCGGTCTCACTCTGGCGCGCCGGATCGTCGAAGCCCACGGCGGGACGCTCGAGGCGCAGAGCGGTGCGCAGGTCGGCACGATCTTCTCGATCCGGATCCCGCTCGCGGTCGCCTGAAACGAAAAACCCCCGCGTGGGACGAGCCCAAGCGGGGGAAAAGGGAGTGGTCGCGGAGCCAGAGCCTGGCTCCGCTGATCACGGAGCCGTTACGGCTGCACGCCCACGTTGGACGGGATGCGCTCGAGCCGGAAAAGCCCGAGGTCCGTCACGGTGGCGCTCTCGCCGAACTTGACCTGGAAGAGGCCGCGAACGTCGGGGATCAGCACCCGACCCTGCTGGGAGCCGCGCGCGACCATGGCGAGCTTGCCGGGGACCTGGGGCCGCCCGCCCACGTACTCGACCGCGCCACGAAGCGCGAACGGCACGTCGGCCGTCGCGTCGTAGTCGAGGACGAAGACGTTGTCGCCGTAGCCGGAGACGACAATCGCCGCGTCACCGAACGGCGAGGTGGCCATCGAGTAGGGATCCTCGATCTCGATGGCGCCCTTGTGCTCGAGGGTCGTCTCGCCGACCTCGACGATCGCGACGCTGTTCGGGAGCTCGGTGTACTCGTTGTTGTCGCCGACCAGCAGGTGCTTGCCGTCGGGCATCAGGCCCATCGACGAGATCCAGGCGAAGGACCAGTCGTCCGGCGAGTAGGGGAAGAGGTCGAGGCCCGCGATCGTCGCAGCCGGGTCGGCGAGGGAGACGCGGAAGATGTCGTGGGGCTCGAAGCCGTCCACCTCGCGGGCTCCGAAGATCGCCTCGTCGCCGGGGAGGAGAACGAGACCGCGCGCCGACTTGCTTGCGATGATCCGGCCGGCGATGGTCAGGGAATCGTCGCAGCCGATATCGACGCGGTAGAGGCCGCCGCCGTTGTCGGGCCAATTCACGTCGTTGACGAAGAGGTGGTCACCGGCGGGCGACATCACGAGCTGGCCGGCGTAGAACCGGCCGGCGCCGAGTGCCGGGTCGAGGACCTCGATCTCGCCGTCATCCGCGACGCGGAAGACGCCGACGGTGCCGTTGGACTGGGGCGCGAAGCCGAGCTTGCCGTCGGGCGTGAAGACGATGGGGTCATCCGAGGGCTGGCCCATCTCGAAGATCTTGCCGGTGGCCTCGAGGGCGCCGTCCTCGGTCAGGCGCAGGACCTGGTAGTGGTCGAATGAACCCTCGATGACCGGGGAGCCCTTGACGCCGACGACCACGATGCGCTCGCGATCGGCGGGGCCGGGCTCGCGGCAGCCGTGCTCCTCGCCGCCGGAACCGGCCTCACCGTCGTCGCCGCCGGTGCCTCCAGTGCCGTCGTCGCCGCCGGTGCCGCCCGTGCCGTCTTCGCCGCCGGAGCCAGCCGTGCCGTCGTCGCCGCCGGAGCCGGCCGTGCCGTCGTCACCGCCGGAGCCAGCCGTGCCGCCGTGGCCACCGTGGCCCGCCGCGCCGTCGTCGCCGGTCTTCGAATCGCTGCTGCTGCAGGAGGCCAGCGCAAGGATGGAGATCAAGAAGAAGAGGGATCGCAATGGTGCTTTCGCAGGAATGAAATGGCTCATGGAAGACAGGCTTCCATAAAGATCATTTGTGGTCAAATCAATGGATCGCAGAAACCTGGTGTGACGCCCATCGGCTGCAACCGGACCCGTTCGCGCCGCGAGGATCGGGCGTGGTATGAATCGCACGGGAGAACCCGAAGGAAGGCCCCCGAGTGGACGGACCCCAGCGCCGCATCGACAAGCTGACGTCGATCCTCGACGTCGCGAAGGCGATGGTCGCCCAGCGCGACCTCGATGCGCTCCTACGGATGATCGTGCGCGAGGCCGGCAGGGTGGTGGACGCCGATCGCTGCTCGCTCTTCCTCGTGGATCGCGAGGAGAAGGTCCTCTACTCCAAGGTCGCCCAGGGCATGGGCCCGTCGCCCCGGATCCGGGTCCCGCTGGGCGTGGGCATCGCAGGTGCCACCGCGCGGACCCGTCGCCCGATCAACCTCCCCGACGCCTACGCCGATTCGCGCTTCAACCGCGCCGTGGATCTCTCCACGGGCTACCGCACGACCTCGCTGCTCTGTGTGCCCATGTTCAACACCGATGGTGACGTCGCGGGCGTCATCCAGGCGCTGAACAAGGCGGGCGGCGTCCCCTTCTCGGACGAGGACGAGGAGCTGCTCCTCGCGCTGGGCGGCCAGGCGGCCTCGGCGGTGGAGAACGCGCTCCTCCACGAGGAGATCCATCAGCTCTTCGAGGGCTTCGTGAAGGCCTCCGTGGTCGCGATCGAGTCGCGGGATTCCACCACGGCGGGCCACTCGGAGCGGGTCGCACGTCTCACCCTCGCCCTCGCCGACGCGGTTGAGCGCGACGGGCGCGGCCCCTTCGCCGGCATCGTGTTCTCGCCGGATCAGCGGATGGAGCTCCGCTACGCGGCGCTGCTCCACGACTTCGGCAAGGTCGGCGTGCGCGAGCACGTGCTGATGAAGGCCAACAAGTTCCATCCCCACGAGCTCACGCTCGTGGAACACCGCTTCGACTACGCCCGCAAGAGCTTCGAGGCCGAGTCCCTGCGGCGGCAGCGGGATCGCCTCGCGGCGGGGGAGCGGCTCGATCCCGTGCTCATGGACGAGGAGGCGATCCTCTCGGCGAAGCTGCGGGAGCTCGAAGCGGCCCGGGAGCTGGTGCGTCGCTGCAACCGGCCGACCGTCCTCCCTGCCGGGATCTCCGCCCCTCTCGCGCAGCTCGCGGCCCTGAGCTTCCTCGGACCCGACGGCCTCCCGCAGACGCTGCTCTCTGCGCAGGAGGTCGAGCTCCTCTCGATCCCGAAGGGCTCGCTCTCGCCCGCCGAGCGCCTCGAGATCGAGAGCCACGTCAGCCATACCTATCGCTTCCTGAAGCAGATCCCCTGGACGCGCTCGCTGCGGCGCATCCCCGAGATCGCCTGCGGGCACCACGAGAAGCTGGACGGCACGGGCTACCCGCTGGGCAAGGCCGGCCAGGAGATCGGCCTCGAGGCCCGGATGATGGCGATCGCCGACATCTACGACGCGCTCACGGTGAGCGATCGACCGTACAAGCGCTCCGTCTCCCACGACGACGCCCTGGAGATCCTCTCGGCGGACGTACGGTCCGGAAAGCTCGACGCCGAGGTCTTCCGCGTCTTTGTCGAGGCCGACGTCCCGCGGCGCTTCCTCGAGGATGGCGAGGAGCGCACGGCCGAGCGTGCCGCCGCGCGCTGATCCCGTCCCGGCTTCTGGCGGGCGAGGCCCCGCTCGCTCGTGACGAATGGCGGCGGGCCCACGGTTTTGGCATTCTCCGCCGCGTGATCCTGCTCCCGCACCTTCCGCGATGACCTCCGAGCCCATGCGATCCCCACAGGCCGAAGCCGCGCTCTCGCCCCCGGCGAAGGGCGCCGCGTCTCGGATGGGCGCCAAGGCCCTGCTCGTGTCGGCGGCGACGATGCTCTCGCGCCTCCTGGGCCTCGTGCGCGAGCAGCTCTTCGCCGCGCTCCTCGGCGCCAGCGCCTTCGCCGACGCCTTCGTCGTCGCCTTCCGCATCCCGAACCTCCTGCGGGATCTCTTCGCGGAAGGGGCGCTCTCCGCCGCCTTCGTCCCTACCTTCGCCGATGCTGTGAAAAACCGCGGCCGCGAGCACGCGGTGCGCCTCGCCAACGTGGTGATCGGCGCGCTGCTGGTGGTCGTGGGGATCCTCACCCTCCTCGGGATCCTCTTCGCGCCCCAGATCGTTGCCTTCCTCGCGCCGGGCTTCGCCGAGGTCTCGGGCAAGCAGGAGCTGGCCGCGCTCTGCACGCGGATCATGTTCCCCTTCCTGCCGCTGGTGTCGCTCGCGGCGGTGGCGATGGGCCAGCTCAACGCGGAGGAGAAGTTCGGCCCGCCGGCCTTCGCCTCCGCGATGTTCAACGTCGCGGCGATCGCCGGCGGCGTCTTCCTCTTCGTCGCGGGCTTCCGCGAGGAGGAGGCGGTGATCGGCTGGTCGATCTTCACCCTCGCCGGCGGCGCGGCGCAGCTCGGCGTGCAGCTCCCCGCGCTCTTCCGCACCGGCTTCCGGCTGCGCCCCGCCCTCGACTGGGCCGAGCCGGGCCTGCGCCGGATCGGGAAGCTGATGGCGCCCGCCACCGTGGGCCTCGCCGCGACCCAGGTGAACATCTTCGTCAACACCATCTTCGCGTCGCAGGTGCCGGGCGCGCCGGCGTGGCTGAACTACGCCTTCCGCCTGATGCAGCTCCCCATCGGCGTCTTCGGCGTGGCCGTCGCGACCATCGCCACCACCGGCCTCGCCAAGCGCGCCGCCGAGCGGGATCTGCCGGGGATGCAGGCCACGCTCGCCCAGGGCCTGCGCCTCGTCGCCTTCCTCACCGTGCCGTCGATGGCGGGCCTCCTCGCCCTGCGCGAGCCGATCGTGCGGCTCCTCTTCCAGCACGGCCGCTTCACGCCGGAGGACACGGTAGCCACCGCGTGGGCCACGCTGATGTACGCCACCGGCCTCTACGCCTACTCCGCGGTGAAGGTCGTCGCGCCGGCGTTCTACGCCCTCGACCGCTCGCGAATCCCGGTGATCGCGTCGCTCTCCGCGGTCGGAGCGAACGTGCTCCTCAACGTCACGCTCTTCCCGTACCTCTCGTACAAGGGGCTCGCACTCGGCACCGCCGCCGCGGCCACGGTGAACTTCCTCGTGCTCACGGTCGCGTTCCGGAAGGTGGCGGGGTCGTTCCGCATCGGCGGCGTGCTCCTCCACCTCGGCCGGGTGCTACTGGCTGCAGCGCCCTGTGCGATCGCGGCGTTCGCCGCCAACGGCGCGATCGAGCACGCGCTCGGCACCGAGTCGCTCCTCGCTCGCCTGTCGGGCGTGGGGGCCGGCATCGCCGCCGGCGCGATCGTCTACGTCGTCGCCTGTCGACTCCTGCGCGTTGCCGAGCTCGCGGAGATCGGCTCCGCGTTCCGTCGTCGCCTCCGGCGCGCTTAGCGATAGGAGGGCCGGCGCCGGAAGGGTAGGCGTGGGGGCTGGAAGCGGTCCGGCGGGATGACCACCGTTCCCCCGTGTGGTCTCCGCGACAAGCGCCCAGGCGCTGGTGGTTCTTCCGCGCTGGCGCTCCGGGCCACCTCGAGTTCGACCTGATCCGCCACGGGCTCCCGCTCGTGGCGTGCGCGGTGGTCTGGAGCGGCTCGCACGTCTTCCGAAAGAAGATCCCGGCGAAGACGCTCTTCTGGAGCGAGCGGGACGAGCACGGCGTCGAGCGCGTCAATCGCCTCGACCGCACGGCGAGGGAGCGCCTCCTCTGGAAGGATCCGATGCGCGCCCGCTTCTACTCGAACCTCCTCGCGAACTTCCTCGTGCCGATGGGTGCGGCGGGCCTCGCGCTCAGCGCAGGGATCCGCGGCGGCGGGGGGCCGATGGCCGACGTCCTCGCGGTCAACGAGGCGATGGTCTACGCGGGCATGATGAGCCAGGCGACCAAGCTCCTGATCCGCAGGCAGCGTCCCTTCGCCCGCTACGCTTCGTCCGGGCTGGCGGACCCTTCGGCGGGCATCGAGCATCACATCCCGGACGAGCTCACCGCTGCGCCAGATGGACCGGCGGCTCGCCCGTCTAAGGACGCGCTCCGGAACCAGGCCGACGACGACGACTTCTCGTTCTTCTCCGGCCACACGAGCACGACCGCGGCTTTCGCGTTCGCGGTCTCCCAGATCGCCACGCGCCGCCGCGTCCGCACGCCTCTCGTCTTCCTCCTGGGCATCGCCTCCGGCCTCACGGGCTACCTGCGGATCGCGTCCGATCGTCACTACATGAGCGACGTGTTGGTTGGCGCGATGGTCGGCGCCGTCGTTGGCACCTACGCGCCGAGGGTCCTGCATCCCGTCCCGAAGGAGGATCGCTGGGGCTACGGCTTCCTCACCGATCTCGGCCTCCTCGCGAGCTGAACGCTCGTGGGCGGAAGCGACCGAAACCTCCACTCGCCTCCGACATCGAATGTTCGAAAGGAAGAGTCGGCGACGGATCGCCGTTCCAGAGGAATGGTCCTCCCTCTTCCCCGCTCGTTCTACGACCGGCCGACCGTCGAGGTCGCCAGGGACCTGCTCGGATGCGTGCTCCACCGCCGGATCGGTGGGCGGCACCTCTCCGGGCGGGTGGTCGAGACCGAGGCCTACGTCGGCCCGGAGGACCTCGCATGTCATACGTCGAAAGGCCTGACGCCGCGCACCGAGCCGATGTTCGGCAGCCCTGGCCACGCGTACGTCTACTTGATCTACGGGCTGCACCACTGCCTGAACGTGGTGACCGAGGGGCCCGGATCGGGGACGGCCGTGCTCATCCGGGCGCTCGAGCCGCTCTCGGGGCTCTCGCCGGAGGCGCGCACCGACGGCCCCGCGAGGTTGACCCGCGTGTTCGAGGTCAATCGGGACTTCAACCGATGGGATCTCACGAGCGGGGAGGAGCTGTGGATCGAAGCGCCCGACCGTCCTCGCGAGCCCATCGAGGTGGGGAAGCGGATCGGAGTGGAGTACGCGAAGGAGTGGGCGGACGCCCCCTTGCGGTTCTGGCTCTCGGGCAACCGCTGGGTCTCGGTTGTGCCTCGCCGGCCGCGGGGGCCCGTGGTAGAAGCGCCTTCCCTCCAGCGATCGGCAAAGGACCGGCCCGACCGAGCATGAGCAAGCCAAGCGCCAACCTCGCCGCCCAGGCCCCCGAGGTCACGGACGACGCGCTGGTGACCCGCTTCCAGGACGGGCAGGATCGGCTTGCGTTCGACGAGCTCGTGCGGCGCCACCGCAACCGCGTCTACGCCCTCGCGCTGCGGATGATGAAGAACGAGGACGAGGCGCTGGAGATCGTCCAGGACACCTTCCTCCAGGTCTTCCGCAAGCTCCCCGAGTTCCGCGGCGAGTCGCTCTTCGGCTCCTGGGTCCACCGGATCGCCGCGAACTTCGCGCTGATGAAGCTCCGCCGCAAGAAGCTGGTGGATCAGTTCGAGGCGCCCCTCGAGACCGAGACCGAGGACGGGATGTTCTCGAGCGACGGCCGCTGGGAGGTCTACCCGACCGGCATGTGGGGACGCCGCGCCGACGACCTCGCCCTCGACGCGGAGCTGCGCGAGAAGCTCGTGGCCGCGGTGGAGAAGCTGCCCGAGGCCCACCGCGCGGTCTTCATGCTCCGGGACTTCGACGGCCTGTCGTACAACGAGATCGCCGATGCCCTCGAGACCTCGGTCCCGGCGGTCAAGAGTCGGTTGCACCGCGCGCGGCTTGCGCTGCGCGAGGACCTCGCCCTCTACTTCGAGGGGAGGGAAGCGTGAGCGCCATGGCCAAGACGAGCTGCAGGGATTGCGTCGATCTCCTGGTCGACTACCTCGAGGGTGTGCTTCCCGAGGATCGCGAGAAGGCCCTGGACGAGCACTTCATGGCCTGCCCGCCGTGCCTGGACTTCCTCGACCAGTACCGCGCGTCGTCCTCGCTCTGCCGGAAGGCCATCGAGACCGATATGCCCGACGCCCTCGCCGCCAAGCTCGGCGAGTTCCTGAACAAGAGCTGCAAGTAGCGCCTTGAACGCCCTCCCTCTCGCGCCGCCGTCGCGGATCGTGCTCCAGGATCTCACCGAGGCAGGCGCCATCGAGTCTCTCGGCGCCCTCGGCGCGACGCCTTCCGAGGCCCGCAAGGTCTGGTCCGCCGCGGTGAAGCGCCGGCGTCTGATCGGCGAGATCCGCCAGACCGCCCAGGTGCGCCGCACGGTCTTCGACGCGGTGGAGGCCGCGTGCGCGACGCCGCGCCTCGAGGTGATCGCGCGCCGCACCGATCCCGCCGACGGCTTCACGAAGTACCTCTTCGGCCTCGAGGACGGGCAGCGCGTCGAGGCGGTGCGGATCCCGATCTTCGACACCCACTACGTGGTCTGCGTGAGCTCCCAGGTGGGCTGCGCGCTGGCGTGCGACTTCTGCGCGACGGGGCGCATGGGCTTCAAGCGCAACCTGCGGCCGTGGGAGATTGTGGAGCAGATCTTCACCATCCGTGAAGAGGCGGATCGCCCGGTGAAGGGCGTGGTCTTCATGGGGATGGGCGAGCCCTTCCTCAACTACCGCAACGTGATCGCGGCGGCGCAGATCCTCTCGGCGCCAGCAGGCGGCGCGATCGAGGGACGCTCGATCACGATCTCCACCGCGGGCTGGATCCCGATGATCGAGCGCTTCACAGACGAGGGGCATCCGTATCGCCTCGCGGTGAGCCTCACCTCGGCGATCCCCGAGAAGCGCGTCGACGTGATGCCGATCGAGAAGCGCTGGCCGCTCCCGGACCTGATGGCGGCGGTGCGGCGCCACGCAATCGCCCGTCGTACGCGAGCCATGCTCGCCTACGTGGTGATCCGCGGCTTCAACACCGGCTACGAGGACGCGGTGGCCCTCAAGGAGCTGGTGGGCGACACGCCGGTGAAGATCGATCTCATCGAGGTGAACGACGCTTCGGGCCGCTACCTCCCGCCGGACAAGGAGGAGCTCGAGCGCTTCCGCGATCACCTGCAGATCCTCGGCGCGCCGGTGGTGCGCCGCTACTCGGGCGGCAAGTCGATCGAGGGCGCGTGCGGGATGCTTGCGGGGGGCGGGTAGGACCGCCAGTTCCACAAGGCACTCTCGTCCTCTACTGACTTCGTAGGATGCGACTGTTTCCGCGCTGACATCGGTTCTGGCTCCTGGTGCCCCTCTGCGTTCGCTCGATGTGCTGTGGAATGTCCGCGATCGGTTCCTGATCGAACGAGGCTACGACTAGGCGGAGCGCGTGCTCACTTTGCCGTTCGCCGTGTCTTGACCTCTTGAGACACCCTTGTCGAACGAAAATCCCCGCCTGGCAGGTGCGCGCTGACCCGAAACGCCCACTTAGCCTGCACCGGTGCCAGTCGACGACGGTGGCTCCGATAAAAAGACCTGCGGAGTCGACACGCGTATCCCCGCAGGAGTCGTCGGAAATCACATGCCGGGTCGGCGTGCGAAACGGCTCGGTAGATTCCGTTTCGCTTCCGAGGTGCCCGCCGAAAAATTCTTGATCCGTTGATACTCAAACAAAAAAGCGGAGAGCGTTTCGCTTGACATCATCGTGGCGCTGACGTCAGCATGCCACGAGGGTTCCATGTAGTTTCCCGTGGTGGTCGAAGTAGAAGTACCAACATAAAGGGAGGTCTCATATGGAGTGTCGACATATGAATCGTTGCGCTAGCACGGCGATAGCTGGGATCGCGACGATCTTTGCGATCATTGCCGGCGCGTGTGGGGCAAGTACTACGCCAGCGACAGACTCAATCGGAACGGTCGGCAACGCGCTCACCGGCCCGGGTGTGGAAACATACGATGGTTCGACGGCGCAACAGCTGGAAACGATCGATGGGATCGCTGGTACCGTTGTCGAGATTGGGTACGACCAGTACGTCAGTGGTATGTTCGCCGTGTCTATGCGCTGTACGGGCGTCCTCGTCGCCCGAGATCGGGTGCTTACATCGGCACTTTGCATCTCGGATCCAAAAGGCCCCTCCATCTTCCCACCTTCGGCGATTGTGGTCGCTTTGCCGAAGGACGGCGACCCGACGCCGGATCTTCTGTTTGTGTCCGACGTTTGGATCGCCCCTGGGAGCGGAGGGGCCGCCGCCTCGTCGCAAGACCTTGCGGTTATCAAGCTACAGGAAGCTGTCGATCCTACACGAATCGAGCAGGTTGCGCCTGTGTTTCTCGGTGATATCGAGTCCGCTCTTGCGGACGGAACGCTGGTTGCTGACGGCGCGTTTGTTGCGGGTTTCGGCCCTGATTGCCTGCGGTGTGATGGCCACACCGTATGGGGACATCGTCGGATGGGCGCGCTTGGAAGCCCAGTTCGGCTTGAGGGAAGTAGCGGACATCCATGGCTGAAGTCTCGAGTCCCTGCTAACCCTGGCGTAGATTCCGGAGCAATCTTCGCAGAATCGCCGGATCCTGGCATCGACGGATTGGATCGTGGCGGGCCGCTCTTTCTCCGTGACTCACGCTCTGGGCGCTACGTCGTAGTCGGAACCTATGTTGGACGTGTCCTCGATTTGGATGGAACCGGCGAATCCTTTGGGTTCACTTATCTCGGTCGGGCCGGAGACGTTCCTTCCTTCGATCACGCGGAGGCGATTCGTCCCTTCCTCGGCGATTTTACGGACGGCGAGCCCTGTCCGTCGGAATCGGACCAGCGCCATCTCGGCACCGTCAATTCGAACCTGGACGCGGAAGAGGCCCTTGGCCGAACTTCTACAAGGATGAAGTACCTCGCCGATCGCTGCGATCCAGTTCCGTTGGTTGTTTTCGGCGAGTCCGTGCCTCGGACTCGGGGTACATCCGACCCACTCTCTTTCACGGCTCGTTCATGGATTGGAAATGGGGCGCTTGTCCCCGACCGGATGGGCGGTCTCAAGTGGTCGACGCAACGAATGTGCTGAATACCTCACCCGGCGTCCTCCAGTCGAGCGTCTGTCTTGGGCGTCCGTTTAGTTGAGCTGCCACCGTATTGAGTTCTCGTCGGGTGTACGCACTGAGGTCCTTGCCCTTGGGGAAGTACTGGCGGAGTAGCCCGTTGGTGTTTTCGTTGCTGCCTCGCTGCCAGGGGCTGTGCGGGTCGCAGAAGTAGACGGAGACGTTCGTCTCAACGGAGAAGCGAGTGTGCTGAGCCATCTCCTTCCCCTGGTCCCACGTGATCGAGCGCCGGAGGCACTCTGGGAGGCGCCGAACTTCGGCGGCGAGCGCCTTGCGGACATCCTCCGCGGTCCTCCCGTTAGGCAAGGGGAACAGCACCACGAAACGGCTCTTGCGCTCGACCAGCGTACCGATCGCCGATTTGCTGTCCTTCCCTATGATCAGATCGCCTTCCCAATGCCCAGGAACCGCGCGGTCTTCGGCTTCCGCCGGCCGTTCGCTGATCATCACCATGTCGCTGATCTTGCCCCTGAGATCGGTGCGCTTGCCCGGGTGCCGCCGGGTTCGTCCCGTCCGAAGGCAGGTGGCGAGTTCCTTCCGGAGAGCCCCGCGGGCCTGCACGAAAAGGGAGCTGTAGATGGTCTCGTGTGACACGCGAAGCTCGGGGCCTTGGGGTGGTCGACCTTCAGCCTCGCAGCAATTTGCTGCGGCGACCACCGCTGGCGCAGGCCTTCCTCTACCGCCTGGCGAAGCCCGGCGTTCTCCACGAGCTTGAAGGGCTTGGGCCGACGGGCTCGCTGGCGCGCCCCTTTCTCAGCGAGGTGCGCCCGGTACGCCTCACGCCCCCCAGCCGCCCGGACCTCGCGCGATACCGTCGACGGCGCGCGCCCGATCTTCGTGGCGATCTTTCGGAACGACTCGCCGGCTTGGATGCCGCGTGAGACCTCCTCGCGTTCGACCACGGAGAGCCTTGCCTCCGACCGCGTGGGGGCCCGAGGGGCCACGCCGCCTGTCTTACGGAGGAGGCGATGGACCGATTTCGCCGAGCACCCAACCGCCGCCGCGGCGACAGCTAGCGAATCGCCATTTCGGAACCGGCGATGGAGCTCCAGGTGATCGTCGATGGTCAGCCGACTTGCCTTGCTACGAGCCCACATTCCTCGGCACCTCTCAGGCGGAGGGTGCCACAGACGCACCCCGTGGTGCGTTCACCGATTGAGACCGCCATGGAAAAAATGGCCTACCGGTTTTGCGATTGCTATGACGACGATGGCAAGCCAATCTTCGACGACGTTTGCCTCCTAGACCGCTGCGGGGCGGAGCTCGTGCATGACTCCAAAACGCCATGGGTCAAGATTGATGTATCCAGGCAGATGCCGGACGGCACCTGGGGTACGAATCGAGGAGATGGAGGAGGAGGGGATGTGCGGGTCCGCGAGGGCGTCGCGGGCGGCGTCGAAGGGAATCAGGAAGACCTTCGATGGGATTGGGAAAAGGATATCGATAGCGGGAAGGTTTTTGCCGCCGGTCAGCGTGTGTATGGATTCCTCGGCTCCACGTTGGTCCGGACCGACGAATACCGTAGCCGCAGGGACAACGAGTGGGATGGCGCTCTTCGATCCTCGGTGTCTTTCGTGATGATCGAGGGGGCGATTGATCCACTCCAAGGCGTAACGATGAGGCGATGCCTGGTCCCTGGGTGTATGCCCTTCGTGAATCCGAGGGACTTGTATGAGATCGTTTCGAATGAAGGACGAAATTCGATCATCAATCCGGCCGTGCTGGGATGGAACGATCTGGATAAGTTCGTAATCTCGCGAGGCGGGGGCGTCTGGCAGGAGCTGAAGTCTTCAATCGATTCCGATCTTCAGAAGATCCTGAGCAACGGGTCCGAGATTACCTGGATCACCGCTGTGGAGAGCGCGGATGCCCTCGCCACCGCGGGGCTGGAGGCGCGCGCCGTGATGGTGACGTCTCAGGGCGCGGTGATTCCGGTCGTAGCGATTAAGGGAAAGGGCTTGGTGGTTGGTGGCATGGCTAGTGCGATGCGTCACGGCACTAGTGATACGGCCGCTGCCCTTTCGGCTGCCGAAGCGGTAGCCCAGGCCGAAGCGATGTCCACTGCCAAGGTATCTTTGCCGCCGAACGGGCGTGCGCTTTACACGGCGAGTGAGGGGGCAATTTATCAGGTATGGGGGAGCTCGAAGGTCGACAGCGGCGGAGTTCTCAAGACTGAGATCGATTCGGGCGTGACAACCGCGACCCAATTCACGGGCGTCAATCCCTCGGGAACGATCCTTGGGGCGGCATATGATCCCCGCCTATCCAGGCTTTACGTCCTGGATACCCCCCTGTGTCAGCGTAGTTGTCGCCTCGTCGTGACAGCGTAGGTCGATCAAGTAGGGGGCGAAGAGCAGGTTGGAGATGGGTCGGACTCCGTACTCCGAGGGGTTCAAGGCGAAGATGGTGGAGAAGCTTACGGGGCCGCACGCGATGTCGGCGACTGCGCTTGCAAGGCAGTCCGGGATTGCCCAGGCGACGCTCTCCCGTTGGCTGCTGGATGCGGGTAGGCTCGGCGTCAAGATGGACGACCGCGACGACAAGAGCACCCGCCAGTGGACCAGCGAGGAAAAGCTGCAGGTCCTGATCGAGACAGCGAGCTTGAGTGATGACGAGCTCGGCTCGTACCTCCGCCAGAAGGGACTGCACAAAGCCCAGCTCGATGAGTGGCGCGCAACTGCCGTCGCTAGCCTTGGGAGCGCAGCAGCGCGTCGTTCTGTTGGGCCTGATGCGAAGCGGGTTCGCGAGCTCGAGCGCGAGCTCAGGCGTAAGGAGAAGGCGCTCGCGGAGACCGCCGCGCTCCTCGTCCTCAAAAAAAAAGTGCAGGAGATCTGGGGGGACGAGGACGACGACACAGACGGGAAGAGCGGAAGATGATCCTCGAGCTCCTCGACGAGGCTGTCGTCAGCGGCGCAAGATTCGAGAGAGCCTGCGAGGAGATTGGCTTGAGCGCTCGGTCGGTGCAGCGATGGCGCGCAGGAGCCGAGGACGATCTCCGATGTGGGCCGCTGACGGCGCCGCGAAACAAGCTCAGCGAGGCCGAGCAGCAGAGGATTCTCGCGCTCGTAACCTCGCCCAAGTTCCGGGATTTGTCGCCCGCGCAGATCGTTCCGCTCCTTGCGGATGAAGGCATCTACGTCGCTTCCGAGGCGACGATCTACCGCTTGCTCCGCAGGGAAAAGCTTCTGAAGCACCGGCAGGCGTCGCGGCCTCCGATGCGTCGCAAGCGGCCTGAGCATGTCGCCACCGGGCCGAACCAGGTCTGGGTTTGGGACATCACGTATCTGCGGGGACCGATTCGCGGCATGTTCTTTCGCCTCTACACGATCCTCGATCTCTGGAGTCGGAAGGTAGTTGGCTGGGCCGTGCACGACGTCGAGTCCGAGGAGCTTGCGAAGGAGCTCTTCGTCGAGGCCTGCCGGCGTTTGGACGTCAATCCGAACGGCATGGTGTTCCACGCCGACAACGGCGCGGCGATGAAAGGCTCGACCTTGCAGGCCACGCTTCAGGTGCTCGGCGTCGTCCCGTCGTTCAGCCGCCCCCGGGTGAGCAACGACAACGCGTTCGCGGAGGCGCACTTCCGCACGATGAAGTATCGGCCTGACTTCCCGTCGAGGCCGTTCGCCTCGCTCGCCGTGGCACGTGCCTGGGTCGAGAGTTTCGTCGCTTGGTACAACGCGACGCACCTCCACAGTGGAATCCGGTTTGTGACTCCCGCGCAGCGCCATGCCGGACAGGACCTCGCGATTCTCGAGAAGCGTGCTGGCGTCTATGCGGCTGCGCGCGAGCGATGGCCCGAACGCTGGAGCGGTTCTACGAGAAACTGGTCTCGCATTCAGCACGTAAGGCTCACGCCAGAGAGGACCGCGGCCGCATGACCGGGGAGGCGACAACTATGTTGACACTCACCGCTCTCGGTAACCCTGGAGGGAGAGATCGTTCTCACTGCTGCCCACACTGCGAGCTACACATCTTGGCTGATCCAGCTAAAGCCAAACGGCCTGCCGGCTTTTTTGGGCAAACGCGGTCGGGACGGCGAGCCTCTCGAGGCTCCGGTCACGGGCACGCTCGGTCCAGTGCTCCCGGTCCGGGATGCCAATGGGGAGCTCCGCATGGATAGCCTTGAGCCGCGTGAGTTCGTTAAGGGGGAGCCATGCACCGCTCTATAATCGGTTCGCTGGCTGTTGCGGTGATCACCGGTGCGGCGGCCTCATTCCTATGCATGGCTGCCTGCACTGATGGCATCCGGGGGCCGCTTCCGAGCGGCCCTTCGGGGAGCGGCGGTAAGGGCGGAGGCGGAGGACATCCTTCGATCGGCGGCGCAGGGGGCGAAGTGGCGTCTGGAACCGGTGGAGCGGCCGGCGCCCCCGATCCCTTTCCGCTGTGGCTCGGGGACGACTCGATCTGGAGGTCAGGTCTCGAGAGCCCATTCGATACCAGCGGTTGTAGGATTCTCGAAGCCGATCCCGCCGAGCTTCCGGTCCAGGCGCTTCAGTGGGCGAACTGTGGTTCAGGCTGCGAAAGAGCCGATACGTCTCAGGGGTTCGGCTCGGGTTTGAATCCTCGATTGAGTACCATGTTTGCAGAGGGCGAAGAGCGGGCTGTCCTAACGACGTCTTATTCTTTTCTTTACGATTCGAAGACCTTGGGTGAGAGCGCGCGAGGTCTGAGGAGAATCATCGATCTTGGAACCGGCAAGACGGTTGCAGCGTTGCAGCGGATCCGCGAGCCACTGATGCAACCATGTTCGTATCGTGTTTACAGCTTCGACAACGCTTTCCATGTGATGATGTCGACCGAGACCGACGAGCGGGAGCTGAAGATCGTAAAGGGGACCTGGGAGATTTCATACGGCCGCTGGCTTTGGCAGAAGCCACCACGGCTCGCCGACGCCAGGGATAAATATTGTTCAACGCTCGAGTTCCGAAATGGTGGTCGAACGTTCTTTCTTTGCCCTCAAACCATCAGCGCGTCGCTGGTTCCTGGGTCGAGCGATGTTTCGCTCCTGGATGACGTGGAGGATGGGTATATGGTCGAGTCTGGGGCGGAGGATGCAGATCTGGCCATTTGGGCTGAAAGGAAATCCTTCGAGAACGGTTCTCGGATTCGGGCATGGGCTCCTGACGGTCGCGGTTTGCGAACCGTCATCTCCGATCTCCCATGGCGGACGTGGGCAGTTGGATTGGATCGTGCCAGGATTGTCGGTGCAGCACGGGGAGTTGATGGGCTTCCTGGGGCAATCGCTGTTTGGTTCGCTCCGCGAGTTTTGGAAAAAGAGCCGAAAGTCACGCTTGGCCCTGTGATGGCTGGCCTGGTCGGCCTTCCGCAAAAAATAAAAAGCGCTGATGATTTCATTTCTGTCGAAGTCTTCAACGGGAATGAGAGTGGTCCTCGCGACACAAGTCTCATCCTCATTCGTACATCGGATTGGTCGAAACGTTGGTTCGGCTCTGTAGGCGAGCAGCTCCCCATCGACCACACGCTCACGAGCGAATACCTCTACGTCACCTATTCCGGCTGGGGAGCCAACTGGGGCAAAGACGCCAACTCCGTGTATCGATACGACCTGTCGAAGTTCGATTCCATCGGCGTTCCATTCAACTGATAGTGGGGCATGGGGGCGGGTACAGCCGGACCGGTCCAACCGGCGGGAGTCGGTTCGAGCGGCAAGTCGATCGAGGGCGCGAGCGGGATGCTCGCCGGGGGCGGGTAGGCGGGGTAGTGTCGGAGGGGCGTGCAAGACTCGGGGGATGAGCATGTCCGCAAAGAAATCCGGGAAGCGCCCGGCGACCTACGAGCAGCTCGAGGCGCTGCCGGAGCATTTCGTCGGCGAGATCGTGGAGGGCGAGCTGATCGCGAGCCCACGGCCCTCGGGCCGGCACTCGTTTGCCGCCTTGCAGCTCGGCTACGAGCTCAATGGCCCTTTCCACCGCGGGCGTAATGGCCCCGGAGGCTGGTGGATCCTCCTCGAGCCGGAGCTCCACTTGGGCCCGGACGTTCTCGTGCCGGACCTGGCGGCCTGGCGGCAGGAGCGGCTTCCCAGCGTCCGCCTCCCTTTCTTCGAGGTGGCGCCCGACTGGGTCTGCGAGGTGCTCTCGCCGTCGACCGCGCGCCTCGACCGGTTCCGCAAGATGCGACTCTATGCCCGGGCCGGTGTCGGGCACGTCTGGCTCCTCGATCCCCTCGAGCGCTCGCTCGAGGTGCTGCGAAACGACCACGGCCGATTCCTGATCGTCGAGGGCCACGAGGAGGCCGCACGGGTGCGGGCGGAGCCGTTCGACGAGGTGGAGCTCGACCTCCAGGCGCTCTGGGCGTAGCCCGTCGGATTTTGGTTGCCCGACGGTACGCCTCGCCGATCCGTCGGCGCGTGCGGGATGCCAGTCGGGCGGTAGTGTCGGAGGGGGCATGCAAGACTCGGGGGATTCGTATGACCGCGAAGAAGATCGGAAAACGCCCAGCGACCTACGAGCAGCTCGAGGCGCTCCCCGAGCACCTCATCGGCGAGATCGTGGAGGGCGAGCTTTGGGCATCGCCTCGCCCGGGTAATCGCCACGCCATGGTGAGCTCCGCGCTGGGCGGGGAGCTCTATGGCCCCTTCCAGATCGGTCGGAACGGCCCGGGCGGCTGGTGGATCGTCGACGAGCCGGAGCTGCACCTTGGCTCGGACGTGTTGGTCCCGGACCTCGCCGGATGGAGGAAGGAGAGCCTGCCCGTACCTCCGGACGCGCCCTTCTTCGAGCTTCCGCCCGACTGGGTCTGCGAGGTGCTCTCGCCCTCGACCGCGCGCCTCGACCGGATCCGCAAGATTCGCCTCTATGCCCGGGCCGGCGTCCGGTATGTCTGGCTCCTCGATCCGCTCGAGCGCTCGCTCCAGGTCCTTCGTAGCGAGCACAGTCGGTTTCTGATCGTTGGGGGTTTCGAGGAGAGCGAGCGGGCGCGGGCCGAGCCGTTCGAAGAGCTGGAGCTCGACCTCGAGGCGCTCTGGGGACCGATGCCCCCACGGGGCGAAGAATGAACCTACGAACGACCTTGTGGGGGGTGTGCCGTCGCGGTTGCGGTCGGGCTCCTCTCGCGCTATCCCCTCCGCCTCGACTCCTCACGAAAGGGAAGTCCACATGTCCTCGCCTGCCTCGATGACCCAGGTCCCCGCCTTCATGTCCACCGGGCTGCCGCTCGTCTCGGACCTGCCTTACAAGGTGCGCGACCTCTCGCCCGAGACGGTGCGCTTCGGCCGCAAGGAGATCGAGCTCGCCGAGCACGAGATGCCCGGCCTGATGGCGATCCGGAAGGAGTTCGCCGCGTCCAAGCCGCTGACCGGTTCGCGGATCATGGGTTCCCTCCACATGACCGTGCAGACGGCGGTGCTGATCGAGACGCTGGTGGAGCTCGGCGCCGACGTGCGCTGGGTCTCCTGCAACATCTTCTCGACCCAGGACCACGCCGCGGCCGCGGTG
The DNA here is from genome assembly GCF_001263175.1 of Vulgatibacter incomptus. Taxonomy (GTDB): domain Bacteria; phylum Myxococcota; class Myxococcia; order Myxococcales; family Vulgatibacteraceae; genus Vulgatibacter; species Vulgatibacter incomptus. The sequence goes on along the minus strand of NZ_CP012332.1, from coordinate 3,416,144 downwards.
GTGGTGGGTCCCAAGGGCACCGCGAGCAAGCCCGCCGGCGTGCCGGTCTTCGCCTGGAAGGGCGAGACCCTCGAGGAGTACTGGTGGTGCACCCTCCAGGCACTCCGCTGGCCGGACGGGAAGGGCCCGACCCTCATCGTCGACGACGGCGGTGACGCGACCCTCCTGGTGCACAAGGGCCTCGAGGTGAGCCAGACCGGCAAGGCGCCGGATCCGGCCTCCACCAAGGTCTTCGAGGAGCAGGTGATCTTCACCCTCCTGCGCGACGTCCTCGCCATGGACCGCGGCTTCTGGGAGCCGATCGCCACCGGGATCCGCGGCGTGTCCGAGGAGACCACCACGGGTGTCCACCGCCTCTACGAGATGCAGAGGGACGGCACGCTCCTCTTCCCGGCGATCAACGTCAACGACTCGGTGACCAAGAGCAAGTTCGACAACCTCTACGGCTGCCGCCACTCCTTGATCGACGCGATCATGCGGGCCACCGACGTGATGATCGCCGGCAAGCGCGCGCTGGTCTGCGGCTTCGGAGACGTGGGCAAGGGCTCGGTGCAGTCGCTCAAGGGTCAGGACGCCAAGGTGTCGATCACCGAGATCGACCCGATCTGCGCGCTCCAGGCCTGCATGCAGGGCCTCGACGTGGTCACCCTCGAGGACGTCGTCGGGACCTTCGACATCTTCGTCACCACGACGGGCAACAAGGACATCATCACCGCCGAGCACATGCGGCAGATGAAGCACAACGCCATCGTCTGCAACATCGGCCACTTCGACAACGAGATCGACATGGCCGGCCTCGAGCGGATGCGCGAGCGCGGCGAGGTCGAGAAGATCGAGATCAAGCCCCAGGTCCACGAGTGGAAGTTCAAGGCCACCGGCCGGAGCATCATCGTGCTGGCGGAGGGGCGGCTCGTGAACCTCGGCTGCGCCACCGGCCACCCGAGCTTCGTGATGTCGAACTCCTTCTCCAACCAGGTGCTCGCGCAGCTCGACCTGCACGCCAACGCCGAAAAGTACGGCAAGACCGTGCAGACGCTCCCCAAGCACCTGGACGAGAAGGTGGCGCGCCTCCACCTCGACGCCTTCGGCGCCAAGCTCACGAAGCTCTCCAAGGAGCAGGCGAAGTACATCGGCGTGCCGGTGGACGGCCCCTTCAAGTCCGACCACTACCGGTACTAGGCCACGTATCGATAATCCGCCCCCCGCCGCGGCAGGGGGCGGATCGATGCAGGCGGGCCGCGAGCTGCCGCCGCTGCCGCGAGCCGTTGCACTGCGTCGGCCTTGACGGCTAGGGGACCTCCGCCTAGGTTGCGCGCCGGACGAAAGCCGTGGGTGCTCCGCTCGTCGCGGAGAAAAGGGAAGCCGGTTCGAAGCCGGCGCGGTTCCGCCACTGTAATCGGGTCAAGGCGCTTCCAAGGACGTGGCCACTCTCCCTCGCGTGGGAGGGGAAGGCCGGGAGCGCTGCAGGTCGCCTCGCGCGGCCTGCGCCCGAGAGCCAGGAAACCTGCCCAAGGCTGAAACGAAGACGTGCCCGTCCTCGGCGCGATGGTCGCGCCGATGCACGTTCGCAGGCGGCCCGATCTCGGGCGCCGTCGCGGCTCCCCGCGCGAAGGGGGGCGCGAGGTTTACGTACATGCAGTTCCGATCGATTGGCGGCGCCATGGGCGTCGCATGTCTCGTTTTGTCTTTTGCGTGCGGTGGCACGGAGGCGATTTCTAACGGTTTGGAGCCCGGCGGCAGCGGCGGCGACGCGGGTCAGGGCGGCACCGGCGGCACGGGCGGCGACGCGGGCCAGGGCGGCAGCGGCGGTGATGTAGGCCAGGGCGGCAGCGGCGGCGACGCAGGCCAGGGCGGCAGCGGCGGTGGCGCAGGCCAGGGCGGCAGCGGCGGCGACGCAGTCCAGGGCGGCAGCGGCGGCGACGCAGGCCAGGGCGGCAGCGGCGGTGACGCAGGCCAGGGCGGCACCGGCGGCGGCGCGGGCCAGGGCGGCAGCGGCGGTGACGCAGGCCAGGGCGGCATCGGCGGCGACGCGGGCCAGGGTGGCACCGGCGGCGATGCCGGCCAGGGTGGCACCGGCGGCGACGCGGGCCAGAGTGGCGGCACCGGAGGCACCGGAGGAGCTGGCGCGTGCATCCCCGAGACGGACTCGGGGCTCTGCTTGATCGCCGAGGCCTCGTGCGGTCCGATCCTGGTCACGGACGCCTGTGGCGAGCAGCGCGAGGTGGCTTGCGGCACCTGCGGCGCGGGTGAGCGCTGCGGCGTGGTCGAGGGTCGAAAGCAGTGCTTCGTCCCGCCGCCTCCTGCCTGGGACCATGCGTTCCAGTGGATCGTCCCCGATCCGGGCTACTGCCAGAAGGTGGCGGGTGACGCGCTGGGCCTCTGGGTCACCTGCGGCAGGGAGATCTTCGAGTGGGACGGCGACTCCACCTGGACCAGCCTGGGCTGGCCGGGGTCCTCCAATTCGACGGTCCGCGCGATCTGGGCGGACGGAGCGGGCACCCTCTGGCTCGCCGTCAACAACTCGTATCGGACCTTCCGATGGGACGGCGTCCATTGGACCCAGGCGGGCGGGACCCTCTCGCCGGTGCTCAACGCCCTCGGCGGCTCGAACGGCAACGTCTGGCTCGCGGGAGCCTCGGGAAACCTCTTCGGCTGGAGCGGCAGCGACTGGACGAAGGAGACCCTCGCGACCACGGAGAGCTTCTACGGCCTTTGGGCGGCGCCGAGCGGCGAGGCCTGGGTGGTTGGCAACGCGGGGACGATCTTCGCCCATGGTCCTTCCGGCTGGCTGTCCCAGGCGTCGAACACCACTGCGAAGCTGAACGCGATCCACGGCAGCAGCGCCACGGACGTGTGGGCGGTCGGTGAGAACGGCGTCGCCGTCCATTGGGACGGCTCGAGCTGGACCCACGTGCCCACCGGCACCACCGACACCATCGGCGGTGTCTGGGTGGTCTCGCCGAACGAGGCCTACATCCTCCTCATCACCGGGAAGCAGCTCCGGCGCTGGAACGGCACCACCTGGACCGCGATGCCGGCGGCGCCGAACGGCACGATCTCGCTCTGGGGCCTGGAATCCGGCGAGCTGATCTCCGTGGGAGTCGGCGTGGCTCTCTACCGCTGAGCGCTGCCGTGCCGGGTCCGCGCGAGCCTCGACGGGCCGCGCGGCCTCGGCGATCGGACGTGTCGACCGCGCGGCGCGCCTTTGCATTTGGGCGCGCCGCGGGGCATACCCTCTGCCATGTCCATCGCCGTCACCCAGGGGATCCGCGTGCAGGTCCGTCCGGCCTTCTGGTCGGAGCGTTCCGACGCCGCAAGAGGGATCTACGCGTTCACCTACACGATCCGGATCAGCAACGAGGGTGAGGGGCCCGCCCGCCTCCGGCGCCGCCACTGGTTCATCCAGGACGGCGTGGGCCGGGAGGAGGAAGTCGAGGGTCCGGGCGTCGTGGGGAAGGAGCCCAATCTTTCTCCTGGTGAAACATTCGAATACACGAGCTGGGTGCCCCTGCAGACGCCCATCGGGACGATGCGCGGCACGTTCACGATGGAGCGGCCAGACGGCAGCACCTTCGAGGCCGAGGTGGCCGAGTTCGTGTTGGCGCTGCCTGACGCGCTTCACTGAGGACCCCACCCCGCGCGGGGCGACTGGTGGCCGCGGGCGCTTCACCCCGCGTGGAGCGGAACGGGTTCCGGCATGCGCAGGTCCGTGAAGCCCGACGCCGGTTGACGCTGGCCTCCCGGCGCGGGTAATCCGGAGCGAACGTCTCTCTCCGGAGCACCTCCCTTGCGCAAGCCCTCCTCGCCTCCCTCGATCCACTCGACCACGGCAGACCTCCTCGCGTTCATCGAGGCCAGCCCGACGCCGTACCACTGCGTGGCGGAGGTCGAGCGCCGCGCCGCCGCGGCGGGATTCCTGCGCGTGGAAGAAGGCGACGCCTGGGATCTCGAGCCCGGCCGCGGCTACATGGTGGCCCGCAGCGGAGCCATCGTCCTCTTCCGGGTGGGAATGGGCGCTGCGGCGGACGCGGGCTTTCGCCTCGTCGGCGCGCACACGGACTCGCCCAACCTCAGGGTGAAGCCGAACGCGGACTTCACCAAGGACGGCTACCGCCAGCTCGGCGTGGAGGTCTACGGCGGCGTGCTCACGCACACCTGGCTCGACCGCGACCTCGGCCTGGCCGGCAAGGTGGTGCTCCGCGGCGACGAGCCCGGCGGCCTGGAGCGGCGCCTGGTGACCATGGCGCGTCCGATGGCACGGGTGGCCTCCCTCGCGATCCACCTCGACCGCGAGGTCACGAAGAAGGGCCTCATCCTGAACAACCAGCTCCACCTCCCGCCGGTGCTGGCGCTGACGGACGACTCGCTTCCGAAGAACCTCCGCGCAGTCCTCGCCGCCGAGCTCGAGGTCGAGGAGGAGCGGATCCTCTCGTGGGATCTCTCGCTGATGGACGTGCAGCCGCCCGCGGTCGGCGGTCTGCGCGGTGAGTTCATCTTCTCGCCCCGCCTCGACAATCAGGCGTCCTGCCACGCCGCCCTGACCGCGCTCCTCCGCGCGCCGGCGGCGCAGTCCACCCAGATCGCCTGCCTCTATGATCACGAGGAGGTGGGGAGCGGCTCGACCTCTGGCGCGGGCGGCTCGCTGGTCGAGGACGTGCTCACCCGGATCGCGGCAGGTGGCGCCGAGGCGCTGCATCGGGCCTCCGCGCGCTCCTGGCAGATCTCCGCCGACATGGCCCACGCGCTCCACCCGAACTTCACCGACAAGCACGAGCCCCACCACCAGCCCCGGCTGAACGGCGGCCCGGTGATCAAGGTGAACGCCCAGCAGCGCTACGCTACGGACGCGGAGGGCGAGGCCTTCTTCGAGCTCCTCTGCAGGGACGCGAACGTCCCTTTCCAGAAGTTCGTGAGCCGCACCGATCTCGCCTGCGGGAGCACGATCGGGCCGATCTCGTCCGCGCGGCTCGGCATCCGCACCATCGACGTCGGGAATCCGATGCTCTCCATGCACTCGATCCGCGAGCAGGGGGGCGCCGAGGATCCGGAGCGAATGGCGGCGGTCCTTGCGCGCTTCTTCGAGGCCTGATCGGCACCGCGAGCCCCCCGGGAGCCCCAGGGGAGCCCCAGGGGAGCTGGAGCAGCCGAGCAAACGGAAAGGAGCGCTCTCGCGCTGGCGCCGCGTCCATCGGATCGTCGTCCGATGGACGCACGGAATCCGCGCGGCATGTCGCGCTATTCCAGGGCGTTTACACTGGCTGACGGTGCTCGGATCAAGCTTCGGGGGCTCGGCTCCCCCGAGGCGGCCGGCCGCCACCTTGCCCACCGCCCCAGGAGCTGCGCCGACCGTCCCGCTCGACCCACCCACCGCATATGGCCTCGCCGCGCTCTTCGTCCTCCTCGGGACGAAGCTGGTGCGCGCGGGGCGGGGCCGTGCGGCCTTTCGCGTGGCGATGCTCTTCGTCGTCGTCTTCGCGATCTCCGTGCAGTACTTCCTCTTCAGCTGGCCGGCGTGGATGTACGCCTACCTCCTGCCCGAGTCGCAGCTCTCACTGGTCTGGGTTTCGCCGGTCTTCTTCGTTTCGGTAGTCGCTGCTGGAGCTGCCGGCGCCGCCGTCTCCCTCCACCTCGTCCGCACGGGGAAGATGGGCTGGGCGATCGCCAACGTCGTCCTCGGCCTGGGCGCCTGGATCCTGATCTGGCTCGTCACCTGGGACCAGTACTTCCACGTAGGGACCTACGAGACCTATCACGCGGGCCTCGCACCTCCGGTGAAGGATGTGGCGCCGTTCCAGACCGCGCTGAACGTCGTAGGCCCGATCCAGGCGATCGTGGGCCTCGGTTGCCTGGCGTGGATCCTCGTGAAGGGAAAGCGCGCCAAGCTCGCCTCCTGCGTGCAGCCGGATCCCTCCAAGGTCGAGTGGCGGAGCGTGGGCTCGGAGCCCGGGGCCGCGTCGACCCCGGTGATCGAGGGCGGCTTCATCCGCGGGGTGCGGCCGATCGACGGCGCGCCCCTCGAGCCCCTCGCGATCACTCCAGCGGGCGAGCTCGCGGGGATCGTCTCCCGGGCGAGAGATGCCCAGCACGAGTGGGCGCTGCGGCCCGTGAAGGAGCGGGCGGCGCTGCTCCGCAAGGCGGGCAAGCGTCTCCTCGAGAGGGCCGAGGAGGCCGCCGCGATCCTCGAGGAGGAGAACGGCAGGCCCCGCGCGGAGAGCTACCTCTCCGAGATCGTCCCGTGTGCCGATCTGTTTGACTACTGGTGTTCGAAGGGACCGCTGCTCCTCCAGGCGGATGGCGTGCCGGTGAACCCGGTGCTCTTCCCCGGAAAGAGCGGCGTGGTCGAGCACCTGCCCCGCGGCGTGGTGGCGGCGATCAGCCCGTGGAACTTCCCGCTGATGCTCCCGCTCCGCACGGTGGTGCCCGCGCTCCTCGCGGGGAACGCGGTGATCCTCAAGCCGTCGGAGCACGCAGCCCGCAGCGGCGCGTTCCTGGCGAGGATCTTCGACGGGATCCTGCCCCCCGGCCTCTTCGCCCTGGTCCAGGGCGGCGGCGAGCAGGGGAGCGCCCTCGTGGGCGCTGGCGTGGACCACCTGGTGTTCATCGGCTCGCCTCGCACGGGTCGCGCGGTGGCGCGGGCCTGCGCCGAGAAGCTCACCTCCGTGACCCTGGAGCTCGGGGGTAAGGACGCGGCGATCGTCCTCGCGGACGCGGACCTCGAGAGGACCGCCAACGGCGTGGTCTGGGGCGCGTTCGCGAACGCGGGACAGAACTGTGCGGCGATCGAGCGCTGCTATGTCGTGGAGTCGGTGGCCGATCGCTTCGAGGTGCTCCTTCGCGAGAAGGTCGCGGCGCTCCGCGTGGGGCCGGGCCCCGAGGGAAGCGTGGAGATCGGCCCCCTCACCACGCCCGCCCAGAAGGCGATCGTCGACGCGCAGCTCGACGAGGCCCGCCGTCGGAGCGTCTCCGTCGCGGGAGGCGAGAGCGGCGAGAAGGGACTCCACCTGGCTCCGACTCTAGTGCTCGGGCCTCCCGACGACCTCGCGCTCGTGGCGCAGGAGACCTTCGGTCCCGTGCTCCCCGTGGTCCGGGTGAGGGACGAGGAGGACGCGGTAAAGCGAGCGAACGCCTCTGCCTACGGTCTCACCGTGAGCGTCTGGTCCAAGGACACGGATCGCGCCGAGCGCCTCGGCAGGCGGATCCACGCCGGGGTGATCACCGTGAACAACCACGCCTTCACGGGCGGCCTCGCGCAGGCGCCCTGGGGAGGCGTGCGGGGCAGCGGCTTCGGCGTGACCAACAGCCCGCACATGCTCGACGAGCTCACCCGGCCCAGGTTCGTCCTGGTCGACCGCAGCCGCGCCAAGCGGGAGCTGTGGTGGTACCCGTACGACGCCTCGGTGCTCCGCCTCGCGCGCGGCCTCACGCAGCTGAGGTCGGGTGCCGGCGGCCGCCTCGCGGCGCTGGGCGAGGTCGTCGCGGGCTTCCTCGCCCGCGGCAAGGTCGTGAGGTCCGGAGCGTCTGCCCCGCAGTCGGAAGGGAAGCGCGGCGCGCCGCAGTAGGACCGCAGGCGCGGGAGGGGGAAGCGGTGCACGAGACGACCTACGGGGACCTCGCCGAAGAGTGGGTGGACGAGGCGCTGCGCCTCCTCGTCACGCTCCTTCGGATCGACACCACGAACCCGCCGGGGAACGAGCGTCCCGCCGCCGAAGCGTGCGCCGAGCTGCTGCGGAAGGATGGGCTCGAGCCCGTGCTCCTCGAGGGCGCGAGGGATCGCACCAACCTCGTCTGCCGCTGGAAGGGCTCGGGCGAGGCCCCGCCGCTCCTGCTCACCGCCCACCTCGACGTGGTCCCCGCCGGTGAAGGCTGGACGCACCCGCCCTTCGCCGGCGAGATCCGCGACGGCTTCGTGTGGGGCCGCGGCGCCATCGACATGAAGCACCACGCGGCCATGTGCGTGACCCTGCTCCGCTCCCTCGCTCGCACCGGCGCGAAGCTGAAGCGGGACGTGATCCTCGCGCTGGTGGCGGACGAGGAGGCGGGCTGCGACCTGGGCTCGGCCTGGCTCGTGGATCACCACCCGGAGCTTGTGAGATCAGAGTATGCGCTGGGTGAGATCGGCGGTTTCACCCTCCACCTGGAGGGCCGCCGCTTCTACCCGATCCAGGTGGCGCAAAAGGGCGTGCTCTGGATCAAGGCGACCGCCAGGGGCGAGGGCGGCCACGGCTCGATGCCTCGCGAGAAGAGCGCGGTCGGGAAGCTCTCCGCCGCCATCGCCCGCCTCGAGAGGCGGCCGCTCCGGATCCATGCCACCGACGCGACCCGCGGCTTCCTGGAGACCGCGGCGCAGGCCGTCGGCCCGCCCAAGGGGCTCGCGCTCCGGGCGCTGCTCAATCCCCGCCTCGCTCCATGGATCCTCCGCGCGTTGCCCGACAGGGCGCTGGCGAGATCCCTGCGGGCGGTGCTCTCGAACACGGTGGCGCCGACCATGCTCCGTGCAGGGGACAAGCTGAACGTGATCCCCGACAGGGCGGAGGCGGGCCTCGATGGGCGCACGCTCCCGGGTGCTGCGGGAGCCAGGCTCCTGGACGAGCTTCGTGCGGTGGTGGGCGAGGACGTGGAGCTCGAGGTCGTCCGCGTCCTCGACGCGCTGGAGGTCTCGCCTCGGACGCCGCTATTCGAAGCCCTCGCCGCGGCGATCCGGCGTGCGGATCCCGCGGGAATCCCCGTGCCCTACATGGTCCCCGGCTTCACCGACGCCCTCGCGTTCTCCCGCCTCGGGACCAAGTGGTACGGCTTCGCTCCCGTGGGCCTCCCGCCGGGGCTCCCTTTTGCGGAGCTCTTCCACGACAAAAACGAGCGGATCCCGGTGGACGGATTCGGCTTCGGCATGCGCCTCCTGCACGACGCGGTGACCCGCTTCTGCACGGCGTGATTTGGCTTCCGGCATCGGCGCCGCCGCTCTACCATCGCTCGAAAATTCGCCCGGCCGTCCGCCGGGCGTCTACCGACGAGGTCCACGAGATGGCGTCCCTCTTCACCCGCATCATCCGCGGCGAGCTCCCTGGCCGGTTCGTCTGGAAGGACGATCGCTGCGTGGCCTTCCTCACCATCGCGCCGCTCGCTCCAGGCCACACGCTGGTGGTGCCCCGCGACGAGATCGATCACTGGATCGACCTGCCGCAGGACCTGGCCACGCACCTCACCGAGGTGGCCCAGGCGGTCGGGAAGGGGATCCAGCAGGCCTTCCAGCCGGTGAAGGTCGGGATGATGATCGCCGGCCTGGAGGTGCCCCACGTGCACCTGCACCTGGTGCCGATCCGCACCCTCCAGGACATGAACTTCGCCAACCAGGACCGGAACCCGAACCCCGCCGATCTCGACGCCGCCGCCGAGCGCTTGCGGTCGACGCTGCGAAGCCTCGGCTACAAGCAGGTCTCGGACTGACAGTTCGTGAGGAACTCACGAACTCTCGCGGAGCCGAAGGCGGAGCAAACGAAAAGGAGCGCTCTCGCGCGAAGCGCGAGCTGAAGAACCCGGGCCCGCGTGGCGGGACCGAGTTCTTCACACGCTCCGGCCCGGATTGTCGGGACTGCGAGGGGACGATGCCCGAGCTGCCGGAAGTCGAGTTCGCCGCCCGGTGTCTTCGCCGCTGGATGGAGGGCCGCACCATCGAGCGCGCCTCCGCGCCGGACACCCGGATCTTCCGGGGCTCGAGCCGTGACGCCTTCGAGAAGGAGCTGAGCGGGCGCACGCTCCAGGGGATCGATCGGAGGGGCAAGTACCTGCTCCTCTCCTTCGACGACGACGTGGGCATGCTCAGCCACCTGGGCATGACCGGTAAGTGGCTGCGGCGCTCCCCCGACGATCCGCCTCCGGACCACGCGCGGGCGACGCTCTCGCTCGAGGGAGACGACCTCGTCGTCTACGACGACCAACGCCTCTTTGGACGGATCGCCATCCATCGGGCGAGCGAGCTCCTGAAGCTCCCGGTGATCCGCAAGCTCGGCCCCGATCCGCTCCTGGACGGCCTCGATCCGGAGCGGCTCCACGAGAAGCTGCAGAGGACCGCACGCACGGTGAAGGTCGCGATCATGGATCAGGCCGTGATCGCCGGGCTCGGCAACGTGCAGGCGACCGAGGCGCTCTTCCGCGCCCAGATCCACCCGGCGCGCGTGGCGAAGACGCTCTCGCTCGCGGAGGTGAAAGACCTCGTCCGCGCGATCGACGAAGCGATCGAGCACACGCTCGAATGGACGGGTGGCGACGAGATCAAATACGTCGAGGAGCCGGGGAGCGAGAACCCCTTCCTGGTCTACCAGCGGGCGGGAGAGGCCTGCCCCCGCTGTGGCAACGAGCTCCAGCAGATCGTGCTGGGAGGGCGCTCGAGCGTCTTCTGCCCGCACTGTCAGCCTCTCGAGTAGAGGCGCGCACACTCGTCTCACGTCGGTTGCCTGCCCGCAGGGCGACCGTCTCCGCCCACGTTCATTCACTACCCGCATGGTGCTGCCTACGTTGGGGTGAAGGACGCCCCGCGGCGGAGCGCCGGCCCGAGGAGGAGGTGCGAGGTGGACGAGAAGAGCAACGAGGGATCCCGCCCCAGGGGTCCGCTGGAGAGGCTCGAGGAATACGAGCGATCCGACATGCGGACCGAGTCCTTCTCGGAAGGAGAGCGCGTCTCTGCCTCCTATGAATCCGAAGCGGAGGAAACGGAGGAAGCCAGGGAGACGAAGGGGACCGAGGAGGGAGAGCAGGCGGAGGAGGCGCACCGGCCCGTTCGCAAGCGAATCGCGACGGTGGCGGAGGCGAGGAAGGGGGAGTTCGTCACCGGCCTCGAGGAGTTCGCTTCCTCCCTCGACGACTTCTCCGATGTGCTCGGGAAACGGGGCCACGAGTCCCAGCAGCGGATCGCCTCGGGCGCAGCGGAGGGGATCCGGAACGCCGCCGGGATCCTGCGCAAGCGCTCCGCGTCCGAGGTCATCGAAGACTTGAGCGAGAGCGTGAAGGCGCATCCAGGCGTGATCCTCGGCGGTGCGTTTGCGCTGGGGTTCCTCGGAGTGAGACTCCTGCGGAGCTGACGAGCCATGGAACACGAGGGATACACCGAGAGTGAGAAGCGGGAGCTCGAGGAGAAGGCGGCCAGGCGCGACCTCGAGGGCGCCCGCGACGAGCGCTTCTACAAGAGCGCCGCCGATCGCCACACGATCGAGGAGGCGGAGCGGGCGGGCGTAACCCTCGAGGAGGGAAACCTCCGGGAGGTGACGACCGCGGCCCTCGACGAGCTGCATGAGGAGAGGCGCCGCGCGGCGGCAGCCCGCAGGAAGCACGGCGAGGCCGAGAGCGAGGTGCTGGAGCGCGGCGGCGAAGCTCCCAGGGCGGCGCCGCGGGTGGAGGCCGGAAGGGTCGTGCACCCACGGCGCATTCGTGCCCGGACCCGCGTTCCGGGGGCGCCTCCTGGAGGCGAGCCGGGACGGAGGGAGCCGCCGCCCGGGGGAGAGCGCGCCCCGGCCGGCAAGCGCTACGACGCGATGTCGACCCCGGAGCTCGTGAGGCTCTTCCTCGAGGACTCGAAGCGGCTCGCTCGGGAGGAGCTGCGGCTCGCCAAGGCCGAGATCCGGGACGAGGTGAGGTCCACCGCTTCCGGAGGCGCGACGGTCGGCATGGGTTCCGCCTTGGCCTTCGCGGGCGTGCTCGCCCTGGTCGCCGGAGGCATCGTGGCCCTGGCTCTGGTGATCCCGCTGTGGCTCTCCGCCATCCTGATCGGGATCGTCGTCCTCTGTCTCGGCGCAATCGCGGCACTTGGCGGCGTGGTGAAGCTCAAGCAGGTCCGGCCGGTTCCCAAGGACGCGGCGCGGGTCATCGAGGAGGAGCGCAGATGGGCGAGCGAGAGGATGCACTCGATGCGATCGCACGCGCGCAGCGAAACCTGAACGACATAGCGGACGAGATCTCGAGGAGAGCGACCCCCGGCTACGTCTCCGGAGAGGCGAGGCGAATGGCGATGGATGCTGCGGATCGAATGAGGCTTCGCGCTTCGGAGAGCCCGACGGCCCTCGGGCTGATGGGCGCTGCGGCGGGCGGGTTGATCGGCGCGATGGCCGCCCGGCTGATGGGCGCCCGGAAGGAGGAGGAGGGTCTCACCGAGCACGAGGCGCAGCTCGGGGGCGCACCGGCGTCGGAGCGCATCGCCGCGGCGCGGGAGCGCGCATCCCAGCGATTGACCAGGGCGAAGGAGCGAGCGGCCCAGCGGCGCGGCCAGGTGAGGGAGCGGATGACCCGGGCGCGGGCTCAGATGCCTTCCGGCGAGGAGCTCTCGGCCCGCTTCCAGGAGCGGGCGGAGGAGCAGCTCGCGGGCCTCCTCTTGGGCGCGGTCGCCCTTGGCGCGGCGGCAGCGTTCCTGCTCCCCGTCTCCGAGCGAGAGAGGCAAGCAATGGCGCCAGCCAGGGCGCGCGCGATGGAGCAGCTCGACAAACTCGGGGATCAGCTCGAGGGCAAGGTGGCCGAGGCGACGAAGGTCGGCGCCGAGCAGGCGCCGGCCGCCGAAGGCGAAGGTCGGACGATCCACTGAACCGGGAGGAGTCGCGAGCGGGCTGGGCGCGGTCGTGGAGGCCTCTGTTCGAGCCTCGAGAGCGGATCAGCTGGCGCGCGACGAAAGCGCGTCTACCAGCCGGCCCGGGAGGCCGCCGAAGGCACCGTTCGACATGAGGAGGATCACGTCGCCGGGGCGAGCCTCTTCGAGCAGGCAAGCGAGGATCTCGTCGGGGGTGGAGAAGGCTCGTGCGGGCGTGCCTGCGGCGGTGATGTCGGCGCAGAGCTTCTGGACGTCGAGGCGATCGTCCTCGGGCACCTTGTCGTGCTTGAGCGGCGCCTGGAGGATCGCGAGCGAGGCCTCACCGAAGCTCGCGGCGTACGCTGCGTGGTGCAGCGAGCGGCGGCTGGTGTTGGAGCGGGGCTCGAAGACGGCCACGAGCCGCCGCCCGGGGTTCTTGGCGGCCACGGCCGCGAGGGTCTCGCGCACCGCCGTCGGATGGTGGGCGAAGTCGTCGATCACGCGGATGCCGTTGGGCTCGCCGCGGAGCTCCTGCCGACGACGGACGCCGAGGAAGTCTGCGAGGCCGGCGGCGAGGGCCTCCGCCGTGACGCCGCGATCCATGCAGGCGGCGATGGCGCCCAGCGCGTTCTCCACGTTGTGCCTGCCGCCCAGCGGGAGGAGCGCCTCGGAGAGCTTCTCCCCGTGGCGGCGCACGGTGAAGCGGGTGCCCTCCGGTCCGCTGCGGAGCTCGTCGGCGATCCAGTCGGCCTCGACGCCGGGCATGGCGGAGTAGGTCTCCACGCGGCCCTTGCAGCGTGCGCGCGCGATCCGCTCCGGCGCGCCGGTCGAGGCGCAGGCGAGGACGAGGCCGTCCTCGGGTACCAGCTCCATCAGCCGCTCGAAGGAGGACTCGTAGTGCGCGTCGTCGCGGTAGATGTCGGCGTGATCGAATTCACATGAAGTGAAGATCACCGTCCGCGGCCGGTAGTGCCAGAACTTCGGCCCCTTGTCGAAGTAGGCGGTGTCGTACTCGTCGCCCTCCACCACGAAGTCGGCGCCCGTGCCCAGGTGGAAGTTCCCGCCAAAGTTTCCGGCGACGCCGCCGACCAGCACCGAAGGATCCCGGCCCGCCGCGGCGAGGAGGTGCGCGGCCATCGACGTGGTGGTCGTCTTGCCGTGGGTGCCGGCGACGACGATCGAGTGGCGATCCTCGAGGAAGAGCTGGCCGAGGGCCTGTGGGAAGGAGACGTGGGGCAGGCCGCGCTCGCGCATCGCCTCCGCCTCGACGTTGACGCGGCGGATCACGTTGCCCACCACGACGAGATCGGGGCGCGCGCGGTCGAGGTTCTCGGGGGCGTAGGGCTGGAAGGCGTCGATGCCCCACTTCGGCAGCATCTCGCTCATGGGCGGGTAGAGCGCTTCGTCGGAGCCGGTGACCTCGTAGCCCGCCGCCTTCAGGAGCGCGGCGAACGCGCCCATGCCGGTGCCGCCGACGCCGAGGAGGTGGATCCGCCGGACGCCTGCAGGGATCCGCTCCAGAGGTCCGGCCTCGCCGATCGCGGCGCTCGTCACGGCTTCACCCATCGCCCTCGCTCCTTGCTGCGCGTCTGCCGCGCTGGGGCTTCCATACCACCGACAAGGCCTCGGCCGCAGCGGGCAGGCCGCCGTTCTTCAGCCGTCCAGCGCTTCGACGACGGCGTCGTGGAAGGCCGGGCGGAGGCGCTGGATTCCGGCCACGTTGGCGCGGGAGGGGAAGACGCGGTTGGTGAGGAGCGCCACCGAGAGCTGGCGATCGAAGTCGAGCCAGATCGAGCAGCCGGTAAAGCCGAGGTGGCCGGCGGCGCCCAGGGGGCCGCCGTGGCCGAGCTTCGAGCCGGCGCTCGGTCGCTCGCCGCTCGGGAGATCGAAGCCGAGGGCCCGCGGCGGTCCTTCGTGGGGATCGGGTCGGAGCAGCACCTCGAGCACCTCCGCGCGTCCAAGGCGGCCGGCGCCGCGGCGCTCCTCGAGGATGGCGGCGCCCCAGCGCGCAACGTCGCGGGCGGTGGAGAAGAGGCCCGCGTGGCCCGCGACTCCGCCCATTGCGCAGGCATTGTCGTCGTCGACCACGCCCGGTCCTTCCGGGACGCCGCTACAATCCGGGAGGAGCGCTTCCTGACCTGGCGCCGGCGGCCGAGGCCGGAGGAGCCCCGTCGGCGCGATGGCCCGGTGACGCAGCGGGCGGAAGGCGGTGTCGTCGAGGGCGAGCGCCGTGAAGATCTCCCGCTGGCAGAGCGCGTCGAAGGGGATGCCCGACGCACGGGCCAGGAGCTCGCCCAGGAGGATGAAGCCGAGATCGCTGTAGACGCAGCGCTCGCCGGGCCGAGTCTCGAGGGGCGCTGCCCCGGCGGCGGACAGGACCTCCTGCCGGTTCCCGGCCTTGGCGAAGAGCGGCAGCCAGGCGGGCAGGCCACTGGTGTGCGCGAGCAGGTGCCGGACGAGGATCCCGTCCTTCCCGCCGCCCGCGAGCTCCGGGAGAAACGAGGCAGCGCGATCGTCGAGAGAGACTGTCCCTCGCGATAGGAGGACGTACGCAGCGGTCGTGGTCGCCATCACCTTGGTGAGGCTGGCGATGTCGAAGAGTGTTTCGCTGTCCGTGTCCGCTCCGTGAGCAGAGGCGTGGAGCTCCTCCTCACGCGCAATCACACACGCCTGGGCAGCCGGGCAGGTGCCGTCCGCGATCGCTCGGTCGAGGAGCCGGGCGAGCGCGTCGATCACAAGAGGCCTTCCTCGAAACGCAGCGATCCATCGCGGATTTCGGCCATGGCGCCAAGGGGGACGGCGAGGTTCACGTCCCCATGTCCGATGGGCAGGCCCGAGATCACCGGCTTGCCCGAGGAGGCCGCGAGCTCCTCGAGCACCTGAGCGGCGGTGAAGCCCGCGCCCGGCTCGTCGCAGGAGGTGAGGTCGCCGATCGCCACCCCTGCGAGCTCGTCGAGAACGCCGGTGAGGGAGAGGTGCGTCCACATCCGGTCGAGGCGGTACGGCCTCTCGCCCACGTCCTCGAGGAGGAGGATGCAGCCGGCGAGAGACGGGAAATAGGGCGTCCCCACCAGCCGCGAGACGAGGCTCAGGCATCCGCCGACGAGCCGGCCTCTTGCCGTTCCCGGCACCACCGTGCGCCCCGCGATCGGCGGAGGCGCCCCGTCGGAGCCGAGGAGCGCGAAGAGCCGATCCACCGCCTCCTGCGGCTGCTCGCCGAGCTGCGTGATCACCGGGCCGTGGACGCTGCGCGCGCCGCGGTCCTGCAGCGTCAGGTGGATCGCGGTCGCGTCCGAGAAGCCCACGAAGGCCTTGCCGCTCCGCGCGGCGGCGGCCCAGTCGATCGAGGGGAGGAGCCTCATGGCGCCGTAACCGCCCCGGGCCGCGAAGATGGCCCGCACCTCCGGATCGGCGAAGGCTTCCGAGAGCGCCGCCGACCGCTCCCGATCCTCCGCGGCGAGGTAGCGCCAAGGCCTCGGCGGGAGGAGCTCTTTCACGCGAAAGCCGCGCTCCCGGAGGACCGCGAGGCCCTTCGCGTACCGCTCTTCGGGATAGGGGCCGCTGGGAGCGACGATGGCGAGCAGATCGCCGGGTCTGACGGGTTTGGTCGGAAGCATCGCGGTCGACAGTCTTACGGTCCGGTGCCGCGCCTCGCAAGGCGCGCAGTGGTCCGCCGGTATTCAGCCGAGCAGCGGAAGGGAGAAGACGAAGCGCGCGCCCCGCCCGGAAGGCGGCTCCTCGAAGCGGGCGGACCCGCCATGGCGGCTCGCGATCTCGCGGACGAGCGGCAGCCCCAGGCCGGTCCCTTTCACCTGCAGGATCACACGATGGAAGGGCTCGAAGACCGCCTCGCGATCGGCCGCGGCGATCCCCGGGCCCTCGTCCTCCACCACGATCGCCGCCCGGTGTCCGGAGACCTCCATCTTCGTGCGAATCGTCCCGCCCGTCCGCGTGAGCTTGATCGCGTTGTGGAGCACGTTGTCGATCGCCTGGCGGAGCGTGGCGGGGTCTCCCTTGGCGGGGACGGAGCCCCCTTCGAGCACCAGGCGGATGCCGCGGGCCTGCGCCAGCGCCTCGTAGGCGGCGTGGCTGGACGCGGCGAGCTCGCGCAGGTCGACGGTCTCGAGGGCGAGGGGCGCGCTCCGCATCGCCGCGAGGTCGAGGAGTCGGGAGGAGAGGGCCGTGAGCCGGTCGACCTCGTCGCGTGTCTCGGTGAGCGCTTCGCGGAGCTCCTCCGGCGAGCGCTGGCGGCGCAGGGCGAGGTCGAGAGACGTTCGCATCGCCGCCAGCGGCGTGCGGAGCTCGTGGGCCGCGTCGGCGATGAAGCGCTCGCGGGCGTCGCGGTTGCCCTTGAGCTCGAGGGTTGCATGGGCGACGCCGTCGCGCAGGTCGGAGATCTCGTCGCCGGCCCGGTCGTCGGGAGGGAGCCGCTCGAGGTCGCCGCGGGCCACGGCGGCGACGTGGCGGGCGAGTCCGGCGATCCGGATCGCGACGCTGCGCGCGCCGATGGCCTGGAAGACGCCCAGGCAGAGCGAGAACGCCCCGGTGAGGAGCGCGGCGGCGAGGTGGAAGCGCCGCATGGTCGCGTCGATCCCGCCGTAGCTGGACTCGAGACGCAGGGTGTAGGGGCGCTGCTCCTTCGGGTGATGGAGCGTCACCAGGAGCTCGCGCGCGTTGCGAGCCTCGTCGGTGAGGAGCACGGGCTCCTCGATCCGCGGCGAGGGCGCCACCTTCGGTGGAACCTCGGCGTCTTTCGGGAACACCAGCAGGAGCGCGCCGTCGGGCCCGTATACGCTCGCAACCGGCGCGAAGGGGCGCACCTGCTCGAGGAGCGGCGAGATCTCCATGTGGAGGTGGACCGCCGCGTCCGGCGCGTCGAAGAGGCTGATCGCCTCGGTGGTCGCCTGGGCGAGGAGCGCCTCGTCCTGGGACTCCTTCATCGACTGCCGGAAGATCTCGCCGGCCAGGAGGAAGGCGGCGGCGCAGCCGAGGGCGGGCACGAGGGCGCCAAAGGTCCAGAGCCGGGTGACGAGCTTCATTCGCCCTCCACCGTGAGGCGGTAGCCGATCCCGCGGACGGCGTCGATCCGCACGTCTTCCGCTCCGGCGTCGCGCAGCTTGCCGCGGACGTATCCGATGTAGACGTCCACGAGGTTCGGCGAGCCCTCGAAGTCGAGGCCCCAGACCTTGCTGAGCAGGTGCGTCCGGGTGAGGACCTCGCCCTTGCGCGACGCCAGCTCGTCGAGGAGCGCGAACTCGCGGGCCGTGAGGGGCTCGCTCTTCTCTCCCACCACCACGGCGCGCTTGCCGCGGTCCACGCGAGCCGTTCCCAGCGCGAGGGTGCCGACGTCGCCGGCGCCGCGGCGATGGAGCGCCTCGAGGCGCGCCAGGAGCTCCTCGAACGCGAAGGGCTTGACCAGGTGGTCGTCGGCGCCTGCACGCAGGGTGATGACCTTCTCGCCCACGGTGCCGCGAGCTGTGAGCATGAGCACCGGGGTGCGCATCCCGCGCTCCCGCCAGAGTCGGAGGAGCTGGACTCCGTCGCGCCCCGGGAGCGACCAGTCGAGGACGATCACGTCGTAGGGGCTGGCGAGGGCCTGCTCGGCGGCCTGATCCCCGTCCGCGCAGACGTCGACGGCGTGCCCTTCCTCCGTGAGACCTCGCGCGACGAGGCGCGCCAGCTTCTCTTCGTCCTCCACCACGAGGATCCGCATCGCACCGTCCTCCGATCAGCCTGCGAACGCCTGGCCCCGTCGGCCTCGTCCCGCCAGACGAGGATAGAGGACCGGGAGCACGAAGAGGGTGAGGAGCGTGGAGGTGAAGAGGCCGCCCACCACCACCGTCGCGAGCGGGCGCTGTACCTCGGCGCCGATGCCCGTGGCGAGCATCATCGGGACGAAGCCGAGGGCCGCAACGAGGGCCGTCATCAGCACGGGCCTCGCGCGGGAGAGAGCGGCCTCCGTCGCCGCCTCGACCGGAGACATGCCCTCGTCCTCGTCGTGCAGGAGGCGGTGCATCAGGACCACGCCGTTGAGCACGGCGATCCCCGAGAGCGCGATGAAGCCGATCACCGCGGAGATCGACAGCGGCATGTCCCGGATCCAGAGAGAGCCGACGCCCCCGACCGTCGCGAAGGGGATCTGGACGAGGAGGATCGCCGCGGGGCGAACGCGGTGGAAGGCGGCCACGAGGAGGAGGAAGATCGTCGCCAGCACGAGCGGGATCACGAGCATCAGCCGCTCGTTGGCCGCCCGCAGGTTCTCGACCTGCCCGCCCCAAGCCCAGCGGATGCCGCTCGCCCCGCCGAGGATCGGCTCCGCCACCCGCTTCGCGTCGTCCGCGACGGCGCCGAGGGAGGCGCCGCGGACGTTGAGGCCGATCACCACGCGCCGCTGGGCGTCGTCGTGGCTGATCAAGCTGGGAGTGCTCAGCGTTCTCACCTCAGCGACGCGGGAGAGGGGGACGAGCCTTCCGCCCGGGCCCACCACCGGGAGCTCGCCGAGGCCGAAGGCGGTGGTGCCCGAGCCGAGCCGGAGCACGATCGGCACCTCCACGGCGCCCACCCACGTGGTCCCCACCGGGATGCCGACGCGGATCGCCCGAACCGCGTCCAGGATCTCGGACGCCGTCAGCCCGGCCCGGGCCGCGGCGAGGGGGTTCGGCTCCACCTCGAGGAGCGGCACGTCGGGCGGCGTCATCACCCGCACGTCCGCCGCGCCCGGCACCGTCGCGATCGCGTCCCGCACCTTCTCGGCCAGCGCGCGCAGCTCGCCGAGCTCGGTGCCGAAGAGGCTCAGGGAGACGTCCGTGACCTCGCCGCCGACCAGCTCGTTGAAGCGCATCTGGATCGGCTGGGTGAAGGCGAAGTCGCCGCCCGGATCGTCGCGCTGGATCGCCTCCTCGAGCTCCTCGATGAGGCGATCGCGGGTGAGGCCCTTTCGCCACTCCTTCTTCGGAGCGAGGTGGACGAAGACGTCGGCCTGATCGAGGCCCATCGTGTCGGTCGCGACCGCCGGGCTGCCGATCCGGGACGCCACCTGCAGCACCTCCGGCGCCGCGGCGCGGAGCACCCGCTCGAGCCGTCCGGCGTCGCGCACCGCCGACTCGATCGAGGTGTCGGGGGCGCGGGTGGTCTGGATCACCAGGTCGCCCTCGTCGAGCTGCGGGACGAACTCCGTCCCGAGGGCCGAGAAGGCGAGGGCGCCGGCGACCAGCATCGCGCCGCCCGCCGCCGCCACGGCGAAGGGCCGCCGCGTGGCGCGGGGGAGGGCGCGGGCGTAGAGCGCGTCGACGGCGCGCACCAGCAGCGGGTCCCGGCTCGGCACGTCCTTGGGCCGGAGCAGCCAGCTCGAGAGCGCGGGGATCACGGTGAGGGCGTAGATCAGAGAACCGGCGAGCGCGAAGACCATGGTCAGGGCCATGGGCCGGAACATCTTCCCGTCGACACCAGTGAGCGAGATCACGGGCAGGTAGACGAGGAGGATCACCATGACCGAGAAGAACACGGGCCGCGCCACGCTGCGCGCGACCCCAGCCACGTGCCGCCTGCGCGCCTCGGCGTCGTGATTCAGGCTCGCGAGCGCGGGATTCCGACGCGGATCGAGGGCGTGGAAGATCGCCTCCACCATCACCACCGCGCCGTCCACCACGAGGCCGAAGTCGATCGCGCCCAGGCTCATCAGGTTGCCGGGGATCCCGAGCATCACCATGCCCGCCGCGGCGAAGAGCATGGAGAACGGGATGGCGCTCGCGACCAACAGCCCCGCGCGCAGGCTCCCCAGCATCGCGAAGAGCACGACGATCACGAGGAGGCCGCCTTCGAGGAGGTTCTTGCCGACGGTCTTGAGCGTGGCGCCCACGAGGTGGCTGCGGTCGTAGACGAGCTTGATCCGGACGTCGTCCGGCGCCGCTCGCCGCAGATCGGGGAGCACGGAGTGGATCCGGCCCATCACGTCGAGGGCGTTCTCGTCCCGGAGCATGAGCGCCATCGCGTAGACGAGCTCACCCTGGCCGTCGGCGGTCGCCGCGCCCAGGCGGGGCAGGCCGCCCCAGCTCACGTTCGCGACGTCGGAGACGCGGACGACCTCGCCGGACGGATCCGCTCGAACCACCGCAGCGCCGAGGGCGGATGGATCCGCCGGCCTCGCCACGCCTCGGAGCAGCGCCTGGCCACCGCCCGCCGGCACGCTCGCCCCGGCGGCGCTCCCGGAGGCGTTGGCGAGCCCCTCCTTCAGCTCGGAGAGCGAGAGGCCGCGGGCCGCGAGCCGCGCCGGATCCGCTTCGACGGAGAGGGTGCGGACCTCTCCACCCCAGGTGTTCACCTCGACTACCCCAGGAACGGCGCGGAGCAGCGGGGCTAGCCGGAGCTCCGCGAGCTCGAGGAGCTCGGCCGGCGTGCGGGAGGGCGAGGAGATCGTGAACTGGAAGATCTCGCCGAGGCCGCCCGAGAGCGGGCCGAGCTCGGGGTGCTCCACGCCCTCGGGCACGCTCACGCCGGCGAGGCGCTCGGCGGCGAGCTGGCGAGCGCGGTAGGGATCGACCTTGTCGGAGAAGATCGCGGTCACCGCCGAGAGTCCGGGGTGGGAGATGCTCCGCTGCGACACGAGCCCTGGAACGCCGCCGAGCGCGACCTCGACCGGTCGCGTGACGAGGCGTTCGATCTCCTCGGGCGTGAGCCCGGGCGCTCGGGTGAGGACGAGCACCTGGTTCGAGGTGATGTCCGGGAGCGCGTCGAAGGAGAGGCGCGAGGCCACTCCGGCGAGGATCATGATCAGGCCGGCCGCGAGGCCGAGCACGAGCCCGCGCCGGGCGACCGAGCCGCCGACGATCCGCTCAATCATGGGCGTCCTCCGCCGTCGCCGCGGCGAAATGGACCGCGTCCGCCGCGACGGAGTCGCCGGACTTCAGTTCGCCAGAGACCAGCGCGTCGATTCCCGAGGACGAGAGGACCCGGACGATGACGCGCTCTGCGCCCTCGCCGCTCTGCCGGAAGACGAACGCCTCGCCTCCCTCGAAGAGCAGGCTCAGCGAGGGGATCGCCACCGCGCCGAGCTCTGGCGGCGTCGAGATCCGCAGCACGCCGGCGGTGCCGGAGGGGAGGGGCCGATCGGGCTCGAGGAAGAGCTCGCGCGTTCCGTCCCGGGGATCGATCCGCGGCGAGGTGGAGATCGGGGTGAGGGGAACGGGCTCGCCGGAGCCCGCGACGAAGGAGAGCGCCGCGCCGTCCGGGATCGGTCCGGACATGCGCGCGACCACGCGCCCGCCCGCCTCTCCCGCGACGCGGACGAGGGGGACGCCGCCCGCCTCGCGGACGGAGCCGAGGGGGGCGTCGATGGCCACGACCACGCCGGCGACGGGGCTACGGAGCGGGACCGTTCCGGAGCCGGAGAGGAGGCGGCCTGCCTCGTTCTCCCCGATCCCGGCGCCGGCGAGGATCGCGCGGGCGACCAGCCGCTCTGCCTTGGCCTCGCCCAGCGCGGCCTCCACCTCGGCCAGATCGGCGAGGCGGACGAGCCCGTGCTCCTTCAGCGCTTCGAGGCGGGCCTTGCGCTGGCCGTGCACGTCGATCCGCACGCGCGCGGCGGCGAGGCGGCCTGCCGCGCCGACGACCTCGGGCATCACCACGTCGAGCAGGGGCGCGCCCTTCGCTACCTTGTCTCCGATACGGACACGCACCGTGTCGATGCGGGCCGCGAACGGGACCGCGAGCGCGGCCTCCGACTCCGCAGCGCCGACGACCGTCGCCGGCGCCTCGAGGAGGGAGAGACCCTCTGGCGAGCGGGCCTGCACCCACGGGCTCCTGGCGCTCGAGATCGCCGGACGCTCGAGGACCTCCGTCGGGTCGGCCTTCGACGCGCATCCTGCAAATGCGACGATCGACACGGCCGCGAGGATTCGAGGGTTCATCGACTTCTTCCTTTTCCGGGTATCCGCAGGCCGCGCGGACGCGATCTCGTGGGGCGTCATCGCGCTGCCTCCTTCGCCGGGATCGCCTCGAGCAGCAGCGCGAGGCGGGCGCGCGCTGCCGCCGCGTCCGCACGGGCGAGCTGGGCCCGCGCCGCCGCCTGTGCGAGGTTCCGCCGCGCGCGGAGGAGATCGATCGCGGTGGCCTCTCCGGCGGAGAGCTCGAGCTCCACGAGGCGAGCCGCGTCGCGTGCGGCCGGGAGGAGGACCTCCTCGATCACCTCGAGCGCCTCGGCGGTGTGCTCCACCTCGTGGACGAACATCACCGCCATCGCCCGCCCGTCCGCGAGCGCGGAGGCCTTGCCGCCTTCCGACTCCGCTGCGGCTGCTGCGAGCGTCCCGCGATCCCGTTGCCCCCGGTCGAAGATCGGGATCGAGAGGGAGACGATCCCGAACCACGCGCGATCCCCCGGCGCCTCCTGGCTGAACTTCGCCCCCAGGCCCAGCCAGGGCGCCGCCTCCGCCTCGCGTTCGCGCACCCTCGCCCGGGCCGCGACCGCCTGGACCGAGCTCAGCGCTACGGCGGGAAGCTCGTCGATGGAGGCGAGCCGCCTCTCGAGCTCCTCGGGGCCGGGGAGCGTCGGCCCGGGCAGCTCTCCCGCCGCGACCAGCGGAGTGGGGCGGGCGAGCTGGAGCTTCCGGGCGAGCTCCAGGCCGCGATCGTGCGCGTCGCCCTCGAGGGAGACCCGGGCGAGGCGGGCCTCGCCGAGGTAGGTGCGCGCCTCGGCTACTTCACTCGCAGTGAATACGCCTGCTTCCGCTCCCTTCTGGAGCCGCGCCAGCAGGTCCTCCGCGAGCTCCACCTCCTCGGTCGCCCGCTCGAGGGCCTGCGCCGTCCCCCACAGCGAGCAGAACGAGGTCGCCGCGTCCAGGCGAATGCCGAGGGTCGCCGCCGCCGCGTGGTTCGTCAGGGCGCGCTCCTCGGCGCGGGCCGCGTCCCGGCGAGCGGAGCCCAGCGACGAGAGGGGGATCGGCTGGACCAACGTGGCCTCTCCCGCGAGGCCGTTCTGGACGTCGGAGTTGGCCCTGATGCCGGGCGTGACCACCAGCTCCGGATTTCCGAGTCCGGAGATCGAGCCGTCGATCGCCCGCTTCTCTCGCGCCGCCTCCCGAGCCGCCGCCACGCTCGGCGCCTCGCCGGCGAGGGCGATCGCCTCGTCGAAGGTGATCCGCCGGGGCTCCGAGGGCTCGAGGGGGGCGGCTGCCGCGGTCGCGAGCCAGAGGAGGAGCAGCCAGGGTCTCGTGGCGCAGCGCTTCATGACGCCGGAGACTAGGCGCCAGCGCTTGCCCGTTCATCAGACGACGATGAGAGGATTCTCATCATGAGCGCCGGCCCCGGGAAACGACGACGGCCCGCCGCTGCCTGGAAGAGGGCAGGGCGGGCCGCAAGATTAACGACGCGGAGTGGCTCTCTCAGCCCACCTTCATCGCGTCGAGGCGGTCCATCAGGATCTCGCGCTGGAGCACGAGCTGCTTCGGCATCGTCGCCGCGTGCTTCTGGAAGAGCTCGCTCTGGAGCTCGAACTCCGTCCGCCACTCCTCGTCGACGATCTCGGTCGCCTTCGCGAACTGCTCGGGCGTGATGTCCGCGCCCTGGAGCTCGATGTCGCCCTTCTTCGGGATGAAGCCGAACGCGGTCTCCTTCGCGTCGACCTTGCCGTGGGCGCGGTCGAGCATCCACTTGAGGACGCGCATGTTGTCCCCGAAGCCCGGCCAGAGGAACTTGCCGTTCTCGTCCTGGCGGAACCAGTTCACCTGGAAGATCTTCGGCGGGTTCGTGATCACGTGCTGCATCCCGAGCCAGTGGGCGAAGTAGTTGCCCATGTCGTAGCCGCAGAACGGCAGCATCGCCATCGGGTCACGGCGGACCACGCCGACCTTGCCCGTGGCGGCGGCGGTCGTCTCCGAGCCCATCGTCGCGCCCAGGTACACGCCGTGCGTCCAGTTGAACGACTGGAGCACCAGGGGCACCGTGTTCGCGCGGCGGCCGCCGAAGATGATCGCCGAGATGGGAACACCAGCGGGATCCTCCGCCTCGGGCGAGAGCACCGGGTTGTTCGACATCGGCGCGGTGAAGCGGGCGTTCGGATGCGCCGCCTTCTCGCCGGACCCCGGCGTCCAGGCGTTGCCCTTCCAGTCGGTGAGGTGCGGGGGCGGCTCCTTGGTCATCCCCTCCCACCACACGTCGCCGTCCGGCGTGAGCGCCACGTTCGTGAAGATCGTGTCCTTCGACACCGACGCCATCGCGTTCGGGTTGCTCTTCTCGTTGGTGCCCGGCGCCACGCCGAAGTAGCCCGCCTCGGGGTTGATCGCCCACAGCCGGCCGTCCGGTCCAACGCGCATCCACGAGATGTCGTCGCCGATGGTGGTGATCTTCCAGCCCTTGAACTGGGCCGGCGGGATCATCATCGCGAAGTTCGTCTTGCCGCAGGCGCTCGGGAACGCGGCCGCGACGTAGCTCTTCTCACCCTCGGGGCTCTCCACGCCGAGGATCAGCATGTGCTCCGCTAGCCAGCCCTCGTTCTTGCCGAGGTACGAGCCGATCCGGAGCGCGAGGCACTTCTTGCCGAGCAGCACGTTGCCGCCGTAGCCCGAGCCCACCGACCAGATCGTGTTGTCCTGGGGGAAGTGGCAGATGAAGCGCCGATCCGGGTTCACGTCGAGGGTCGAGTGGACGCCGCGGTTGAAGTCGTTCGAGTCGCCGAGCTGCTGGAGGGCGACCGTGCCCATGCGGGTCATGATCCGCATGTTGAGGACCACGTAGACGCTGTCCGTGATCTCGACGCCGACCTTCGAGAACGGCGAGCCCGCCGGACCCATGATGTACGGGATCACGTACATCGTCCGGCCCTTCATCGAGCCGTCGAAGAGCTTGCCGAGCTTGTCGTAGGCGGCCTGGGGCGCCATCCAGTGGTTGTTCGGGCCGGCCTCCGCCTCCGTGTCCGTGCAGATGAACGTGAGGTGCTCCACCCGCGCGACGTCGTTGGGGTTCGAGCGGTGGAGGTAGCAGCCCGGGCGCTTCTCCTGGTTGAGGGGGATGAGGATCCCGGCGTCGACCGCCTGCTTCGTGAGGCGATCCTTCTCCTCGACGGAGCCGTCGCACCACACCACGCGGTCCGGCTTGGTCATGGCGGCGATCTCGCCGACCCAGGAGAGGAGGTGCGAGTTGCGCGTGGGCGCGTCGCCGACCAAAGCGGTTCCCGTCTTCGTGCTCATCTCTCTTCCCTTCGAGAAGTGCGTTCGTTCGTCGATGCTCGTAGGGCGGCCGGGCTGTGGCCCTGCCGCATCACACCCGTCCGGCCGGTCCGGGTGGCATCGTCTGCCCGCTCCTCTAGGCCGACAAGGGACTTTTCGCAAGCGTGGTCCAATCCGTCTAATACTCGGGACAAGCGGAACCGCTCGTCGCCGGCGCCTGGCAGTTCCCATTTCGACGCCTTGGGGCTACTGGATCCCCCATGGATGCGTCTCGCCCCGTCACCCTCCACACCGCTCGGCTGCGGCTGGTCCCCTGCTCCCCGGCCGTGGCCCGGGCCGCCGATTCGGGCGGCGCCGCCGCCGTGGAGGCGCTCCTCCGCGTCCACGTCGATCCGTCCTGGCCCTCTCCTGACCTGCGGGAGGTCCTCCTCGGCCACGCGGAGGCCATCGAGGCGGACCCGGCGCTCTGGTGCTGGGGGCTGTGGCTCGTCCTCGACGGCCGCGCCAGGAACCTGGTCGGCGACGTCGGCTTCAAGGGGCCTCCGGACTCCACCGGAACGGTGGAGGTGGGCTACGGGATCGTCCCGCCATTCCGGAGAAGGGGGCTCGCCGTCGAGGCGGTGCGCGCGCTCATCGAGTGGTCGGACATCCAGCCCGGGGTCGAGATGATCGCCGCCCGCTGCTTCGCCAGCAACGCCGGCTCCATTGGCGTGCTCGAGCACCTCGGCTTCCGGCGCTGCGGAGGGGACGAGGCGATCCTCGAGTGGGAGCTGCTTCGACCGTTCCCCTGAACGACGCGGAGCGTCGTGAAGCGCACAGGACTCCGGGGGGGCCGCGTTGATCGGGCGCTGCCGTGAGGCGAGGCTCGGGCCTTCCACACGGAGGACTTCATGGAGATCCGGTTCAAGCGGCCCGACGGAAAGGACGCCAGGGGCTACCTCGCCATGCCCAAGGCTGGAGAGTCCGCTCCAGGCGTCGTCGTCGTCCCCGAGCACTGGGGCGTCGACGAGCACATCAAGGAGGTGGCGGACCGGCTCGCCGGCGACGGCTATCGGGCGCTCGTCGCGGACGTGTTCCACGGCAAGGTGACCAAGGACGCCAAGGAGGCGGGACAGATGGCGGCCGCGTTGAACGGCCAGGACGCCGTCGATCAGGACATCCGGGCCGCGGTGGTCCACCTGGAGGAGCGCTCGCCGGGGAGCCGCGCCGCCGTCGTCGGCTTCTGCATCGGCGGCGGACTCGCCCTCGCTGCTGCCGTCCGGGTGCGGGAGCTCAACGCGGCCGTCGACTTCTATGGGATCCCACCCGCCGAGCTGGCCGATCCGCGGCAGATCCGCATCCCCTTCCTCGGCCACTTCGCCAGGAAGGACAGGTGGATCACGCCCGAGAAGGTCGGCGTCCTCGAGAAGCAGCTCGAGGTGGGGGGCGTGAACCACGAGACCCACCGCTACGACGCCGACCACGCCTTCTTCAACGACAAGCGTCAGGAAGCCTACGACGCCAAGGCCGCCCAGCTCGCCTGGGACCGCACCATCGCCTTCCTCCGGCGCACCATCGGCGGCGCTGGGGCCTGAGGGACGCCGCGGTTCCTTGCGAGGCAGCCAAAAGGCGCCGAAGGTCGTTGACAGCCGCGCCGCGGCCGGCTAGATCCGCGGCTCTCGTAGCATCCCGCTTGGGCCCCTCTGGGGGCTCTCGTGCTGCGAGCGCCGTGCGGCGGTCCGATGTAGGTCCGATGCCGGGGAGTGGCTCAGCTTGGTAGAGCACCTCGTTCGGGACGAGGGGGTCGCAGGTTCAAATCCTGTCTCCCCGACCAGAGAAGCCCGCAAGTCTTCGGATTTGCGGGCTTTTTCTTTGTCTCGTGCCCCGCGCGTCGCCTCGCGGCATCAGCGCTTCTTCGCCCGGTTCAACTCGGCTGCGAGCAGGTCGGCCACGGTCCGTACCCGCGGGATGTCGAGTGCGCTCTTCGCGCAGACGAGGTGAAGGGTCGAGCGGGAGTACGGTCCGAGATCGAGGTCGAGCGGCACGAGCGCCGAGGGCGCTGCGAAGCGATGCTTGACGTTTCCCATGATGAACGCGCCCATGCCGGACTCCGCCGCGCGCCACTGTACGAGAAAGTTGTCGGAGGTGAACGAGGGGACGAAGTTCGGGATCAGCGCCTCGAGCTGCGGGTTGGGCGCCAGATCCTGGTACGGCGGAGCCCAGCAGATCCAGCCGACGTCCGCGATGCCGTAGCCCTTCTTCAGCGTCTTGATGTAGCCGGGCGTCGCAAAGGCGGCGTTCGCGTGCTCGAACGACGTGACCGTGGTGAGATCGTCGGAGGCCGACGGGCGCATGCGCAAAGCGAGATCGGCCTCGCCGCGGGCGAGGTCGAGGTAGTGATACGACGTCAGCACCTCGATGCGGAGCTTGGGGTACCTGTCGCGCACCCAGGCGGCGAACGGCGCGAGGAAGTCGACACCCACGCCGGGCGCGGCG
This sequence comes from Vulgatibacter incomptus, assembly GCF_001263175.1. Taxonomy (GTDB): domain Bacteria; phylum Myxococcota; class Myxococcia; order Myxococcales; family Vulgatibacteraceae; genus Vulgatibacter; species Vulgatibacter incomptus. The sequence continues at coordinate 3,387,965 of NZ_CP012332.1, read as the reverse complement.
GCGATCCGAACCTTGCCCGAAGGCGTGCGTTCGGTGGAGGAGGCGGCACGCGCGATCTCGCCCGCCCACTCGGCCATTCGTTGCGCGGGGAGGAGGAGGCGCTCGCCTTCGGTGGTGAGCGAGGTGCCGGTGACGTCACGCCGGAAGAGTGCGTAGCCGAGCGCGTATTCGAGCTGAGCGAGACGGCGGCTGACCGTGGGCTGTCCCAGCCGGAGCCGCTTCGCCGCCGAGCTGATGCTGTGGGTCTCGGCGATCGCCAGGAAGAGCTGGACGTCGTCCCACGGGATATCCATTCTCGAATGACTCCATGCCGAAACAGGCATTTTCATGCAGAATCGGATGGGTAACGTAGGAACCGTTCGAAAGCAACGGAGGTCGTTCATGTGGAAGCTTTCTTCGGTTCTCCTCGCCTGCTCTCTGTTCACCGCGTGCGCCGCCTCGACCCACTCCACCGCTCTCTCGGCGCTGGGCGTCGCGCGCTCGTCCAAGGACCTGCTCGCGGTCATCGACCAGCCAGGCTTGCTGGAGGTCGAGAGCGTCGTCTCGGCAGACTGGTCGGTGCCCCGCAGCGGGGTGATCAACCTCGGCCATCCGAAGGCGAAGGCTGCTCGTCTGGAGGACGGAGACGAGCCCATCCAGATCTACTTCCACGTCGTGCGCCATCCCACCCACGGCACGTTCATCATCGACACCGGCGTGGAGCGGGCGCTGCGCGACGATCCCGAGCGCTCGGCGATGAGCGGCCTCGTGCGTAGCGCCATGCACCTGGAGAAGCTCATTGTGCACATGCCCCTCGGTGACTGGCTGGCGAACCAGCCCGCGCCGATCGACGGAGTGCTGATGACGCACCTGCACCTCGACCACGTCTCCGGGATGCCGGACGTGCCGAAGGGCACGCCCATCTACGCCGGCCCGGGCGAGACCTCGTCGAGGCAGTTCTTGTACATGTTCACCCAGGGCTCCATCGACCGTGCGCTCGAGGGGCAGGCGCCGGTGCAGGAGTGGCCCTTCAGGGCTGGCGAAGACCGATTCGCGGGGGTGGTGGACGTCTTCGGCGACGGATCCCTCTGGGCCATCTGGGTGCCGGGCCACACGCCCGGCTCGGTGGCCTACCTCGCGCGCACGGCCACCGGCCCGGTTCTCTTCGTCGGCGACACCTCACACACTTCGTGGGGCTGGCAGCACGACGTGGAGCCCGGCTCCTTCACCGGTGACCAGGAGCTGAACGCGGCGAGCCTCGGCGTACTGCGGAAGCTCGTGGAAGAACATCCGCGCATCGATGTGCGGCTCGGGCATCAGCACCTGGCGGCACCCGTTCCAACGCGATAATCTCGCCGCACCGCAGGCCCCGCGTCGCCGCCGAGGAGGACGAGGAGGTGGATGCGGGGATCGAGGAGACCCCCGTCCGCCACGACGAGCCGCTAGTAGTCTTGCGGTTCGTATGAGCTGAGCTTCGACGAGTGGCTCGAGCAGAAGATTGCCGACGAGAGATCGACGCACGGATGAAAGCAACGGAGCTCGAACAGAAGGTGATCGAGAGGATGTTGGCCGATCGAGGGCTGAATCCTTTGCGGTCAAGGGTGGACTTCGCTTCGGTGGAGGTCCTGGACCGCTGGTTCTCCGGCGTGGGCTTCATGGCGGAGTTCGTGGATTCCGAAGAGCTCCAGGTGTTCGACGCGGAGGTCTCCTTGCGCTGGGGGGATGTCGGGGCAAGGCTGAACTCGGAGAGAATCGAAACGGGGTATTTGGTTTATGTCGACGCTGGCCGCGTTTCCACCATCGAGGGATACACGTACGGCGACGAGTGGCCGGAGCAGGTGGAGAAGTTCGAGCTGTACGAGATCAGGCTCGGAGAGCCCCTCCTGAATCCGCCCAAGTGAGCCGCAGATCCGCTCGCTCGGCGGCTACCTCCGAGAGCGTTCCTCCTTTCGAGCGCCGTGGTTTCGCCCGCGTCTCTTCATGTGCAAATTGGTTAGCCCTCACCCGACGAGTTCGTCTTGCGTAACATGGCGAGCGGGCCATTCCCGAGGCGCTTGGGGTGTCGCGACCCGAGCTGACTATCGGGCGTACGTTCGCGAGCTTGATCGGCCCTAGTCTGATCAAGCTGGTCGTGAGGCCAATCCTCGACTCCGCCGCCTGACGGCGGGCGTAACGCTGGGGTTCGAACCTCTTCGTCCAATGTGCGCGCTACGCATGCTCGATGGCTCGAAGGGCATTCGACGTTGGGAGGGCTGCCTTCGAGGAGATGAAGTGCGCTCGGAGGCTCGCCGGGTCTCAAGGGAGGAGACCGACGAGAGAACGAGGCACTCCGTGCGCACCTATATTGACCCGCGGAGGGTCAGTCATGGTCCAAACCACACTCGAGCAGAACAAAAAGCTCGTGCTCGACGCCTTCGACACGCTCTTCAACAAGCGCGACTACGATGCTGCGGAGCAATTCTGGTCCGAGGGTTATATCCAGCACAGCGCCCATATTCCGCCTGGGCGCGATGGATTGTTCGAACTTGTTCGCGGCCTCCCGTCGACCCTCCGTTACGAGAACCAGCTCATCGTCGCTGAGGGCGACTACGTCATCGCTCACGGCCGCTTCTCAGGAACTGGCCGTCCGGCGGCATGGGTGGCTGCGGACATCGTCCGCTTCGAAGGCGGCAAGCTCGTCGAGCACTGGGACGTTCTGCAGGACGAGGCAACCGAAAAGGAGTCCGCTAGCGGCAAACCGATGTTCGGCGATCGCTTTCCGGTGCGAACGTAGATAAGCGCGACGCAGTATCGGGCCGCTGGTCCAAGGCCTTCCTCGCCATCTCCAGCCAAGCTGCCTCTGCGAAGGAGTGGAAGGGTGTCCGAAAAAAGTGCAGCGAGCAATATTACCGCACCGACCAGGTTCGTTGAGGGCGGCAATGAGAAATACGCGTATCGCCGATTTGGCGCAGGTCGCGGTATGCCTCTTCTCTGCCTCCAGCATTTCACGGGAACGATGGACAATTGGGATCCGGCGGTTACGGATCCACTCGCGAAAGGACGCGAGGCAATTCTGTTCGATAATGCCGGCATAGGTCGGTCGAGCGGGTCCGTGCCGACGACGGTGGGGGGATGGCGGCGCATGCTCTGGCTTTCCTCGATGCTCTTGGCGTCGAGAGTTGCGATGTCCTCGGCTTCTCGCTGGGGGGCATGGTCGCGCAGCAGATGGCACTTGATCGGCCAGCGGCTCTTCGTCGAATGGTTCTGGTAGGGACAGCGCCACGCGGCGGTGAGGACATCATGCATCTGGACAAGCCGAGCCTGGCGAAGCCGCTGAGTGATCCTTCGCTGAAAGGGTACGCCGTCCTTCAGAAGATCTTCTTCGCACCTTCTGAGACCAGTCAGAAAGCCGGCTCTTCCTTTGTCGAGAGGCTGATGCAGCGTAGTGCAGACCGCGAGCCAGTCTCCGGGCCTGCCGTGGCTCAAGCTCAGATTGCTGCGTTTCGTGAATGGGAGAAGTTTTCCGGCGATCGATTTGCCGAGCTAAGGAAGGTCCGCCATCCAACTCTTGTCGTGAGCGGGGTGCGTGACGAGATGATCCCTGTCCGAAATTCGTACTGGTTGAGCGAAAACTTGCCCAACGCCATGCTTCTCTCTTACCCCGATTCTGGTCACGGATCCTTGTTTCAGTTCCACGATTCTTTCGTTCGTCAGGCCTCGGCTTTCCTGGATTCGGAATCCGAGTTCGCTCCGTATTGAAAAGAGTTGGCAATGAGGTAGATTCGTCTATGTGAACCGCCCTTCCGACGCGATGCTGGCTTACGTGCGAAAGCTGGCCCCCGTACCTGACGAAGAGTGGCGCTTCGCGCGAACCCTCTTCCGCCCTCGGCGCCTCGGCAGGGGCGAATACCTGACCCGCGAGGGCGACGTCGCGGTGGAGTTCGGTTGGGTGCTCCGAGGCCTCGTCCGGAAGTACTACCTCGGCCGGAATGACGGCGAGGTCGTTCGAGGGTTCGCGGCGGAAGGTCAGCTCGCGGGGGCCTATGCCTCCCTCCTGAGCGGCGCGCCGTCGCTCCTCAACGTGCAGGCGCTGGAAGAAACGGACCTGCTGGTGATGGACTACTCCGATTTCGTACAGCTCTATGAGCGCCATGTCTGCTGGCAGCAACTGGGCCGCAAAGTGGCGGAGTCCCTGCTGCTCGAACGCGAGGAGCGGGAACACCAGCTGCTGCGCATGAACGCCACGGACCGCTACCTCTCGTTTCGGCGCGAGCAGGGCGATTTGGTGGGCCGAGTGCCACAACACCAAATCGCCGCCTATCTTGGCATTACGCCGGTCTCTCTGAGCCGCATCATCGGACAGTTGAAAGGGCGCTTCTGAAAGGGTCGCCACGTTTATCCCAGGATAACGACGGGCCGTTCGGGCGGAGGTAGAGATCGAACCCATGCCCGCCACGTCCCACATCCGACATCCGCTGCTCGAGCCTGGATTCCGTTTGGTCGCCTATCGGGGCGGCGGCGGAGATCGCCCCGAGAACACGCTTCTCGCTTTCGAGCACGCGGCCAGCATCTCGGAAGGCATCGTGCTGGAGGTCGACGTTCAGCGCACCTGCGACGGCGTCCTGGTGGCGATGCACGATGAAACCGTGGACCGAACCACGGATGGCCGCGGGCGAGTGGACGCGCTGACGCTGGACGAGCTCGAGGCGCTCGACGCAGGCTTTTGGTTTCAGGATGGGCAGGGTGCGTATGTCCAGCGAGGCGCTGGAGTGCGAGTGCCCACGTTGGACGAGCTCCTTACAGCGCATCCTCGGGCGCTGTTCGCGCTCGATGTTCACACGCATCACCGGGAAGCGCCGCGGGAGTTGGTGAAGCTGGTCGAGAAGCACCAAGCGCAAGGGCGGGTCGTGGTCGTGAGCGAGCACACCGCGGTCGTCGAAGCCACACGGAAGCTTCGTCCTGATTGGCTCTACTCGGCGACGGCGCGACAGGTTCGCGCGCGGATGGTCCTGGAGCGTGTGCGCCTGGATTGGCTTGCACCCGGAGGACCTTGCGTCGTCATGGTGCCGGAGCGCCACGCTGGACTCCAGGTGCTTTCTCGGCGACTGATCGACGTCGCGCACGAGCGGGGCGAGCGCGTCTGGCCCTGGCTCGTCGAGACGGAGGCCGACGCGGAGCGCTTCATGGCCTTGGGCGTCGACGGCTTCTTCACGCCGTTTCCGAGTCGCTTCAATCGCATGACAGCATCGCGGCAACACGAAAGGACCGGCGTCTAGAAGAGCGTCCCCTGCGGGTCGCGTGGTCGCCAGCCCTCGAGCGCGAGCATTCGCTCCTTCGTCAAGACGCCGCCGTACGCAGAGAACCCGCCCGGCTTGCCCGCCGCGGCGAGCACACGCTGACAGGGCACGAGGATCGGGACCGGGTTCGTCGCCATCGCGCGGCCCACCGCTCGTGCCGCGCCGGGCGATCCGACTTCACGCGCGAGCTCACCGTACGAGACGGTCGACCCTGCCGGGACCTGTCGGAGCGCCAGATAGACCTTCGCAGCGAACGGACTGACGTTCGAGAGGTCGAGGGGAACCCGCGTGAAGTCTTGGGGCCGTCCATCGAGGTGCGCACGTGCGAGCGCGATCGTTTCGGTCACCCATTTCGGCGTCGATTCCGGGAGGGCGTGCGCGCCCGCCTCTTTCGCTTTGGTCAGAAGACGCGCACTGGTCTGCTCCCGTGTCTCCTCGGGGAGCTGCACCCATGTGACGCCCGCGTCGCTCCACGCGAGGCCGCAGGTTCCGAGCGAAGTTTCGAAGAGTGTCCACGGCATGACGGCCCTCACGATAGCCCATCGCCGACGCTTGGACGCGTCCTCCGCGGGGCAGCGGCGGGGCGGGAGGAGGAGCTCCTGCACCCACGGGCCGGTGAACCGGGCGCGCGCCACCTTCTTTGGCGCGCGCCAAGGTGCCGGACCGCGACGGCTCACCTCATATAGGTAGCCTCGACGTTGTTTCCGTCGGGATCGACGAGGAACGCTGCGTAATACGTCGGTGCATAGTCAGCGCGGATCCCGGGCGCCCCGTTGTCGCGACCGCCAGCCTCGATTCCCGCAGCATGGAAACGATCGACCGCATCGTGCGTACTCGCGCTGAACGCGACGTGCGTCGCCGCCGGCCGGGGCTTGTTCGATGCGTAGAGCCACAACGCGGGAGCGTCCTTCGGGCCGAAGCCGGCGCTCGCCTCGTCGCGTGAGCAGAGCACGTACCCGAGCGGCGCAAGCACGGCCGTGTAGAAGTGGACGCTGAGCGCGATGTCCTTCACTGCGAGCCCGATGTGATCGTACATGGTGACCTCCTGCGCTCCCCTAACGGGAGTCGATGTGTGGGTCACCGTAGCGAACGACCGAGCGACCGATCTTGGCGGAACTTGCGGTCGTTTCGCGCTTCCCGACGGAAGTCTCCCGGTGAAATGCCGGCGGCCCTACGGAATGTCCGGATGAAGTTCGAAAGATCGCCGAACCCGGCATCGAACGCGATCTCGGTGATCGGCTTCTTTTCGTCGTCGACGAGGAGGCGCGCGGCGCGGCGCAGCCGCGAGCGGACGACGTACTGGTGTGGGGTCACGCCGACGACCTTCGTGAACAGCCGAAGGAAGTGGAACGGGCTGAGGCCGGCTTCACCAGCCGTCATCTCGAGATCGATCGCCTCTTGAGCGTGCTCGTCGAGCCAGAGCGCCGCCTCGACCGCCCGACGGCGGTCGCGTGCGCCGGCTTCGATCGGCCTCCGCTCGCGCCCCGAGACAACCTCGACGAAGCGTGCCGCAAGCATGAGACCGACCTCGTCGAGGCGAACGTCACTCCCGCCACCGGCGGCGGCTTGCCCGAGCTCGCCGAGCACCACCAACTCCGGCAATGGCGGGACGCTGCCGATCTGCCACGCGTCGGGATCGCCGCCGACCTCGTCGACGATCTCCGGCGCGAACGCGAACGAGAGACACTCATCGCCGCCTTCGTGATGCTCGTGCGAGCACACGTATTCATCCTCCGGCCATCCAACGAGCAGCGAGCCGGCGACGAGCTCGAACGATGCACCACGGCTTCTGTACCCGAAGCTCCCCCGGCGCACGTAGGAGATCGAGAAGCGCGGATGCACCTCGACGACGGAGGGATCGCCAGGACGCGCGGTGCAGCAATACTCGACGACGTCAACCGTCCCCTCGTGCAACGTCGTCGTGCGCATCGCGTTCACTCGGGTCCGGCAGGGACGGCTGAGCACAGCCGCTTCGTCGGCGATAGCCGTTTTCCCGACTATGCCCGCGGGCGCGCCGCCCGACTTGGAGAAAATTGCCGTCCAGGCGAGGCTCTTCGGCTCAGCTCGCTGATTTCCGGAGTCGGCGCCGCGATTCTGATCTGCGACGGCCCCCCTACGCCCAGTGCGCGCGGAGCAGCGCGGCGGTCTCGCGCGGGCGCTCGAGCGGCACCGCGTGGCCGGCTCCGGCAACCGACTCGGCGCGACCGCGCTGGAGGCGGGAGGCCTGGGTGGCCGCGAGCTCGGGCGGCCACAGGGCGTCGTCGCTGCCCGCCACGAACAGCGCGCGACAGGAGACGCGCGGCAGGTCAGGCAGCAGGTCGCCGCGACCGAGCGAGATCGAGCGCACCGCCTCGGCGAGCGCCGGAGCGCGCCGCACGGCCAGGCGTACCTCGTCGTGTAGCCGCGCCCCGGCGGACGGCGAGAGCAGGGTCTTGGTGAGGATCTCGGCGGCGACGCCCTGCAACCCCAGCTCCAGCATCGGAAGGAGCAGCCAACGCATCTTCCAGCGGGCGTCGCCGGGAAGCGGCTGCAACGGCGAGGCGATCGCGGCCAGCGAGTTGATTCGCGCCGGCTGCTGGTTCGCCGCCACCACGCCGACGTGGCCCCCCACGCGTTGCCGACCCAGTCGACGGTCGACACCCCGAGCGCGTCGAGCACCTGGAACGCGGCCCGCGCGCACGAAGCGAGGTCATAGATCCTCTGTGCGCCGGGGCTGCGGCGGGCGCTCTTATCGCGCACCGGACTCGCGAAGATCGGGAGGGACCGCAGTCGGCGCTCGCCAGGGCAACGAGCGCTTCACGGACATGCCGGCTTCGGATCCGGACAGCCATCCAGCGCAGGAACGGAAAATGGCGTTTGGCGCACCTGGTCACGTTTGGTCGTAGGAACGATGAAGGCTCGGCAGCCAAGAGCCGCCGGGCCTCAGCCCTTCACCGTCTTGAAACCCAGCTTCGGCAGGAGCTCGCGCAGCTTCTCGCGCTGGTCGCCCTGGATCTCCACCCGGCCCTCGCCGGCAGAGCCACCGACTCCGCATCCCTTCTTGAGCTTGCCGGCGAGCTCGGCGAGCCAGGCGGGATCGTTGGGGAGGTCGAAGATCACGGTGACGGTCTTGCCGCCGCGGCCGGACTTCTCGAGCCGCAGCTTGGCGACAGTGGGCGGCTCGACCACGCGAGCGGCCTTGGCGCAGGTGCAGGAGACCTCGAGCTCCTTGCACCGCGGGCAACGCTTCTGAAGTGCGGGATCGGTGGAGTAGACGATCTTGCTCATCGCTCCTCCGATGTGCCCGAATCGGCCTCGCAAGTCGAGGGCTCGACGAGGCCGGGACGCCGCTCACGAGGGCGACGAGCGCCTCACGGACACGTCGGCTTCGGATTCGGACAGGCATTGAGCGAGGATGCGGGTAGCGTTTCGGCGCACCCGGTCACCCTCTCGAACGTGTTCGTCGCAACGAAGCTGGGCTGGTAGTCGTTGCTCCACGCGCGAAGAATCCCGTTGCCCGCGATGTCGGAGAAGGCCGTGTTCGTGACCGAGAATCCCTCTTCGGGGAGGTTCGTCAGGATGAGGGCCGAGCTGTGATCCGTCAGGTCGTTGCAGACCGCGAGGACGCATTTGCAGTCGGCGCCGGCGTACTCGATTCGGACGTGATCGAGCTTGTTGTTCTTGCTCGGAATCTTGCCGAACCATAGCCCTCGCCAATCCCCGCCCCGGGGCGATTCGGCCGCCGAGGTGAAGAGGATGGGCTTCTCCGCGGTGCCGACCGCTACGAGGCTCGCGGTCGCCGCTTCGCGACCCGTGAAGTGCACCACCTCGAGGTTGCTCGCTCGCTCGAACTTCAGGACGACGCCCGGATCGATCCTGAGCACGGTGGCGCCACTCGGTCCTTCCTCGACGCGCAGGCTCTGTCCCGCCACGCGATAAGGGACACCGAAATCGCGGAAGGTCGTGCTCTCTCGGAGGCCATCGCTCTCCTTCTCGACGGCGATGAGGATCTCGTCCACGCCGTTGCCCGTGTAGTTGCCGTTCGGCACGGTGCCTACGCCGTTTTGATCGACGCGCAGCGGGAAGGGCTCGTCTCCGGAGCCGCTCTTGGTGATCGCGAGGTCGGTCGATCCGGCTTTGAACCCTGCGACGCCCGTGAACACGGCACCGAAGCCGACCGAGCCGGAGATGGTCACGTGGTCGACGAGGACGTCGCGGTAGAGGGGGAGGTCGCCCTTGCCTCGGACGATGAGCGTGGCATGGAACGGAGATCGGTCGTTGCCGCCGTTCTCGAAGGTCACATGGCGGAACGAAGCAACACCCGGCGCTTCGACGAGCACGTGCCCCCATTTGCCTCCGTCGATGCCGGTGAAGCGGATCGGCCTCTCGGCGGTCCCTTCGGCGATGAGTGTGCCGGTGTTTGGCGTGAGCGGATACGCCACCGTGAGGTTCGCGGCGGGCCCGAGGCGAACCTCCGCACACGGCTCGATTGTGAGGGTCGCGCCCTCGCGAACGGCAATCGAGCGCGGAACGATGTGCGGTCCGTCCGCGCTCTTCCAAACTTCATCGGCCTCGATGTTCTTTTCGTGCGTCGTGCCGGGACCAGTTGGCGCCGGGCACTCGACGATGGGAGTTTTGTCGTCGCCGAGAGGCTCGGAATCGGCGGAGCAACCGGCCGGACCCACTGCGAGGAAGAGAAAAGGAAGAACCGCTGCACGCTTTCGAAGTGTCATAAAGATTGACACTATGCGAGATGTCGAACGCAACACAATCCGTGAACTCTCGACCGTTGAAAACTGGACACGAGCCCAGGGAGGCGCGTTAGCCGAGCTAGAAGTGGTCGCGGTGGGCGATCATCGCGCACCTTCCGTCGCTGCTCAGAGCGGCCCGTGGAGCGCTAGGGAGGCTCTCTCTTCACCCTTCGCAGCCGAGCGCCACGCGCCAACCGACCACGCGATTCCTCCCGCTATCACGACGGCGCCGCCAAACGCGGCCACGATCAGCCCGAGCCGGGGCACGAGCGGTGCCAGCTCGAGGCCGAAGGCGGGCAGGCCGGCAGCGGCGAGGCCGAGGGCCATGATGGAGAGGCCCCCGTTGTGAAGCCAGGAGCCGGCCGAGAGCGGCCCGCCGAGCACCGAGAGCGTCGACACCATGAGGCCCAGGGTGACGAAGCCGAGCAGAAGCACGTGGAGGTAGAGGATCGCCAGGTGCCGCGAGTGGACCGCGAGCCCAGCGAGGCCGAGGCCGCCGGCTGCCGAGAGGACCGCCTCGAGGGCGAGCCAGATCGCGAGCCAGCGGAACGCCGCACCCAAGCCTCCTCGGGGCGCCGAAGCGCCGGCGCGCCAGAGGGCCGTCGCGCCGAGGCCGGCGGGGACCACGAGCGCGATCGCTGCCACGCTGGCGATCGTGCCCAGGAGCCCGTTGGCGCCCCCCGCTACACCGAGCGGGAACGTGAGCCAGGCGAGCGGCACCGAGAGACGGAGCTGCCAGCGGAGGAGGCGCTCGTCGAGATGGAGCCCGTGTGCGCGCGCCCTCTCGATCAGCAGGCCCACGACCGAGAGCACGAAAAACCACGCGAAGTCGTGCAGGAAGGCGAAGACGGCGAGCGACTTGTAGAACGTGGGAGCCTGGAGCGCGATCAGTGCGACGCGGGTCAGGGCGCCGAGCGACGCGAGGACGAGGTAGACGATCCCGGCGCGGAGGAAGGAGACGTCGAGGTCCGTCGAGCCGCGCGAGCGGCGCCAGATCGTCGCTGCAGCCCACCCCCACACGCCCAGCGAGAGGGAGGAGATCGCGATGGACGGCGGCGAGTAACCGCTCAGGAGGAAGGACACGAAGGTCGCTGCCGCAATCGCGGCGATCGCGCCGAGGACCGCCTTCGACGCTCTGCCCTCCGCGCCCAGGCGACGGAACGCGAGCGCGAAGATGCCCAGCGCGCCCCAGCCGAAATACAGCGTGTGCGAGTGCGCGTGGAGCGCGTTGGCGAAGACCAGGTGTCCGAAGGGGGCGACGAAGAAGATCCGGAGCACGAGCCCCAGCGCCGTGGCCAGCAGGTAGAAGCCGATCGAGGTGCGCAAGAAGAAGGGCATGCTCTCGGGATCCCTCGAAGTCGCCACCCCTTGTTCTAAGCGATCGCGAAGGATCCGCAACGGTTTCCGTGCCGCGCGGGTGGTCGATCGCCAGGAGGGCGGGCAGGCCGACCTGCTAGGAGGCGCGGAGCGCTCGCCGCAGCTCCTCCGTCAAGAACTCCCAAACTGCTGCCACGCGCGGCACGTCCCGCAGCGCGCGGTGTCCGACGAGCCAGACGCCGCCCTCCGGCAGGGCGTTCAGCGTGGAGGCGAGGCCTCGCGACGGGCGCACTACCGTGAGTCCGCGCACGTGGACGAACGGCTCCGGAAACAGGCCTACGCCGAGCCCCGCCGCGGCTGCCGTGAGCTGAGAGGAGAAGTTGCTCGTTCGAAGCGCGATCTTCGCGTCAGGTGCGATCTTCGCCAGCCATCGAGCGGGCGCGAAGCTCGAGAAGTCGCGATCCCACGTGATCCAAGGGAGCGGCGACCACGACGAGACGGTGCCGAGCGTCTTCGCGAGCGCCGGCGCAGCCGCCACCACCCATCGCGCGGACGCGAGCTTCGTGATCAGGAGGTCGGCGCCGCGAGGCTCGGTCGAGCGCAGCGCCAGATCGGCCTCCTGCCGCGTGAGGTCGAGCGCGCGAACCGTCGTGTCGAGCTCGACGTCGATGTTCGGATGGAGCGACCGTAGGCGGGCGAGGGCGGGCGCGACGAAGAACTCGGAGACGCCCGGATCCGCCGTGATGCGCACGACGCCCTCGGCGGTGGCGGTGACGCCGGAGACGTCGCGCGCGATTCGCGCGTAGGCCGACTCCATCGCCTCGGCGGCGACGAGGACGAGCTCAGCGGCCCGGGTCGGCACGAGCCCGCTGCGCGAACGCTCGAAGAGCCGTTTCCCGATGGCGTCCTCGAACGCGGTCAGACGCCGGCTCATCGTCGAGGTATCGACCCCGACGCGCGCCGCGGCTGCACCGAGGCTCTTGTGCCGGTATGCCGCGAGGAAGACGCGAACGTCGTCCCAGCGACCGGATTCGAGGTCTTGCAATCCTGCAACCATTCTTTGCCAAGTTAGGAGTTTGCCTGCATCGGTGCAAGACGCATCCTCGGGTCAGGAGGAATGGCCCATGAAGATCCTGATCAGTGGTGCGACCGGCAATGTGGGAAGCGAGCTCGCCAAGGCGCTGGTTCGCAAAGGAGTGCCCTTCCGGGCGATGGTGCGCGGCGACGAAGGCTCGTGCAGCCTCAGGTCGCTGCCTGGGGTGGAGGTCGTGAGCGGCGACTTCGACGACTCCGAGTCGATGGCTCGCGCGCTCCGGGGGGTCGAGCGCGCCTTCCTTCTCTCGCCGTCGACCGAGCGCGCCGAAGCGCGGCAGCTCGCGTTCGTCGAGGCCGCGAAGCGGAGCGGCGTCCTCCACGTCGTGAAGCTCTCGCAGTGGGCCGCGGACGCGGCGTCCCCCGTGCGCTTTCTCCGCTACCACGCGGCGGTCGAGGCGGCGCTCCGGGCGTCGGGGATGGCGTTCACGGTCCTGCGGCCGAACCTGTTCATGCAGGGCCTCCTCGGTTTTCGGCGATCGATCGCGTCGGAGGGTCGGTTCTTCGCGGCCGCAGGGGACGCGCGGATCAGCTTGATCGACGTGCGCGACATCGCGGCGTTGGCAGCCGAGGTCCTCACCGGCGCGGGCCACGAAGGGAAGATCTACCAGCTGACCGGACCCGAGGCGATGACACACGCGGAGATCGCGGCTCAGCTCTCGACCGCGCTCGGGCGCGCGATCACGTTCGTCGACGTTCCGTCCGAGGCGATGCGAGGAGCGCTGGCCGGCGCCGGGATTCCGCCCTGGCAGGTCGACGGTCTGATCGAGGACTACGCCCACTACCGGCGCGACGAGGCGAGGGAGGTCACCGCCACGGTTCAGGCCGTGACCGGCCACCCGTCCCGTGCGTTCTCGACCTTTGCAGCCGACTACGCGGCCGCGTTCGCGTGAGATCCATGAAACGTTCGTCAGGAGGAGATTCGATCATGCACCAGAACATTCCGAACGAGATCGACCATGGCGCGCCGGTGATCGCCGACCACGAGGTCACGATCGCGGCACCGCTCCCGCTGGTCTGGCAACTCCACGTCGACGTCGAGGCGTGGCCGACGTGGCAGCGCGACATCACGGAGGCCACGCTCGAATCCGCGTTCGCGCCCGGCGTTTCGTTCCACTGGCTCACGTACGGGATGGAGATTACGTCGACGATCTACGCGCTGGAGCCCGCCCGGCGGATCGTCTGGGGCGGCGCCGCCGGAGACATCGTGGGGATCCACGAGTGGCTGTTCCGTGAGACCCCCGGCGGCGTCGTGGTGAGAACCCGCGAGTCGTTCGCCGGTCCCGCCGTCGAGGCAGCAGGGGCCGGACAGATGCAGGCCTTACTCGATCGCTCGCTGATCGATTGGCTCGCACGCCTCAAGACGACCGCGGAAGCTCGCCACTCCGCACGCCCCTGAAACCGCGAGCAGAGCAAATTCGGCAGAAGGCCTGCTTCGACGCCCGCCGCTATCGCAGCGGGATCGCGCGGAGCTCCGCCGACAAGGCGAAGAGGTCGTCTTCCCGGGCATGGCTGCTGCGCCAGACCAACCGGAAGGAGTCGGCCTGCAGGGGCAGCGTCGGGAGGAGCGGGCGCAACCTGCCTCGCTCCAGGTCGTCCTGGATGAAATACCGCGGCATCACGGCGACACCGGCGCCCTCGAGAACGCGGAAGCGCACGGCGGCGATGCTGCCGAGATATTCGTTGCGGGCGAAGGGCCATCGCACGCCGGGCCCCGCGGCGTCTTGGAGGTAGCGAAAGAGGGGAAGGTCGGCGGCGAGATCGAGGAGCGTGTGGTGCGCGGCGTCGGCAGGGCCTCGGAAAGCCCGCTCGCGTAGCGCCGACGCGGCGCCCACGAAGATGTATTGCTCGGGGTGGAGCGGGTCGTAGCGGAACGCTTTTCCCGAGAAGCGGCTGGACGTAACGCACGCGTCGAGCACGCCGTCCCGTACCTGGGAAAGGAGATCGTTCGCGTCGCCGAAGCGCAGGTGGATGGTGCGCGACGGCTGCGCGCGGCGCAGGGTCTCCAGCGCCGGCGTCAGCCACGAGAGCCCCAGCTCGAACCGCGTCCCGATCGTGAGCTCGAAGGGAGGCGCCGACTCGTCGTGCGCCACGGCGTGGCAGGCCGCGGCATCGGCGAGCAGGCGCCGCGCGTGCGTGAGCAGCCTCTCCCCCGCATCGGTGAGCGCCACCCGGCGCGTGGTCCGGACGAAGAGCGGCGCACCGAGCAGCTCCTCGAGTCCGTGGAGCCTGTCGCTGAACGCGGTGGGGGAGAGCGCGACGGTTGCAGCCGCCTTGCGAAAATTGAGGTGCGTGGCAGCCGCCTCGAAGCAACGGATCGATTCCAGGTCCGGTAGCATCATCAGCGCTCTCCGTACAATGCGATCCGGATCATACCGATTCTCTACGGGAGCGCCTGTTTGCATCCTTGGTCCTGGGGGAAAAGGAGAGGCGAACATGAGAATCGCGATCGGATCGATGTTGGGAACGGCGCTCCTGGTGCTCGGCTGCGGGACGCAGGCGAATGGGACCGGGGACGGCGGCTCGGGCGGCGCGACGGTGGACGGTGGCTCGGGCGGCGGGACGGTAGTTGGCGGCGCGGGTGGCGGGACGGTAGCTGGCGGCTCGGGTGGCGGGACGGTAGCTGGCGGCGCGGGCGGCGCGACGGTGGATGGCGGGAGTGGAGGCGCCACCGCCACCGACATAGTGTGGCAGAGCGAAGAGTGGGCCGCGTATTTCTCCGCTGTCGCGTGCAACGACACGGGGACCTGCCTCGGCCTGGCGACGGCGTCCGATGGTCTCGAGCTCGTCGACCTGGAGAGCGGCGCGACCCAGCGCTGGACGAAGGACGACGACCTGGACGCCGATTTCCACTTCCCGAGTCTGAGGTGGGTCGGGGGCGATCGATTCGCGGTGGCGGGCGGCACCCCCTACGTCGGCCTCGTTTGGGAGCGGACCGACGCGGGCATCGAGCTTGTGTGGCGCAGCGACGAGTTCGAGGACTGCCACTCCTTTTCCGAACACACGCTCCCTTGCCCGATCAGCAGCTTCTTTTCTGCCGTCGCGATCGCGGGAGGTGACGTCTATGCCTTGCTGTGGGACGGCCTCCTCGTCCGGGGCGGGGAGACGGGCTGGGACGTGCTGCGCTCCGCCGACGGAGCCCTTTTTTTCGTCGACCTGGCGGGAGCCCCCGACGGCACACTCTATGGAAGCTCGCCCACCGGGCTCTACCGCTTCCGAGGGAGCTCCTGGGAGCGAATCGAGGCCGGTGTCGGAATGGAGCACGTCTGGACGGACGGCGAGGGCTTCTTCGCGACCGCCGGCTCCGGCGCGCTGCACGCCGGCGAGCCGGGCCACCTCCAGGCCACACCGATGGACCAGGAGGTGTTCAACGACGTCTGGGGCAGCTCGCGACGCTCGGTGTGGGCGGTCGGATCCGAGGGGCAGATCGTCCACTTCGACGGCGAGGTCTGGAACGCCATCGACGTCCCCGATGCCCGAGGTCACTACCTGACCGGAGTCAGTGGATCCGGCTCTACCGTGGTGGCGGTGAGCTCCGACGGCTACGTGTTCCATGGCAGTCCCACGAGCCGATAGGCCATCGCCGGCGGCGATCTCGCGTAACCGGTGTCGTCGACCTCACCTCGAGAACGGAACCGCCCCGGCAGCGCGCGTCACTGCCGGGGCCTCGTCTTCGTCACGGCTTGGGCAGCTCGAGCGAGATCGCCGCTGCCTGAATCGTCGCCGCCAGGCGGATGGCGTCGTTCACCTGATCCTCCGTGAGCCCGCCGTCGACCACGACCTTCTCGTGCGACTGGATGCAGAGCTCGCAGCCGTTCAAGGCGCTGACCGCGAGGCAGAAGAGCTCGAAGTCGACCTTGTTCGTCGCGGGCTTGCCGAGCCGGTTCATCCGGAGGCGTGCGGGCTTGTCGGTGTACGACGGCTTACCGACCATGTGACGGAAGCGGTAGTACACGTTGTTCATCGCCATGAGCGCCGCCGCGGCGAGGGCGTCGTCGACGACCTCCGGCGTGGACTCCCGCTTCGCGTCCTCGAGGACCGCCTCGATCAGCGCCGGCTGCCGGGTGGACGCCGCGCAGGCGAGCGCGACGCCCCACTTCTGCGCCGGCCCGAGGGAGCTGCCGGCGCCGAGCACCGCCTCGAGGTTGAGGCGGATATCCCGGGCCACGTCGGGGATCGCGTCTCGTAGCCTCTCGATCCCCGTCATCACGCGACCTCCAGCGTGGCCTGTCCCTTGGTCCAGTTGCACGGGCAGAGCTCGTCGGTCTGGAGGGCGTCGAGCACGCGGAGCACGTCTTCCACGTTGCGGCCGACGTTGAGGTCGTTGACGCTCACGTGCCGGATCACGTTCTCCGGATCGACGATGAACGTGGCCCGAAGCGCGACCCCGTCCTGCTTGTGGAGGACGCCGAGCGCGGTGGAGAGCTCGCGCTTGGTGTCGGCCAGCATGGGGTAGGGCAGATCCTTCAGGTCCGGGTGGCTGTTGCGCCACGCGAGGTGCGAGTAGTGGGTGTCGGTGCTCGCGCCCAGAACCTGCGCGTCCCGATCCGCGAAGTCGCGGTTGCGCCTGCCGAACTCCGCGAGCTCGGTGGGGCAGACGAAGGTGAAGTCCATGGGCCAGAGGAAGAGGACCTTCCACTTGCCCGCGAAGCTCTCGTGGGTGATGGCCTGGAACTCGCGGCCCTTCTCGAGGCCGACGACGGCCTGCAGGTCGAACGTGGGGAGCTTGTCGCCAACGGTGAGCATCTTCTCGTCTCCTTGGGGTAGGGGAGGCATCGCCTCGGTACGAACGGAAAGATGCCCTTGGTGCGCTGATACGTCCAAAACATGGATTCTATCGGTTCGATAGTTATAGACTATGACCATGGACTTCACGCACCTCCCCTTCACCCTCCGCCAGCTCCAGTACGCCGTGGCCGTCGCCGACGAGCGCAGCTTCCGCCGTGCGGCGGAGGCCTGCCACGTGTCCCAGCCCTCGCTCTCCGCCCAGGTGGCCGAGCTCGAGGGCGCGCTCGGCGTGCAGCTCTTCGAGCGCGATCGGACGGGCGTGCTGCTCACGCAGGCGGGTGAGGCGCTAGTGGAGCGCTCGCGCCGGCTGCTCGTGGAGGCGCGGGACGTCGGCGAGCTCGCGAGGCGCTTCGTCGATCCGCTCTCCGGCATGCTGCGGTTCGGCGTGATCCCGACCTTGGGCCCATATCTCCTCCCCGAGATCGTCCCCGGCCTCCGGAAGGCGTTCCCCAAGCTCACCCTTCTATGGACCGAGGCGAAGACCGGATCGATCGTCGAGGCGCTCGGCCGCGGGGAGCTCGACGTCGCGATCCTCGCGCGCGAGGCCGAGCTGGGCGATCTCGAGCACGTGGAGCTCTCGGTGGATCCGTTCGTGCTCGCGGCGCCCCGGGGGCACCGTCTCTCGCGCGCCAAGGGCCCGGTGTCGATCGACGAGCTCGCGGGAGAGCGCGTGCTCCTCCTCGACGACGGCCATTGCTTCCGCGATCAGGCGCTGTCGTTCTGTTCGTCGGCGCGCCTGGACGAGCTGAACTTCCGCGCCACCAGCCTCCCCACGCTCGTGCAGATGGTCGCGTCGGGCCTCGGGGTCACGCTCCTCCCCGCGATCGCCGTGGCCACGGAGACCCGGGGCCTACGCCTCGCGGTACGGGAAATCGCGTCGCCCGCGCCAGGCCGGACGATCGTGCTGGCGTGGCGGCGTCGCTCGCCGTTCGGTCACGCCTTTGGCTCGATCGCCGAGCGCCTGCGCGAGAGCCTCGCGGCATAGCGTCGGATCAGCACGCCGAGCGCGAGGACCAGCAGCACCAGCCCGAGCGGCCGCAGGAGCGGCGCGACGACACTGGCCGCTTCCAGCGTCACGCCGAAGAGCGAGAGATAGGCGGCCAGGCAGAGCGGGCACTTCGGAGCGAGAAGCGCCGCGGTTCCGGCCACGAGCCCTATCCACGGCGCACGGCGGACAGGGCTCGGACGGGTCGACGGTTCGGTGCCTCGCGTGCTGCAACACCCGCCGCGCTCAGGTCCCATACTGATCGCGCAGGCGGAGCCAGGCCGTCGGATAGGGCAAGGCGCCCTCGTCGCGTCCTTTGGGGACGAGGTCGAGGACTCGGTAGGCGGAGTTGAGCAGCTCGACGCCGCGGGAGTAGCACGAGTAGGTGTGGAAGACGTCGCCGGCTTCGTTCTTCGCGAACACGCTGATTCCCGGCAAGTCGCTCATCTGGTTCTCGTAGCGGCGGAAGTTGTACATGCCGGTGCCTCGGTCGATCGCCTCCGGCGTGAACGAGACGCCGAAGTCGAAGTTGAACGAGCTTGGATGGGACGAGACCCAGGGGAAGGTCCACCCCATCCGTCGGCCGAACGATTGGAGCTTCTCGAGCGGCGCGCGGGAGACGGCCACGAAGCTCACGTCCCGCTGCTCGAGGTGGGGCGCGATCCCATTGAAATTATCCGCCCAGAACGAGCAGCTCTTGCACCCGGCCTCCCATTCCGGCGCGAACATGAAGTGATAGACGACGAGCTGGCTCCGCCCTTCGAAGAGCTGGGCGAGGGTCCTTCTGCCGGCTGGCGTGTCGAATTCATACGACTGGTCCACGCGCACCCACGGGAGCGCGCGACGCAGCGTGCTCAGCTCGTCGCCGAGCCGGGTGAGCTCCTTTTCCTTTGCGAGCAGGGCCTTTCGGGCCTCGAGCCAGTCGTGCTTCGAGCCGATCTTCGTCATCGTCGTTTCTCCGCGAGCAAGCCCGTCGCACCGTGCGAACGGGAGGTGACGAAACCTAGCTACGGGCCGAAGGCCCCGGGAGTAACATTCGTGACGCGCATGCTCTGCTGGTGCGTCGCAGGGGGGCCGTCGTACGCTCGACGTGATGGACGTCGTGATCGATGTGGCAGCTCGGGCGCTGCGGGTTGGCGATCCGCTCGCGGCACTGAAGCGAATCGCGCTTCGCGACGACGCGCCGGCGCTCGCCTTGCGGGGGATCGCCTTGGCTCAGCTCGGCGAGCTCGGGGAGGCGCGCGTCCTCCTTCGCAAGGCCGCGCGGGCGTTCGGGACCCGTGAGCCGCTCGCGCGAGCCCGCTGCATCGCGGCGGAGGCCGAGGTCGCGCTTGCCGCGAGGGAGCTCGGCGGGGGTGACCGCGCGCTGGATGACGCAGTCGACGTCTTCGAGTCGAAGCGCGATCGGAGCAACGCCGTCCATGCGCGGTTGTTGCGCGCCAGACGGCTCCTATTATTGGGAAGGGTGTCGGAAGCCGAGCTCGAGTCGTCGGCACTCCAGCTGCACGGGGCGCCGGCGATGCTCCGCGCGCGGGCGGGGCTGCTGGAATTCGAGATCTCTCTGCGGCAGGGCCGCGCCGGGGCCGCGCACTTCGCCCTCGAACGAGCACGGCGCGCAGCCCGGGACGCACGCGTTCCCGCGCTCTCCGCCGAGATCGAACGTGCGTCGCAGGCGTTGCGGCAGCCGGCCGCGCGATGGATCGAAGCCGGCGTCGATCGATCGATCGATCTGCGCGAGGTGGAGGCGCTCCTCGTCTCACGGCGGCTGGTGGTCGATTCCTGCAGGAGGACCGTGCACGAGGATGGCGAGCAATTGACGTTTGCGCGACGTCCCATCCTCCTCGCGATTCTGCGCGCTCTCGCCGAAGCCTGGCCCAACGAGGTCGCGCGAGACGAGCTGATCCGGATTGCCTTCGGTTTTCTTCGCGCGAATGCCTCCCACCGGGCGCGGCTGCGCGTCGAGGTCGGACGCCTTCGCAGGGAGCTCGGCGCGATGGCCGAGATCCGCGCGACCAAGGGTGGCTTCGTGCTCTCGCCTCGACGCGCTCACGGCGTGGCAGTGCTGGCGCCCCCCGTCGAGGGTGCGGACGCGGCGCTGATCGCGCTCCTCGCCGACGGCGCGTCGTGGTCGACGACGGCGCTCGCGCTGGCCCTGGGCGCGAGCTCGCGGACGGTGCAGCGGACGTTGGCGAGTCTCGAGGCGGCAGGGTACGTTGTCGGGCGCGGGAGGGGGCGCGCACGTCGCTGGGTCGCTGCGCCGATCAGCGGTTGGACGACGGCGATCTGGCTCCCCGCGCTGCCGGTCGTGGACTGAGAGGGAGGGAATCTCATGGCAAAGGCGAGAGCGGTCGCGGGTGAGCCAGCGGAGATCGTGCGGGAGTACGGTCCGTTTCCCGGCGCCGACTTGGCGCACGGCGTGACCTTCGACGGCGCGCTCGTCTGGTACGCAACGGGCGAGAAGCTGCAGGCGTTCTCGCCCGAAACCGGCGAGCCGGTCCGCACGCTCGATCTGGCGGGCGACGCGGGCACCGCCTTCGACGGCGAAAACCTCTACCAGCTGATGGAAGGCCGCATCCTGAAGATCGATCCGGGAACGGGGGCGGTGCTGTCGACGATCCCGGCGCCGGGCATGGGCCGTGACTCGGGGCTCGCTTGGGCCGAGGGAAGCCTGTGGGTCGGACAATACCGCGACCGGCTGATCCATCGGATCGATCCCGAGACCGGCGCCATCCTGCGCACCATCGAGTCGGATCGCTTCGTCACCGGCGTCACCTGGGACGACGGTGAGCTGTGGCACGGCACGTGGGAGGGCGACGAGTCCGAGATTCGGCAGGTCGATCCGGAGAGCGGCGAGGTGCTCCAGCGACATGCTCTGCCGCAGGGCGCGATCGTGACGGGCCTCGAGTCGAACGGCGCCGGGCTCTTCTACTGCGGCGGCGGCGAGAGCGGGAAGGTGCGGGCGGTCCGCCGGCCGCGGAAGAAGGCCTGAAGAGTCGCGTGGGCCAGGTCGAGCTCGCGTCCCCTTCAGACCGCGCTGAGGCATCGGAGCAGGTTGGCGAGCTCGTCGACGACTGCCGCGGCTTCGCGCGCCGCCTCGGCTTGGTTCTGCGCTGCGGCGAGCTTGCCGTTGATCGAGAGTAGGAGGGCGTGGTCTTCGGCGACGCCCTCTGTCGAATCGTGGAACGCACCGAGCCGGATCCGCCGACATGCCTGGTCGACTTCGTTTCGCAGGTCGATGAGCTGCTCGCGCTCGTCGGGTCCCGCCGCGCGGACCGCTGTGGCCAGCTGCCCCCGCAACTTCAGGAGCTCGGAGTAGAGCTCATCGTGCAAGGCGCACCTCCTCCGCGGCCGGAGCGAGCGATCGCAGCCAGGCGCGGACCTCGTCGACCCGCGTGGTGACCTCGCCGAGGGAAGCTGCACCGCCGTCGGATCCCGAGCCGGCGGCCTGGCCCAGGCCCTCCTGGGCGGCGATCAGCGCCCCGATCACCGCGTCGAATCGCTCGAGCGACGTCTGCCAGTCGTCTGCCTCGCGCTCCAGCGCGGCGAAGTGGGCGGCGACCGTGATCGCCTCGACCGGGTCGAGGCGCCGCTCGTGCCGGGCGAGGAGACTCTCGTCGACCTCGCGCAGGAGCGCGCGGTAGTCCTGGAGCTGCATGGCCACCGCCTTGCCCCACGAGCGCAGCGCGTGCAGGAGGCGGAGCGCGGGTTGTTGGGCTTCACCGATCGCTTCCTCGAGCGTCCGCTCGGTCCATCCGGTCAGCAACACCCCTGCCAGCGCTTCGCCCAGTTCGCCTCTGGCCGACGGGAGCCCGGCAGTCTCGCCCGTGGAGCTGCGCCCAGCGATCGCCACCAGCGAGCGGCCATACGCTTCCAGTAGCTGCAGGGAGCGCAGGTGAATCGCGCCGATCGCCGCGATCTCGTCGCATTCCTCCACGAGCGCCGCCCGGCCGGTGCCGTCGCGTCCGTCGAGCAGCCGCTGGAGCCGATCCAGGTCGAGGCGCCGCTGGCAAGTGGCCCGCGCCCGCGCCGGCTCGGCGGCCAGGGCGGCGGCGGCGCTCTCGGTAGCAGTCCCATACGGGACCACCGCCTTGCGCAGGGGAGTGGCGGCGCAGCCGGCCGAGAGAAATGCCAGGACGAGCGCTGGCCAGAGCCAGGAAGAGTTTCCCGCGACGCCTCTCCGTACCCGCTGAACTACTCCCATCGCCTACCCCGAGCTGTCGGCTACTGGACTGCAAGTGAGCATTCCATCACAGCGGGGTGCAAGACGGAAACGAAGCGGTGGAGGCGGATGGGCGCCTGACCCGAGGAGTCGCTACCGGAGGGCCGCGGATGGGGGCGCACCTGCTGGGCTGCAGGCCAGCGGCGGGAAGGACGACTTTTTTGCGATGAAACTTCGTCGGCCCGGAACCCATGGCCGGATGTCGATGGCGGAATTCCGTCTTCCCTCGACCTCCCAATGCGCGCGGGCGGCGGAGAAGCCGTCCCTGGAGGGGTGTTCATGCGGAACCTTTGCCTCGGTTTGCTCGTCGTCGTACTCGGCTCTTCCACGGCGTTGGCGTCTGGCCTCGACGACGACCGCCACGGCTCCCGTAGCAGCAGTGACGATGGGCGGGCCGGCAGCGGCGGCGGAGACTGGCATGGTGGGCGAGGGGGCGACGACGGCTCGGCCGGGCACGGTGGTGACGACGACTTCAGCTGTCCAGAGGGCGTCGACGACAGCGGTCACCACGGTCTCTACGACGATGATGGCCACCACGACGGACCGGACGACAGCGGCCATCATGGCGGCAGGGACGACAGCGGCCGCTCACGGAGATGCGACGATTCCTCGCTGCGCTTCGGCTGCAGCGCAGGCCGTGGGGACCAGCTGGCCGTACCGGTGCTCGTCGCGCTTGGCCTGGTCGCGACCCACCTGCGTCGACCGCGCCGCCGGTAGGGGCTCCGACGCCCTGTATTCTCTCCCAGTGATGGAGTAGGAAACACATTCGCTGGGCACCAAGGGCAAGGCTGGTCGGGCACGAAGGCCCGCGCCGAGGGAGAAACTGGATGCGGTGGATTGCGGTGGTCCTCTCGGTTGGCGCGCTCGCGACCGGCTGCCCCGGAAACGAGAAGCTCGTCTGGTCGAGGGAGCCCGTCACCGATTGCGTCGCGGTCACATGCGCGTCTCAGGGCGCCGAGTGCGGCCAGGTCCTGGACGGGTGCAGGTCGATTCTCGATTGCGGCACGTGCGATGCTCCCGAGGTTTGTGGCGGTGGAGGGCCGAACCGTTGCGGGCTTGGCTTCTGCGTTCCGATCGACTGCAGTCAGATCGGCGCCGAATGCGGGAGGATCCTGGACGGCTGTACCGGTGTGCTCGAATGCGGGGAGTGTAGCGGGACTGACGTGTGCGGCGCAGCGGGGCCGAACCGGTGTGGCCCCGGGCCGTGTCTCCCCTCGTCCTGCGAGGACATGGACGCGGAGTGCGGCCTCGTCTCGAACAATTGCGGCGAGATGCTGGACTGCGGCACTTGCGCCGCGGGTCTGGCCTGCGATTCCAATCATCGCTGCGGTGCCTGTGAGCCCCTGTCGTGTACCGGCCTGTGCGGCGAGGTGAGCGACGACTGCGGCTCGACCCTGGACTGTGGCCCTTGCCCGCGGGGGGATTCGATCGACATCAAGGCCAACGGGCTGGTCTCCGATCGGAGTCGCGGCAAGCTCTACGTCAGCCTGCCCAGCTCATTTGGCGCCGATGGCAACTCGGTCGCCATTCTGGACCCCGCCAGCGGCCTCCTCGAAGCGACGCTCTTCGTGGGGAGCGAGCCGACCGTCCTGGCGATCTCCGATGACTCGTCTACGCTCTACGTGGGGCTCGCGGGCGCGCCGCGCGTGGTGAAGGTGGATCTTGCGACCTTCTCGGTCGTTGGGCAGTTCGACCTGAGGACCGACTCACGGTCCGGGCCCCTCTTCGCGGAGCAGATCGCCGTGGTCCCCGGCGCGCCCGACTCGGTGGCGGTGAGCACCTGGATCAAGGGCGTTTCGCCGCGGCACGCGGGAGTCGGCATCTGGGACGGCGGCGTGCGCCGCGACAGCATGACCCCGGGCCACACGGGCGCGAATCGCATCGCCTTCACCGGATCGCCTGGAGTCCTCTACGGCTACAACAACGAGTCCACGGAATTCGGGTTCCGCACCTTCGCCGTGAAGCCGAATGGCCTCGAAGAGGTCTCCGTCGTCCCTCGTGTCATCTCCGGGTTCTATCTGGACATCAAGTCGTCCGGAGATCGGATCCTCTCGACGGCTGGGGACCTGGTCGATCCCACCCGGCCCTCCCTGCTCGGCACGTACGGCGCGTCGGGGCCGATCGAGTCCGACCTCTCGACCAGACTCACGTACGTGGTATCGAGCGATTGGCGCACCCGAAACACGTCGATCGAGATCTTCGATCGGGAGCGCTTCGTCCCCCGGGGACGCGTCGACCTGGGCACGCTTCCCGACGGTCTAGCCGACCTCGTCCGATGGGGCGACCGCGGTCTCGCTTTCCGGGCCGGGGGCAAGATCGTATTCGTCGAAAATCCCCTCATCGCCGGCGAGCGATAGGACAGCGACCGAACGAAAGCACGATCGATCCCGTTCGCGCGGACGCACGCCCTGCTGCAGGCTCGATCTGTTCGTTCGACGTCCGGACGCCAGAGGAGAGCACATGACCTCTCGAATCGGCTTCGTTGGGCTGGGGCACATGGGCAGCCCCATCGCGGAGAACCTCATCCGGTCGGGCCACTCGCTCCGGATCTTCAACCGCACGAGCGAGAAGGTCGCGCCTTTCGTCGAGATGGGCGCCGAGCAGGCGGCGACGCCAGCTGATGCCGCTTCGCCGGGGGGCATCGTCTTCTCGATGATCGCGAACGATCGAGTGATGGAGATCGTCACGCTCGAGGAGCACGGGATCCTCGAGCGCCTGGGGAAGGGTGGCGTCCACGTCTCGATGAGCACGCTGTCGCCGGCGCTCGCCCGCAAGCTGGAGAAGGCGCATCGCGAGCGGGGGGCGGAATACGTGGCGGCGCCGGTCTTCGGCAGGCCCGAGGCCGCGGCGGCTCGGAAGCTCTGGATCTGTGTGGCGGGTGCGGCCGGGGCTCGGGCCCGAGTTCGACCGCTGATGGAGGAGCTGGGGCAGGGGGTCTTCGAGGTGGGCGACGAGCCCGCGGAGGCGAACGTCGTGAAGCTCGCGAACAACTTCCTCATCGCCGCGGCGATGGAAGCGATGGCAGAGGCGTTCACGCTGGGCGAGAAGAACGGCGTCCCCAGGGAAAAGCTGGCGGAGATCGTGGGGAAGACGCTCTTCGCTTGCCCGATCTACCAGGGCTACGGGAAGGCGATCGCGGAGGAGCGCTTCGAGCCGGCGGGCTTCGGGCTGATGCTGGGGCTGAAGGACGTGAAGCTGGCGCTGGATACCGCGGAGGAGAGCCAGGTGCCGATGCCGCTGGCCCAGCTCGTCCATGGTCGATTGCTCTCGGCGATGGCGCGGGGTCGCGGGAAGCTCGATTGGGCGGCGCTTGCGCTCGGTGCCAAGGAGGACGCGGGCCTCGGCGAGCAGTGAAGCGACCTCAGGTGGATTCGATGCCCAGCTCGCGCATCCGCCGCCAGAGGGTGACCCGGCTGATCCCGAGGATTTGAGCGGCGCGCTCGCGGTGGCCGCCGGCGCGCTCCAGGGCGCGGCGGATGCGCGCAATCTCCGGTGGCTCCTCGGCGGTCGGAGGCGGGGGAACGTTCGCTCGCGCGCCCCCGGCCAATCCGAGGCTCGCGCCGGGCTCGAGGATCTCCACCGGCAGATCGCCCGGCTGGAGGATCGGCCCTTCGCCGATGACGAACGCGTACTCCAGCGCGTTGCGCAGCTCCCGTACGTTCCCCGGCCAGGGGTGGCGCTCCAACGCGGTCATCGCGCCAGGCGCGATGCGGGAGACCCGCCGCCCGCCCTGGGCGTTCAGGTCCTCGACGATCTTCTGGGCGATCAGCCCTACGTCCTCCACGCGCTGGCGCAGCGGCGGCAGGAAGATGGGGATCACCCGGAGCCGGAACATCAGGTCGGAGCGGAAGCGCCCCTGCTCCACCGCCATGCGGAGCGACTGGTGCGTGGCGGAGACGATCCGCACGTCCACCGGGAGCGGCTCCCGCCCGCCCACCGGGATCACGGTCCGTGTCTCGAGCACGCGGAGGAGCTTCGCCTGGAGCTCCAGCGGCATCTCCGCCACCTCGTCCAGGAACACGGTCCCGCCGTGGGCGCTGCGGAAGAAGCCGGGAGAATCACGGACCGCGCCAGTGAAGGCACCTCTCACATGTCCGAAGAGCTCGCTCTCGAGGAGGGTGGCGGGGAGCGCCGCGCAGTTGATCGCGGCGAACCGGCCGTCGCGGCGGGGCGAGAGCTCGTGGAGCGCCCGGGCCACCAGCTCCTTTCCCGTCCCGGTCTCGCCGCGGACCAGCACGGTGACGTCCCGGCCCGCGGCCCGCTCGATCACGTGAAACGCCTGCTTCATGGCCGGGTCGCGGGTCCAGAGACCGTGAAACAAGACGGGGCCATCCGGCTCCCCGACGGCGCCGCCCTGCGCCTCGAGCGCGAGCACCCAGCCGAGCCGCCTCCCGTCGCGCATGACTGGCGTAGCGCGGATCACGATCGATCGGGCGCGCCCGCCACGGTAGGGGCGCTCGACCGTGCCCGTGACCGGAACTCCCTTTGCCAACGCCTCGGCGATGGGCCGGTTCGTCGCTCCTCCACAGAGGAGTTTGGCCGCGTTCACGCCGCTGGGAAGCGAGGTCCCTACGAGGTCTTCGGCGGACTCGGTGGCGCGCACCACCCGGAGCTTCTCGTCGAGAATCAGGGCGGGCCCTGCGAGATCCTCGAGGGCGGCCAACATGAGCGGCTCGTCGTTCATCAAGGTTCGAGTCGTTTCAGGAGCGGAGGACACGTCAGGAATCGACATGCTCCATCGACGGGGCCTGAGCGGATCCGCAGCGGAGGTTGGCAGGGAGCGCCGCGTCGATCTTCTTCGGGTAGGGGAGGCCGAGGTTGGCCATGATCTCGACGAAGTCCTCCTCGGTCTTGCCTTGTCCCAGCCTGGGATTCAGGCGCTTCTCGTCGCCGATGGTGCTGGCGGTCCTCCCTTTGTAGTCGTGGCCCGGATAGACGACGGTCGACTCGGGGAGACGGAAGAGCTTCTCCGTGATCGAGCGGTAGAGCTGGTGGGCGTCGCCCTGCTGAAAGTCGGTGCGGCCCGTGCCGCCGATCAGCAGCGCGTCTCCGGTGAAGGCCATCGCGCGATCACCCGTGACGAAGCTCAGGCAGCCGGAGGTGTGCCCGGGCGTCTCCAGGACCTCCAGCTCCTGGGAGCCGAAGCGGATCCGATCGCCGTCCTTGACCGGGCGATCGGCGCATTCCACGCCAGCCTTCTCGGAGAGGATGGTCGTGCAGCCGGTGCGCTTGCGGAGGAGGTCCGACGCCGTGATGTGGTCGGCGTGGACGTGGGTGTCGATGACATAGACTAGCTTCAGGCCGAGCGCCTCGATCAGCGCGAGGTCGCGCTCGGCCTGCTCGAGCACCGGGTCGATGATCACGGCCTCGCCGGTCGCTTCGTCCGCGAGGAGGTAGGTGTAGGTGGAGCTCTCGGGGTCGAACAACTGTCGGAACAACATCGGGGGGACTCCTCTCGAGCGTTTCGAAACGAAGTTTCTCGAAAGCAACAGCGGTGCCAGCGTTCGACCCAGTCAACTCGTGGAAATGCTGCCTTCTTCCGCTCTGTTTGTCGTTTCTTTTGTTGCGGCGGTCGTTTCAATCCGGTTCATGGGCTGCCTTCCGCCGCGAGAGCGGACCAGGTCGATGGACCCGAGCAGGAGGGGGACGGAAACTCCTCCGAGGATCCACGGCCAGTCATCGACGAGCGCCACCTGCAGCCCGGCGGCGCGCGGCACCTCCTGCGAGAGGAGGAAGACCGCCATCACGATCACGAACCACGCGAACGCGCGCCGGAGGACGTCCTGGCGCACGCGGCCCGCCAGCGATCCACCGACGACGCTCCCCACGATGGCCATCGTCGTCACTCCTGCGGCGAGGCCGTAGGGAACGTGGAGGTTCCCGAGGTGGCCGGCGAGGCCGGCCGCGGAGTTCATGGCGATCACGAGGAGCGAGGTCCCGATCGCCTCCCGCATGGAAAGCCCTCCGAGGAGAGCCAGGGCCGGCACCACCACGAACCCGCCGCCCGCGCCGACGAAGCCGGTGATCGAGCCGACGCCGAGACCCTGGAGGATCAGCCGGGACCAGCGCCCTTCTCCGGTCGCGCCTGGCGCCGCCTCGCGCCGCTTCCGCATCATCGCCAGGCCCGTGATCAGCATCATCGCCCCGAAAGCGAGGATCAGCGCCTTGCCGGAGACGTGTTGCGAGGCTCGTCCGGCGAGGAAGGCGCTCGCCATGCTCGTCGCGCCGAAGAGGAGGCCTGTGCGCCATCGGACGCGACCTCCGCGGGCGTGGGCGACGAGGGCCGCCGCGCTGGTCGCGCCGACGACGATCAGCGACATGCCGATGGCCTGGTGCGCTTCCATCCCGAGGACGTAGAGGAGGATCGGCATCGTCAGGATGGATCCGCCGCCCCCGAGCAAGCCGAGGGAGCCGCCGACGAGGAAAGAGAGCGCTAGCGCGAGGAGGAGAATCGGGAGCTCGATGGACATGACCCGCCCGCCTTTGCGACCTCCGTGCCAACGGACGCCGGCCTGTCGAGACTTGCGTTTCGAGGATTCGTTCCCCGGCCGATCGCCGCATCTCCTTCCCGCGCGAAACTGTTGGAAACGGAGCTGTTGCTCGCGCCGAAACGCGTAGAACAGGGGTGAAACGGCCTCCGGGCGCGGCGCGCCGTTACCTTCGCGAGATCTCGCTCCACCACCGTTGGCACGGGGATTGCGAGGGAGCCAAGACTGTTCCTGCAACAAGGAGACTTCGTTCGGATGGATTGGATTTCGATCAAGTGGGCACTGGGCGGCGGCGTCCTGATCGGCGTGAGCGCGTCGCTCCTGCTGCTCTTCAACGGCAGGGTCGCCGGGATCAGCGGGATCCTGGGCGGCCTGGTCTCGCGTCAGCCCGGCAAGATTTGGCGCGCGCTCTTCGTGGCCGGCCTCGTGGTTGGCGGCGCGGTCGCGTATGCCGCGATGCCGGGGCGCTTCGATGCGAGTGCCGCGCCCTCGCTCCCCCTCGTTGCGATCGCGGGTGCGCTCGTGGGAATCGGGACGCGTCTCGGCAGCGGCTGCACCAGCGGTCACGGCGTCTGCGGCATCAGCCGGCTCTCGCCGCGCTCCATCGTCGCGACCCTCACCTTCATGGCGACCGGCGCGCTGAGCGTGCTGGTGGTGCGTCTCGTGGGAGGACTGGAATGAAGACGATCGGGATGCAGGGGTTCGTCGCTTTCGTCGCCGGCTTGCTCTTCGCCCTGGGCCTGGCCGTGGGAGGAATGACCGAGCCGGGGAACGTGATCGGCTTCCTCGACTTCGCCGGCGAGTGGAAGCCCGCGCTGGGCTTCGTGATGGCCGGCGCCGTCGGCGTGTCCGCGATCACCTGGCGGATCGTCCGCCGCCGAGAGGCGCCGATCTGCGCAGGCGACTTCAATCTGCCTACCCGGCGCGACCTCGACGCACGGCTGATCGGCGGCGCCGCGATCTTCGGGATCGGCTGGGGCCTCGGCGGCTACTGCCCGGGCCCGGGTCTCGTGTCGCTCGCCACCGGTGCGCCCAGCGCGTTCGTCTTCGTGGCGTCCATGATCGGAGGCACCTGGCTTGCGAGCGCCTGGGAGCGATCCCGGCAGACCGCCGCCGCCGAACCGTCGAAGCTCGCGTGACCGGCGGCGCGAAGTCCGGCGCTCGCCTCGCGGCCCGAGGCGGCGCTGGGCCGCGGTCTCGCCTTCGGAGGACGCGGGCCTCGGCGAGCGTGAGATCGTCGTCGGCTCTCGACATCCGGCACCGCTGCGCTAGAACGCGGGCGCATGAGCGAAGAGAGCCTCGTCGTTTCCCCAACTGCCGATCCCCGCCTCGTCCGATTGCCGGATGGCAGGACGGCGAGCCCGCCCAAGGGCTGGGCGCTGCTGCCGCCCGGCGATCCGGGGATGACCCGCCGCGTGAAGGCGGCTGGGCCGAGCTGGACGGTGATCGAGCAGAAGGGGCGGAAGAAGTTCTCGAAGGGCGTGTGGGCGCCGGCGGCGCACATCGAGGCGGCGAAGGCGGAGCTCGAGGTCGAGCGCGCGGACCCCGCCTACGCGCGCCGCAGGGAGCAGGACGCCGCGCGCCGGGTGAAGAAGCAGGACGCCTACGTCCACGACTTCGCGGACTCGGTCTTCCGCTTGCTGCGCTTCTCCCGGACCTTCCACGCCCGCGCGATCGAGCTGGCGGCGGCGGTGACTGCACACGCCACGCCGGTGGGCTCGGGGACGGTGGCCCGCACGGAGCGAATCCCCGTCGAGCAGCGGGCGGAGGCGGCGGTGATCGCGTGGATGCGCCACCAGACCACCGCGTACGACGACATGAAGGTGGCGCGGGTGAAGGGTGCCCGCCGCGAGGTCCGCCGGGAGCTCGCGGAGATCTCACGGGCGGTGCTCGAGCTCCATCGGCGCGACGTTCCCCACGGCGTGGCCTCCTGCCCGCTCTGCAGCGCGCTCGCACGCCTCCCCGCCTGACCGGGCGGGCATGACCGCCGGCCCTCCCGGAGCCCTTTCCCTATCCCTACGTCACGAGGACGTGGGTCTCATGAAGCGCTCGTAGCAATCCCGTCCCGAATATCGAACGCCCGTTTCGAGGCTTCGAACTCGCACCGTCTGATTCAGTCGGTAAACGTGTGGTTCACGATTCTACAAGGATGGGACGTGATGAGGATTCGAGGCTGGATGGCCGCGCTCGGGGCCTGCCTGCTGGCAGGTTGCGGAAGCGCGATGGACCCGGGCCAGGGAAACGACGGCGGCTCCGGCGGAGAGGGTGGTACGGGCGGCGAGATCGGCGAGGGCGGTAGCGGTGGCGGTGACGCCGGCAGCGGAGGCGACGCCGGCGGTGGCGCGGGAGGTGGCGACCCAGGCGACGGCCCCGTGCCGATCCGTGCCTCCCTCGGTGACATCCGGTGGGGCGAGACGCCCTGCCCGGCGGACATGCGATGCGCCACCGTCGACGTGCCGCTCGACTGGTCGGACGAGGCGAGCGAGAGGATCTCGCTCTTCCTCCGCAGCCTCCCCGCGAAGGGAGAACGAAAGGGGCGGATCTGGCTCCTGGCGGGGGGCCAGGCCAGGCGTCGGAGGGTCTCATCCTCTCGCCGATCGCGACGGCCTTCGCGGCGAAGGGCCTGGACGTGTATTCCTTCGACAACCGCGGGGTGGGCCGATCGACGCCCCTGGGTTGCGGCAAGCAGACCGACGACGTGAAACCCGTGTGTCTCGAAGAGCTGGCGACGCGTTGGGGCGACGGGCTCCAGCACTTCTCCACCACGGCGGCTGCGATTGACATCGGGATGCTGATCCAGTCACTCCGTGTGGAAGGGACGCCCGAGTACGTGTGGGGCGGATCGTACGGAACCCTCGTGGCGAATCGTTACCTGAGCCTCTTCCCCGACCAAGCGGCCGGCGCGATCCTCGACTCGATCTGCCCGGCGGAAGGCTGCCGGACGATCCTGCACCGCGACGAGTCGGTCGAGAAGCTCGCACGCCGTGTGCTGGAGAATTGCGAAGCCGATGCGTTCTGCACCAGCAAGCTCACGTCCGATCCCTGGGGACTCCTCGAGCGTCTCATGCAGAAGCTCGAGGACGGCCACTGCGGCGGAGTGATCGCGGGACCGGGGGAGAAGAACTTCCTCTCCGCCGTCTTCGCCCAGACCTTCGCGGATCCGGTGCTCATCGAAGTCGGCCTCGCGGCGATCTACCGATTCGATCGCTGCGCTCCGGCCGACGTCGCCGCGCTCCAGCACCTGGCACTGCTCCTCTTCTCCCCGAGCCAGGGGGCGGGGACCGACCCATGGGATCCCTCCCCGTACCTCAACCGCCACGTGGTGTTCTCGGAGTTCTGGGAGGATGCCTTGACGCCGGCGTCCCTGCGCGAGGAGTCGAGGAATCGGATCGTCACGATGGGGACGGGAGAGCGGTGGGCCGACCGGAGAGAGAGCTGGCCGTGGCCTCTGTACGACGTGCCGGTATCGCTGAAGCGTTGGGCCGACACGTCGATTCCGCTGCTCTTCCTGAACGGTACCCTCGACTACGCGACGCCCGACTGGGATCTCGGGGGCGTCGAAGGGTACCTCTCCGGGCCTTCACAGAACCTCGTGGTGGTTCCGTTCAAGGGGCACATGACGATGCTGGACGTCTATGGCGAAGTCGATGCCTGCGTCGCGTCGATCGCGACGTCGTTCGTACAGACTCCCGGTAGAGCCCCCGACGTGGGATGTCTCGCCGGCCGCCGCTTCCCCGACGTGCGCAGCAACGTGTCGATGGCGCGCTGGGCGATGGGGACGAACAACCTCTGGGAGAACCCTTCGCTCATCGTGGCGACGCCCGATGACGACGAGCTCACGGCCGAGCCGCCCCCGGGTGCCGTCGAGGCGCTGAGGCGCGCCCGGCGATTGCTGGAGGACTGAGGAAGTCAGGGAACGCGCCGTCGAGCGGGCCAAGCCGGCTCGATGGCGCGCGTAGGAGCGGAGAGCGCCCCCGCCCGGTTCAGTTGTAGGTGGCGCTGAACGACAGGCCGAACGACGTGGTCGTTGCGTTCTTCGCACCGCTCGACGGGTTCGTAGGCGGGATGCTGGACCACGCAGCGTCGGCGGCGAGCCCCAGGCCCCAGTTCCGTCCCACCAGCCATTCCTTGCCGAGCGCGAGGCGGGCGCCGGGCCCGTATTCGGTATCTTCCCTCGAGTACATGTCCGAGAACTGCACCTGGGTGAGGAGGAGGGACCCGGAGAGGAAGACGTTCGCAGGCATGAAATAGTAGGTCAGTCCAGGTCCGATGGAGACGACCGCGAAGGAGCTTCTGTCGGCGCGCCAGATATCACCTCCCTGGGCGACCGTCGGATTCGAGGCTGCGGAGCTCGTGACCTCTCCGAAGAGAATCAAGTTCGGCGCGATCGTACCTCCCAGCGCCAAGTTGAAGCCCACCCCGGTACCTTTTACGTCGAGACCATCGACCCCGAATTTGAGAGCGCTGGGGCCCAAGCCCATGCGCAGGTAGAACCCCTCGTGCGCCCCTGGGGAATCGAGCTCCAGGCGGGCATGGGCGGGAGCGGCGATTCCGACGAGCGAGGCAACGGCGAGAGCCGAAAGTAGGCGTTTCATGGGCGAACTCCGGAAGGTTTCAGAGGTGACGCCGCATTCGACGCAAATCGGACACGCACATTCAATTCATTTTTCGCCGATCGGTGCTTTCCGGCGGCGCTCGCCGGGCTACGGCACCTGGATCGTCCGCGTCGCGGCGTCGCACGCCATGTCGCCGCAACGGGGGCCGTTCGGATAAAAGCGCTCGTAGGCCGGCTCGAACGACGTCCGAACGAGCTCGAAGCCGTCGCGGCGCACACCGAGGCCGACGGCGTGAGGCGCCCCGAACATCCGGATCTCGGCGATCCCCGGGAGCGGCACCTCCGAGTGCGAGACTGTCTCCCCGTCGATCGAGTGGGTGACGGAGCGACTCGGGCCGTACACGGTGACCGCAACGTCCCCGCAAGAGGTCGGCGAAATGATGCCGGAGACCATGATCTCGCAGCCGAACGCGCGGCCGTCGAGGTCGAGCGCGAGCTCGTAGCGGCCCGTCGCGGTGAGCGGCGGGTCGAACGTGACCGTGAGGCTGTCGAGGCAGGCCATCTCCGTGCAGGCCGGGCCATTGGCGAGATTGTCGACCTGGCATCCAGGGCTGCCCCCGAAGAGCGCGAGCCAGGTGCACGATAGAAGGGCGACGAGGGCGAGCCGAGAGCGCACGGGAGCCTCCGCTGACGAGGTTCGATCCATCCTATCGCGCCTCGTGGGCGTGCGCACCTTCCCTCCACCCGGGTTGACGCCATGCGCCGTCCGTTTTATTGGAGGGCTCTCCGTTTTGGTGGAGGGCGAGGTGAGGGCGATGGAATTGGTAGAGGAGCTCGAGGCGCAGCGCAACATGATCGGGGCGCGGGTGCCGGCATACGGGAGGCTTCTCTCCGAGATCGCTGCGCTCCGAGGCACGGACGCCTGGACCCGCCTGGAGACCGCGCTCTCGCAGCGACCCTCCTTCGCCACCTACGGGCGGCCGCTGCTGCTGCTCGCGGCCCTCCGCTTCGATTCGCTCTCGGAAGGGCCCTCGCACCCGCTCTGGGGCGCGATCTCCGACGCCTCGCCCTCGCCCCTGGGCTTTGGCCGGGACGAGGTGCTGGCCGCGCTCGAGCCTTCGCGGAGCCGGATGTGGGACGCGCTCCGCACCCGATACGTGCAGACCAACGAGACCACCCGGGCGGTGGCCTGGCTCTGGCCGGCATCGTTTATCGACGGCCCCCTGGCCCTCGTCGATCTCGGAGCGAGCGCGGGGCTGAACCTGATCGCCGACGCGCTGCCCCGGGTCTGGCAGACCGCGGGCGGCGACGCGATCCCGACCCTCGCGGACGGCTCTCGCATCGCGCGCCGCCTCGGCCTCGATGCGCGGCCGATCGACGCCAGCCGCGAAGAGGAGGCGCTCTGGCTGCGGTCGTGTGTGTGGCCCGGAGAGGCGGCGCGGCTCGAGCGGCTCGACGCGTCGATCGCGGCGTTCCGGGTGGCGGTCAACGCACCCGGTGGACCCGTGCTCGAGGCCACGCCGGCGAGCCGGATGCCTTCGCGCCTCGCCGATCTCGGCGGGGAGGTCGGCCCCGGCGTGACGATCCTCGCCTACCAGACGATCGTCCGGGACTACTTCGCGCCGGCGGAGCGGGAGGCCTACGAGGCGGGCATGCACGAATGGCTGCGCTCGCGTCCGCCCGGGCGTGCGCTCTGGGTCGAGCTCGAGACGGTGCCCGACGGCACGAAGGAGCTGCCGTCGGCGATCGTCGTCCACGCGGTGGATGGAAGGGGAGAGACGCGCTCGCTCTTCTTCGGGCGCTGCTCGTTCCATCCGCGGATCGTCTTCGAGGACGCGCTCGGCACCACCGAGCTCCGGGCGCTGCTCTCGCCCTGAGCGGCTGAAAGCCGACGGGCGCGGTGCCAGATTCCACCCGTCCGCGCGGAGGACGCGCGAGACGGGGCGCGCCGATCGAGGCGCTAGGAATCGCGAGGCCATGTCGGTTCCGGAGGCTCCATCTCGCGGCAGGCTCGCGACCGCCTGGCTCCTCTTGCTGACGCTGACGGCCGGAAGTGTCGACGCGAACTCCTTCTACGAGCTCCAGGTCTTCACGGCCAACATGACCGGCAACGCCGTGCTCCTCGGGATCGCCATCGGCTCTGGCGCGGGCGCCTCCGCCGTTCGATCGGCCTTCGCCCTGGCGGGGTTCAGCTTCGGGGCGTGCGCCGGCGCAGCCGCCCTTCGGAGGCGCTCGCCCGCCGAGGCGTGGAGCATCCGCGCCGCGACCGCCACCGCGATCGAGGCCGCGATCCTGCTGGCGGGGTTCATCGTCCTTCGGCTCGAGAACTTCGAACCGTCTACGGGAAACGCCCTGGCGGTGGTCGTCCTCGTCTCCGTCGCGATGGGGCTGCAGAGCGGCGTGGTCTGGAGGCTGAGGATCCCGGGCGTGAGCACCACCTTCGTCACGGGCACGATCATCGGC
This sequence comes from Vulgatibacter incomptus, assembly GCF_001263175.1. GTDB lineage: Bacteria > Myxococcota > Myxococcia > Myxococcales > Vulgatibacteraceae > Vulgatibacter > Vulgatibacter incomptus. Next base: position 3,352,073 of record NZ_CP012332.1, on the reverse strand, counting down.
CTGATGTCGGGGCTGACCGACGGACCCGCGGCGCACCCTCCTCGCGGCGAATCCGGCCAGCGGCTCGCGGTTCGGACGAGCTGGCAACGGATGGCCGCGCTCCAGGCCGCGACCTTCGTCGTCTATGGAGCAGGCGCGGCGCTGACTGGGCTGGTCCATTCGTCGTCGGCCCTCTGGGCACAGCTCGTGCCCCTCGCGGGGATCGCCGCCGCGATCCTCGTGTCGGTCGAGGCCCATCGGGAAAAATCGCACCGCTGATTCACGGGGAGCCCGTCGCGCGAGGAGGAAGAGCCGGGTAGCGGACGCTCGGCTCTTCGGCGCGTTTGATCCGCCCGCGGGTCGCTCGTGAAATGGAGGCATGCGAGTCGAGGCCCCGAACGAAGGACGACGCTGGCGCGCGGAGCTGGCTCTCGACTTTCGCCGCGAGCGGGGCCGCACGGTCCTTCGCCAACGCCGGTACGGCCCGTTGGTGGTGCAGCGGGCGCTCTACCCCGAAGGGCCGGATCCCTGCCACGCGGTTGTGCTGCACCCGCCCGGCGGAATCGCTGGCGGAGACGACCTCCGCCTGCGGCTCGAGCTCGGCCCCGGATCCCACGCCCTCGTGACTACGCCTGGCGCCGGCCGTTGGTACCGCACCACGGGCCTCGAGGCCTCGCAGCGGGTGTCGATCGTCGCCGACGGCGCGACGATCGAGTGGCTCCCGCAGGAGACGATCGTCTACGACGCCGCTCGCGCGCGGATGGAGACCGAGGTCGAGCTGCGCGGCGGCGGGCGCTTCCTGGGTTGGGAGATCCTCTGCCTCGGCCGCACCGCCTCGGGGGAGCGCTTCGAGAGGGGCGCCATCCGTCAGCGGACCATCATCCGCCGTGACGGAAAGCTCGTCTGGAGCGAGCGTGGCGCCCTCACAGGAGGCGATCCGCTCCTCGCGTCGGCGCTCGGCATGAGGGGCCGGAGCGTCCTCGCCACGCTGATCCTGGCCGGCGACGCGCCGGGTCCGGACGCCATCGCCGCATGCCGAGCGATCGCCCCCGAGGAGGACGGCGCCGACACGGGCCTCTCATGCTTCGAGGGGCTGGTGCTGGCCCGGTACCTGGGCCGATCGAGCGAGCGGGCGAAGCGCTGGCTCCGTGCGCTCTGGCGGATCCTCCGCCCGGCAGGCCTGGGCCGCGAAGCGGAAATCCCGCGGATCTGGAACACGTGACCCGAGCGGTCCGAGAGGTTTTCCCGTGAGGCTGTCGCCGAAAGAGAAAGACAAGCTCCTGATCTTCACCGCGTCGCTGGTGGCCGAGAGGCGCAAGGCGCGGGGCCTGAAGCTGAACCATCCCGAAGCGGTGGCCTACCTCGCCGCCGCCCTCATGGAGGGCGCGAGGGACGGGAAGACCGTCGCCGAGCTGATGACCTGGGGCGCGACCCTCCTCGGCCGCGACGACGTCCTCGAGGGCGTGCCCGAGATGATCGAGATGATCCAGGTAGAGGCCACCTTTCCCGACGGGACCAAGCTGGTCACGGTCCACGAGCCGATCCGCTGACGCTTGAGACGAGCCGCCCCGGCTCGGAACGAGCGGCGGTTCGAGAGGTGCCACGATGATTCCAGGCGAAGTCCGCACGATGCCCGGGGAGATCGAGCTGAACGAAGGCCGGCCCGCGATCTCCCTCGAGGTGACGAACACGGGAGATCGGCCGATCCAGGTGGGCTCGCATTACCACTTCGCGGAGGTGAACGACGCGCTCACCTTCGATCGTTTCAAGGCGACGGGCCGTCGCCTCGACATCGCGGCGGGCACCGCGATCCGCTTCGAGCCCGGGCAGACGCGCACCGTGGAGCTCGTCGAACTCGGCGGCCGCCGCTTCGTATTCGGCTTCGCCGGACGGACGATGGGGAAGCTGCCGTGAAGATCTCCCGAAAGGCGTATGCGGAGCACTACGGTCCGACCACTGGCGATCGCATCCGGCTGGCGGACACCGACCTCTGGATCCAGATCGAGCGGGACTTCACCGTCTACGGCGAGGAGGTGGTGTTCGGCGGCGGGAGGGTGATCCGGGACGGAATGGGGCAGAGCCAGGCCCTTCGCGCGGATTGTGTGGACACCGTGATCACCAACGCCGTGATCGTGGACCACTGGGGAATCGTGAAGGCCGACGTCGGTCTGAAGGACGGGCGGATCGCGGGCATCGGCAAGGCGGGGAACCCCGACATCCAGCCCGGCGTGACGGTCGTGATCGGCGCGTCGACCGAGGTGATCGCGGGCGAGGGCCTGATCCTCACCGCGGGTGGGATCGACACGCACGTCCACTTCATCTGCCCGCAGCAGGCCGAGGAGGCGCTGACGTCGGGGATCACCACGATGATCGGCGGCGGCACCGGTCCCGCCGCGGGCACGACTGCGACCTCGGTGACGCCGGGCGCATGGAACATCGGGCGCATGCTCCAGGCCGTCGAGGGGCTCCCCGTGAACATCGGCCTCCTCGGCAAGGGCAACGTCAGCCAGCCGGGTCCCCTGGTCGAGCAGATCGAGGCAGGCGCGATCGGCTTCAAGCTCCACGAGGACTGGGGATCGACGCCGAAGGCGATCGACACTTGCCTGAGCGTCGCGGAGCAGATGGACGTGCAGGCGTCGCTCCACGCGGACACCTTGAACGAGGGCGGCTTCGTCGAGAACACCATCGCCGCGTTCAAGGGCCGGACGATCCACAGCTATCACACGGAGGGTGCGGGCGGAGGACACGCGCCGGACATCATCCGGGTCTGCGGCGAGCCGAATGTGCTCCCGTCGTCCACTACGCCGACCCTGCCGTTCACCGTGAACACCCTCGACGAGCACCTCGACATGGTGATGGTCTGTCACCACCTGAGTCCCGCGATCCCCGAAGATCTCGCCTTCGCGGAGTCGAGGATCCGCCGGGAGACGATCGCGGCGGAGGATCTCCTCCACGACATGGGCGCGCTCAGCATGATGTCGTCGGACTCGCAGGCGATGGGCCGCATCGGCGAGATCCTGACCCGCACCTGGCAGACCGCGCACAAGATGAAGAAGCAGCTCGGATCGCTCCAGGGCGACGGCCCGGACAACGACAACGTCCGCGTGAAGCGCTACGTGGCCAAGACCTCGATCAACCCGGCGCTCGCCCAGGGGATCGCCCACGAGGTCGGCTCCGTGGACCTGGGCAAGATCGCCGATCTCGTCCTGTGGCGGCCCGCGTTCTTTGGCATCAAGCCCACGATGGTGCTGAAGGGCGGCGTGATCGCGACGGCGCTGATGGGTGATCCCAACGCTTCGATCTACACGCCGGAGCCCGTGCACTACCGGCCGATGTTCGGCTCCTTCGGCGGCGCGCTGGAGCGGTCTTGCTTCACTTTCGTCTCGCGGGCCGCAGCGTCGAACGGGGTCGGCGAGAGGCTCGGCCTGCGCCGGACGCTGATCCCGGTGGCGGGAACGCGCACGGTGAAGAAGCGCGACATGATCCACAACCACGCGCTGCCGAAGATCGAGGTCGATCCGGAGACCTACGAGGTACGGGCGGACGGGAGGCTCCTCTGGGCGGAGCCTCTCGACGTCCTGCCGATGGCGCAGCGCTACTTCCTCTTCTGAAACGGGGGTCCGCTTGATCACGCTCCGCGAGATCCTGCCCCGCGAAGGCGGCGTCGAGGACGAGGTCGTCCTCCCTTTCGAACAGAGGCGCCACAGCCGGCTGCGCGTGGTCCTCGCCTCGGGGCGCGACGCGGCGATCCTCCTGGCCAGGGGCGCGTCCATGCGCGACGGCGATCGCCTCGGCGGGAGCGACGCTTCCGGAGCGCTGATCGCGGTTCGCGTGATCGCCGCCCCCGAGGACGTCTACCGGGTGACGGGCGACGGTCTGATCCGGGCGGCCTACCACCTGGGCAACCGGCACGTGCCCCTCGAGCTCGGCGACGGTTTCCTCCGCCTCGAGCGCGACCCCGTGCTCCGCGAGCTGCTCGAGGGTCTCGGCTTCGAGGTGGCCGAGGCGCGGGAAGGCTTCGATCCCGAGCCGGGCGCCTACGGCGGTCGCCACGGCCATGCCCACGCGCACGAGCACGAGCACGAGCACGCGTGATGCAGCGCGCTCCCACCGGCGATCTGGCCTCTCTCGCCCGCCTGCTGCAGCTCGCGAGCCCGAGCCTGCCGGTGGGTGGCTACGGCTACTCGCAAGGCCTCGAATCGGCGCTGCACCAAGGCCTCGCCCGCACGCCGGACGAAGTGGAGCGTTGGATCGCCGACCATCTCGTCCTCGTGCTCGGCCGATGCGACGCGCCCTACTGGTGGCGCCTCGCGCGCGCCTTCGCCGCTGGGGATCTCGCCGAAGCGGCGCGGTGGAACGAGGAGTACCTCGCGTGCAGGGACGGCGCGGAGCCGCGAAACGAGACGAGGCAGATGGGCTTCTCCCTCGTCCGGATGCTGGAGGAGGTCGAGGGAGAGGCGCTGCCGGGCGCGTGGAAGGGCGAGGTCTCGTACCTCGCCGCCTCCGCCCATCTCGCCGTCCGCTGGTCGCTTCCGCTGCCCGATGCGCTGCTCGGCCACCTGTGGTCGTGGCTGGACGCGCAGGTCCTTGCCTGGCTCAAGACCGGCGCCGCCGGGCAGATGGCGGGGCGGCGGATGCTCTCGAGGCTCGCCGACGCGCTGCCCGGGATCGTCGAGTCGAGCGAGGCCGCCTCCGACGACGAGCTCCAGAGCTTTTCACCGGGCCTGGCCCTGGCCGGCTACGCCCACGAGATCCAGGACGGACGCATGTTCCGCTCCTGATGGGGGAGAAGGATGCATCGGGGAAATCCGTTGCGGGTCGGGATCGGCGGTCCCGTCGGCTCGGGGAAGACCGCTCTCGTCGAGGCGCTCTGCAAGCGCATGCGCGATCGCTGGGAGCTGGGCGTGATCACGAACGACATCTACACGAAGGAGGACATGGAGATCCTCCTGCGGGCCCAGGCGCTGGCGCCCGAGCGGATCCGCGGCGTGGAGACGGGAGGCTGCCCGCACACCGCCATCCGCGAGGACGCCTCGATCAACCTCGAGGCGATCGCGCGCCTCGTCTCCGAGCTGCCGGAACTCGAAGCGATCTTCATCGAGAGCGGGGGCGACAACCTCGCCGCGACCTTCAGCCCGGAGCTCTCGGACCTGACGCTCTACGTGATCGACGTGGCGGGCGGCGAGAAGATCCCGCGAAAAGGAGGCCCGGGGATCACGCGCTCGGATCTGCTCGTCATCAACAAGACCGACCTCGCGCAGCACGTCGGCGCGTCTCTCGACGTGATGGCCCGCGACGCGGCCCGGCAGCGAGGCGACAGGCCCTTCGTCTTCACCTGCCTGAAGACGGGCGACGGCGTCGACAGGGTCGTGGACTTCATCCGAACCAGGGGGGTCCTCGAGCCACGATGAGGCTCTCGTTGAACGGCCGCATGCCCGAGTGGGCGGAGCGGGCCGATCGCCACCAGGCGACGGCGTTCGTCGACTCGTGCCTCCGCGGCGTCGGGATGGTGATCTTCCTGGATAACCCCGTCACGGGGATCCTCATCCTCGTGGGCCTGCTCGTGGCCTCGCCGTGGCTCTGCGTGGCGACCCTCGTCGGCGTCGCGTCCGCGACGTTGGCCGCCCGCCTGCTCCGCCTCGACGTTCGCACGATTCGAACGGGGGCCTACGGCTACAACGGCGCGCTGGTGGGCGCGGCCCTCGGCACCTTCCTCCTCCCGGTGTGGAGCCTCCCCGTCTTCGCGTGCATCGTCCTCGCTTCCGCGATCAGCCCGGTCGTCATGGTCGCGGTCTCCGCGGTGACGGCGAGGCTCCTCGACCTTCCGGCCCTGACCTTCCCCTTCAACTTCGTCGCGATCCCGTCGCTCCTCGCCACGTTTTCGATCGTCCACATCCACCACTCGCCTCTCCTGGCGATCCACGCGGCACAGAAGATCGAAACGGGCCTTCGAGCGACGGAAGGGGTCACGCCGCAAGCCGATCCGGGGGTGATCGTGGGAGCCATCTTCCGCGGCATCGGCCAGGTCTTCCTCGCGGACGACGTCGTCTCGGGGATCCTGATCGTCGCGGGGCTCTTCGTCGCTTCGCGGGTCGTGGCGCTCTTCGCCGTGATCGGCTCCGTGGCCGGCATGCTCTGCGGCCTCGCGCTCGGCGGCGATGGTGTCGCCGTCTATCACGGATTGTGGGGGTACAACTCCGTCCTCTCCTCCGCGGCGTTGGGCGGGGTCTTCCTGGTGCTCAGGTTCCGAACGGCGATCTACGCCGTGGCCTGCGCCGCCGCGACGGCGGTGCTCTATGCCGCCATGGTCTTCGTCGGCAGCCGCTTCGGCGTGCCCGCGCTCACGCTGCCGTTCTGCATCGCCACCGTGGTGTTTCTCCTGGTCCCCTGGGCGACGACCTCGATTCGGCGGGTTCCGCTGGCAGAGGTGTCCACTCCCGAGGAGCGCCTGCGGATCGGATCGTAGGCCAGAGCGCCACGCTCGTTCTCGAGCCGGCGGGCGGGCCGAACCGGATGTGAGCCACGACGCACCTATCGCATCGACCGCCAGAAGATTGTCGGCTGGCCCAGCGCGTCAGACGAATCGTCTGGAAATTTACGGTGGATTCGATATGTGACTCCAAAAGGTCGAACTCGGGGCTCGTACCGGTCTCTCTGGGGAGGAGGTCGTTGATGGGGTTTGAGGGGAATTGGCCGGGGCCATTATCCGACGCCGGGGGGCGGCGATTGCGGAGGAGGCCGACGGCGATCACCGCCGCGGAGGTGGCGCATGTCGCCGTCGCGGTAGCGGAAGCTCCCGACGATCCGAGCATCTACGGCGTGGTGGCCGATTCGGTCTGTTCGCTGGGTGCGACCGCGTGCGCGGTCTATCTCGCCGACCGGGAGCGCCGCGAGCTTCTGAGGGTCGCGGCGACCGGCCTTCCGCACTCGTGGGATGCGGCGACCGAGCGCGTCCGCTTCGATTCGGATTTCCCCGCCGCCAGGGCAGCGCGGACGGGGATCCTCCAGATGGACGAGCGGGCCGCCTTCCCGCGCTGGCTGGGGGCATCCGAGGGCGCATACGGGATCCGCTCGGTGGTCGGCCATCAGCTCGTCGCGAGAGGAAGGCTCGTCGGCGCGCTCGCCTGGTCCGTGCCCATCGTTCCCGCCTTCACCGGCGGAGATCTCGCCGCGATCCGCTCGATCGCCGCGATCTTCGCGACGGCGATCGACAACGCGTGTACGCGCACCCAGCTCCAGCAGCTCCGCGACGAGTGGACCTCGGTGGTGACCCACGAGCTGCGCCAGCCGCTCACGGTGATCGCCACGCACACGGACCTGCTTCGCCGCCTCCCCCTGGAGGCCAAGGTCCTCTCCCGGCTCGAGCACATGCGGACGAGCGCGCGCAACCTGGGGCGGATGATCGAGGATCTCTCGAGGTCGTCCACCCTGGACACGGCGCACCTGGTGCTCGACGTCCGCACCCTCGACCTCGGCGCGTTCCTCCGGGGGATTCTGGAGCGGGGCGGGGCCGATCGCGACGGCTGCGAGGTGCGGGCGTCGATCCCGCCGTTCCTGCCGGACGTGCGCGGGGATCCCGGGAGGCTGGAGCAGATCCTCGGCAACCTCCTCTCGAACGCGGCCAAGTACGGCTCACGAGATGCGGCGATTCAGCTCGAGGCCCAGGTGTCGGACTTCGAAGTGAGGATCTCGGTCCGCAACCGGGGCCCAGGCATCGACCCCGACGAGCTCCCCCGCGTCTTCGATCGCTTCATGCGGGGACGGAGGGCCACGGTCGGCATCAGCGGCCTCGGCCTCGGGCTCTTCGTGGCGAAGGGGCTCGCGGAGGCGCAGGGCGGGAGGCTCGAGGTCGAGAGCACACCCGGCGAGACGACGACCTTCAGCCTGGTGTTGCCGACCGTCGCTGAAGCCCAGGAGCTGCCGCGGCTCGTCGCGGAGTCCTGACGCCCAGGCCGCCGCTGAAAAACGAAGAGGGCAGGGACCGAAACCGGTGCCCTGCCCTCCAACGTTCAGCTCGATCTACGGCTCAGCGGCGATCGATCGAGGTGTAGCTGCGGGGCGGAGCGCCCACGTACACCTGGCTCGGCCGGAAGATCCGGTTGTTCTCGAGCTGCTCCATCCAGTGGGCCAGCCAGCCCGAGACCCGCGCGATCGCGAAGACCGGCGTGAAGAGGTCCATCGGGATGCCGAGCTTCTGGTAGACGAGGCCGGAGTAGAAATCGACGTTCGGGTAGATGCCCTTGGATCCGACGCGCTCCTCCATCACCGACTCGAGCTTCACGGCGATGTCGTAGAGCGGCGTGGAGCCGTAGCGGGCGAAGAGCTGCTCGGCGAGGCGCTGGAGGATCTTCGCGCGGGGATCCTTCACCTTGTACTCGCGATGACCGAAGCCCGGGATCTTCCGCTTGGCGGCCTGGGCCTTGTCGAGCCAGGGGATCACGTTCTCGACCGTGCCGATCTCCTGGAGCATGTCGAGGACGTCCTCGTTGGCGCCGCCGTGGAGCGGTCCAGAGAGCGTGCCCACCGCGGAGGCCACCACCGCGTACGAGTCGGCCAGCGACGAGCCGGTGACGCGCGCGGAGAAGGTCGACGCGTTCATCGAGTGCTCTGCGTGGAGCACGAGGCAGGTGTCGAGGATCTTCGCGTGGAAGGGATCCGGCTCCTGCTCGTTGAGCATGTAGAGGAAGTTCGCGGCGTGGTTGAGCTTGTCGTTCGGCAGCACGTCGCGGTCGCCACGGCGCATCCGGTGGAAGGCGGCGACGATGGTGGGGAGCTTCGCGATCAGCCGGACGCAGGCGCCGTGGCGCTGGGCGGCGTCCATGACGTTGATGTGGGGGTAGAACATCCCCAGCGCGCCCACCGCGGCGGCCAGCGCATCCATCGGATGCCCGGTCTCCGGGAGGGTCTTCATCAGGTCGATGAGCTTGTACTTGAGGCGCCGGTGGTGGACGAGCTCATGCGTGAAGCCGTCGAGCTGCTCCTTGGTGGGGAGCTGCCCGTACAGGAGCATGTAGCTTGTCTCTTCGAAGGTGCTCTTCTCGGCCAGCTCCTCGATGGGATAGCCGCGGTAGAAGAGGATTCCCTTCTGGCCGTCGATGTCGCAGACCTTCGACTCCGCGGCGGGGACGCCTGCGAGGCCGGGCATGTAGGGGAGCTGGGGCTCGGTGTTCGTCTCCATGTGGATCCTCCGGCGAGGCTTGCGGTTGCTCTGTCGCCTGCCTTGGGCTTCGCCTTGTATCACCTTGCTCCGGCTTTGCGGAACGTAGATCGGCCGGCGATCGAAAGTGCGGCGGGGCGCCCGCCGCCGGATTAGATTCGGCGACCTCATGAACGTTCCCCCACCCGTCGTCGAGCTCGACGGCCTGACCAAACGCTACGGCGATCTCACCGCGCTCGACGCGGTGACCCTGGACATCCGGGCAGGCGAGATCTTCGCGCTCCTGGGGCCGAACGGCGCCGGAAAGACCACTCTGATCGGCTGCGTCTCCGGCCTGGTGATCCCCACCGCCGGTACGGCCCGGGTCCTCGGCAGGGACACGCAGCGGGAGTACCGCGAGACCCGCCGGGTGGTCGGGCTGGTGCCCCAGGAGATCAACTTCGACCCCTTCTTCACCGTCGAGGAGACCCTCCGCTTCCAGGCCGGCTACTTCGGCGTGAAGCTCTCGGAGGCCCGTCTCGCCGAGATCCTCGACGCCCTCGACCTCGGCCGAAAGCGAAAGGCCGGCACCCGAGAGCTCTCCGGGGGCATGAAGCGGCGCCTCCTCATCGGCAAGGCGCTGGTCCATGACCCCAAGGTCCTCTTCCTGGACGAGCCCACCGCCGGCGTGGACGTGGAGCTCCGGCGGGACCTGTGGAAGTACGTGCGCCGCCTCCGGGATCAGGGGACTACGGTGGTCCTGACCACCCATTACCTGGAAGAGGCAGAGGCGCTCGCCGATCGGATCGGGATGATCGATCGCGGCAAGCTCCTCCTCGTGGAGGAGAAGGCCGCGCTGATGCGCCGCCTGGGCCGCCGGACCCTGCGCCTCCAGCTCGCCGAGCCGCTCACCCGGCTGCCCGGGGCGCTCGAAGCCAAGGGAGCGCGCCTGGTGGAGACGGGGATGGTGATCGAGCTGGAGCAGCCGCTGTCGGAGGAGCTCGGGCCGGTGGTCGCCGCCGCGTTGGAGGCGGGTCTCTCGGTCCGCGACGTCGAGACCCGGCGCACGGGCCTCGAGGAGATCTATGTCGGCCTCCTCTCCAAGGACGGGGTGAGACCATGATCGGCGCCGAGTCCAGCCGGACCCCTGCCGCTTCGGCGGCGCGGGCCACCCTCCGCGACCGCTTCCGTGGTCCGCTGACCCTCTTCGAGAAGGAGATCCGCCGCTTCCTCCGGGTGCCCGGGCAGACCCTTGTGTCGCCGGTCATCACCACCGTGCTCTACCTGGTGGTCTTCGGCTACGCGCTGGGCGGGCGGCTGCGGGAAGTGCAGGGCATGCCCTACATGGCGTTCATCGTGCCGGGCCTGGTGATGCTGGGAGTGATCTCCAACTCCTTCCTCAACACCTCCTCGTCGATGTTCATCATGAAGCTGCAGGAGACGGTGGTGGACCTGCTCGTCTCCCCCCTGCGCTACGGCGAGATCGTCGCCGCGATGGTCGGCGCCGCCTCGGTACGGGCCCTGGCCGTCGGCTTGATGACCTGGGTCGTAGCCAGCATCGCGCTGGGCGACGTGGTGATCTCCCACCTCTTCTACGCGATCGCCTTTCCGGTGCTGACCAGCATCGGGCTCTCTGCCTTGGGGCTCTTCGTGGGGATCTGGGCCGATAAGTTCGAGCACGTGAACCTGGTGCCCACCTTCGTGATCACGCCGCTCACCTTCCTCGGCGGCGTCTTCTACGACGTGAACCAGCTCCCGGGCTTCTTCGCGACCCTCTCCCGCTTCAACCCGGTGCTCTACCTGGTCGACGGGATGCGCTACGGCCTCCTGGGCACCTCGGCGATCGAGCCGGCGATCTCGCTGGTCCTGCTGATCGCCTTCGACGTCCTGGCGATCGGGATCTGCCTCGTGGTGCTCCGCACGGGCTGGAAGCTTCGGAGCTAGGCGAAAGCGTCCCGCCTACTCGGCCTCGCCGCAGGCGCGCTTGCCGGCGGCGGTGTCGAGGGCGTGGCAGTCGCACGTCTCGAGGAGCGCCTCGCAGCGCTTCTCGCCGGCGTTGCCCGGCGGGTTCGAGGCCTTCTGCTGGTTGGCCCTGCGCTCGCAGGCGTCGCGGGTGGCCGTGGTCGGCTGGCAGGAGCAGATCTTCGCGGCGAGCTCCTCGCAGGGCGTGGCACAGCCGGCGCCCACCACGAGGAGGGTCGAGATCGCGGCGGCGAGGAGGAGGCGCGTCGTCGTCATGGGGACGTTTCCTAGCTGATCAGAGTGGCCATGTCAGCTGGCAGCGGCGCGGTCACGTGCAGGGGCTGGCCGGTCATGGGGTGCCGGAGGGTGATCGCGGCGGCGTGGAGGGCGTGCCGGGAGAGGACGAGCTCGGCCTGGGCCTCCTCTGCGAGCTTCCCATCCGCGAAGTCGGCGAAGTAGCGGTCGCAGGGGCCGTAGATCTTGTCGCCGACGATCGGGTAGCCGACGGCGGCGAGGTGGGCGCGGATCTGGTGCTGGCGGCCGGTCCGGGGGAAGCACCGGACCACGGCGAGCTCGGGCCCCCGCCACGGGACCTCGCGGTGGAAGCGCCGCTCCACCCGGATCTCCGTGAGCGATGCCTTCCCCTCGGGGAGGGGCACCACGCCCATCTTCACCTTGAGCGGGTGGTCGAGGAGGCCCAGGGGGAGGTCGATCCGTGCCTCGTCGTCCTCGGGCCATCCGTGTACGATCGCCTGGTACTCCTTGTTCACCTGCCCAGGCCTCTCGAAGAGCATCTTCAGCCTGCGCGTCACCTCGGGGCGCTTGCCGCAGACCACGAGGCCGCTCGTCTCCCGATCGAGGCGGTGGGCGATGTCCCACTTCTCGCCAGGGCCCTGCCGCTCGCGGAGCACGCTGGTCAGGGTGTGGACGAAGTAGCGGGCGCTCGGGTGGACGGGGAGGCCCGCGGGCTTGTCCACCACCAGCACGTCGTCGTCCTCGAAGGCCACGCCGAAGTCGCGCTCGCAGACCGGCTCGGGATCCCGCCGGCGGCGGAGGCGGAACTCCATCCCCGCCCAGACCGGCGTCGCCGCCTTGAGGGGTCTGGGGCCGTCGTGCACCAGGTCCTCGCGGATCAGGCGCTGGACCTTGGTGCGCGAGAGCCGGCGGATCTTCTCCGCGAGGTAGAGGTCCAGGCGCCAGCCCGCGTAGTTGGGCTCCACGCGGAAGGGGACCTCGTACTCGGCGCCGACCTCGTCGGTTTCATCCTGGAGCTTCGGCGCTTCCGCGTTCATCCTCCGCCTTCTACCAGAAGACCGGGCGCAGTCTGGATGGGGCAGCTATAACTCGCCGCCATGGAAGGCCTTCCCGACGCCCGCTGGCTCGCCGAGCTCACCCGCTTCTCCCCCGCCCGAGGGATCGACGATCCGCCGTCATGGGAGGAGGCCGTGCCGTTCCTGGCGCACCACGGCCTCGCCGCCATCGCCGGCTACAACCTGCAGTACCGGATGCCCGACGCCGACGCTCCGGACAGCGCCAAGGATCTCCTCCTCGGCTACCTGCAGGGCCTGGCGAACGACAACGTCTTCAAGCTGATGACCCTGAAGGGCGTCGCCACCGCGCTGGGGGGCGAGCCGCTCGTGCTCCTGGACGGCGCCGCCCTCGGCGAGCCGCTCTATCCCCACGTCGCCTTCCGCCCGGTGCCGGAGCTGCGGATCCTCGTCCGCGCCGGCGAGTCCGAGCGGATCGCCGAGGCGATGCGGGCGGAGCAGTTCGTGGAGATGGAGGCGGACGAGCCGGATCCGGACGCTCCCGCCAAGGTCCTCTTCAACGATCGCTTCTTCACGAAGCTCTACGAGCACGTCCTCCCGGTCCGCGGCGAGGAGCCCGGCCTCTTCGAGAGGACGGTGCGGGTGCGGGCCTTCGGTCCCGGCGTCTGCCGCCTCTCCGCCGAGGACGCCTTCCTGGTCCACGTGCTCTCCATGGCGCGTCGCGGCTTCGCGGTCCCGCTGATCTACTTCGTGGACCTTCGCGAGATGGTGAAGGGAGAGGCCTCGGTCGCCCTGGGCCGCGGCCCCGGCGCGCCGCTGGACGTGGCGGTGGTGCGGGAGCGGGCCAAGGCCTTCGGCGCCGAGCGGGCGCTGTGGGCGGGGCTCGAGCTCCTGGCCTTCTTCCATCCGGACGTGGCCGAGGCCGCGCGCGCCCTGCAGCCCGAGCTCTCCCTCCCGTCCCGGGCGCTCCTCGAGGCCGGGGTCGTGGGCCCCGCGAAGGCCCTCGATCGCGAGCGTCAGCTCCGCGGCTTGGGCAAGCTGGTCCAGCTCCTGCTGGGATAGGGGCGAACCCTCACGGCCGCGGCTGGCTCGGAGGCTGCTTCCGGTCGCCAGGAAAGTGGAAGCCGCGGCTCCGCAGCGTGTCGATGATGTCCTGCGAGCGGATCAGGCCCGTCGCGTTCCCGTCGGGATCCACCACCGGCAGCTCTCCCTCGCGCAGCACCCGATCGAACGAGTCGCCCAGCTCCTCGCTGCTCGTCAGCGGCTGGGCCGCGATCATGCACGCGCTCACCCGGAGCTTCATCCGCTCGTCCGGAGGATGCGAGAGGATGTCGAGCTTGCGGACCAGCCCGACCGTCTGCCCGTGCTCCTCGACGATGGCCGAGTCCGCGCCCGCCTCGCGGAGCACCAGGCGCGCCTCCTCCAGCGACGAGTCCGACTCCACCTGCGGCACGAAGCTCTGCACCTCGCCCACGCGCACGTGGCCGAGGGCGTGCTGGAGGTCGGAGTAGAGCTTCTCCTGCGTGGCGCCCGACCAGACGAAGAAGGCGATGAGGATCATCCAGATCCCGCCGCCGAAGACCCCGAAGACCGCGAAGGCCACGGCGAGCGCCTTGCCGATGACCGCCGCCACGTTGGTGGCCCTGTACTTTCCCATCCGGGTGGCGAGGGCCGCGCGGAGCACGCGGCCTCCGTCCATGGGAAAGGCGGGGATGAAGTTGAACACGCCCAGCACGAGGTTCAGGTAGCCGAGCATGAAGAAGTAGAAGGCGAGGTTCGGCGAGGCAGCGAAGGCCTTCCAGCCCAGGCCCAGGACCACGCCGAGCACCACCGAGAGCGCGGGCCCGACTGCGGCCATGACCAGCTCCTGGGTCGGCCGCTTCGGCATCTGGGTGATCTGCGAGACGCCTCCGAGCGCCATCAGCACGATCGAGTCGACCTTCCCGCCGTACTTCATCGCCACGAGGGTGTGGGCCAGCTCGTGGAGGGTGATCGAGACGATCAGGCCGATGGAGGCGAGCAGGCCCCAGGCCCAGCCCGGCAGGCCGAGGGACTCCGTGGGGATCTTTGCGGCAGCCGCCACCCGCGGCATCTGCACCGCGAGGGCGTAGGTGAGCACCGGGATCAGCAGCAGCACCGAGAAGTGCAGCCGGATCGGCACCCCTTTCACCGTCAGCACCGTGATCGCGCCGCGCTTGAACACCGTCACCCGCCTTTCCCCCAAGATGGGGCGGGGGCGGGATCGCCGCAGCGAGGGAGCGATCGCACGCGCAAAAGCGACAACGCCCGAAGGCGGCCGCGTGGTGGGCCGCCTTCGGGCGCAAAGCGCAATTCGCGCGCTGCTCAGAAGCCGAAGTGGGCGAGGATCTCCCGGATCATGCCCGGCCCCTGGAGCGCGAGGATGATCGCCACGCCCATGAGCGACTCGCCGGCGATGAGGCCCGAGGCCACCGCGACCGTGTACTTCTCGTTCGCGGCGGGCTTCTTCTTCATCAGCATCCACGCGGCGAACGCGCCCAGGAACATCGAGATCGAGTTGTAGGCCGGGATGACGCCGGCGATCCCGAGGCCGGTGGCCGACGGGATCCACTTGCGGTACTTCGGGAAGTACTCTTCACCCAGCGTGATGATGATTCCCACCACACCGCCGATGACCATGCCCATGACCGCGCCGGGCGGCAGCGCGTCGAGGCCCTTGGCGAGCATCTCGGCGACCGCTGCCCACACCTTGGCGGCAGGCGCAGGGAGCTCCGCCGTGCCGAGCTTCTCGGGCCTGGCGACGATCGTGTAGACCGGCACGCAGAGCAGGGTGCCCGCGAGCACGCCGAAGAGCTGGGCGATCGTCTGCTTGCGCGGGTTGCCGCCGAGCATGTAGCCGGACTTGAGGTCGGTGAGCAGGTCGGCCGAGTGCGACGCCGCGCCGGCGGTGATCGACGCGGTCATCAGGTTGGTCGTCATGTTGGTCGGAGCGACGACGCCGTAGACGAGCTGCGTGATCTTGCCCATGGCGCCGACCGGGGTGACGTCGGTCTCGCCGGTGGCGCGGGCCGCCACGATCGAGAGCATGAAGGTGGCGAGGACCGCCACGATCCCCATCCACCAGGTGATCTCGAAGAGGTAGTGGCCCATGAGGACGCACGCGGCGCCGGAGATCAGCGTGCCCCACACGAACCAGGAGCCGGGGACCTCGATGTGGGCGAGGGGATCCTGCTGCTCGCTCTTCTTGCCGAAGACCGAGCCCAGGCTGCTGAACGCGCGGATCACGGTGCGCCAGCGCAGGGCGAAGGCGAGGAGTCCCGAGGTCACCATCATCGCGGTGGCGGGCCAGAGAACCCAGGAGACGAGGCCGCGGTAGCCGGGCTGGGCCATGCCCTGGTCGATCAGGACCGGCCCGAGGATGCCGTAGTAGAAGATCGCGCCGATGAGGAGCGACACGCCGACCCGGATTCCCATGATGGCGCCGGCGGCGACCATGATCAGCGAGCCCTCGAAGCCGAGGGTGAGGTCGTCCTCGAGCTTCTTGCCCTTGGCGCCGGGAAAGAGCGGGAAGCTGCCCGGGAACGCGAACTTCCCCATGAAGGGGGCGTCACGCCACAAGGCGAGGACCGCGCCGCCCAGGGCGCCGAAGAGCAGGGCCTTGGCCTTCTGCAGCGCCTCGGCGCCGGCGGAGTGCATCGAGCGCAGGGTCTCGGCGGTGGCGATGCCCGAGGGGAAGGGGAGCTGGTCGATGTTGATGAGCTGCCGCTTCAGCGGCACGGCCATGAAGACGCCGAGGCAGGAAACTGCGCCCAGCCAGAGCATCATCTCCCACCAGAGGAGCGTCCGGCCGGTGACCAGGAAGAGCGCGGGGAACGCCGACACCAGGCCCGCCGACGCCATGTAGCCCGCGGCGCTGGCCGCCGAGGACATGGTGTTGTTCTCGAGGATGGTGAAGTGGTCCTTGCGGTAGGCGGGGATCACCGCCTCGAGCGCCTTGAAGACCGCGAAGGCGATGATGCAGGCCGTGATCGTCACGCCCAGGCCCCAGCCGGTCTTCAGCCCCACGTAGAGGTTGGAGATCGACATCACGGCGCCGATCAGCATGCCGGAGACGATGGAGCGCACCGAGAGCTGCCGGACACGGTCGCCCTGGTAGACCTCGGCGAGCCAGCGCCGCGCCTCGCGGTCTTCGGGGCTCTCGTCGACGGGTCGCAAATGGTCGGGCGTCTGGGCGGGCCTGTAGCCCTGAATCTGGGATGGGTCTGCGCTCATGCGAGCTCCTCGCGGGTATCCTCGGGGGCCAGGGGGGCCTCTCCCGGGGCGCCCTCGGTGGAGTAAAAACGGGGCGGCCGCACCGTACTCTTCCCCCCGCTCGCCAGGCAACCGTCAGGACCAATGCGAGGGATCGCGCGCCGGGCCGGCCGTGCCGATCGTCTGCTTGGAGATGGGGGGAGGCGAGGATGGCACGCGCGGTGCTGTTGGCGATCGCCTTGTCGGTCGCGTTGGCGATCGCGGGCTGCGGCGGAGGTGACTCGACCGGCTCGTCGGGCCTGGACACGCCCCGCTGGATGCTGACGATCATCGCTCCCCGGCACGGCGCCCAGGTGGGCGGGCAGGCCCACGTCGAGGTCGCGCTCACGGGGATGGGCGTGGCCCTCGACGAGCCCCGGGATTTCAGCGTGGGCTACTTCCTCGACGAACGCCTCGTGCTCCAGTCCGCCGACCTCGTCGTGGAGCTGGACGTGCCGCCGGGCGGCCATCTCCTCCGCGTCCTGGGCGTCGACGAGACGGGCAAGCCGAGCGCCAAGGTGGTGGGCGACCGGATCCAGCTCGTCCGGTCGGACGGCGCCGCGCCACCCTGAAGGGCCGGCTGTTCCTTTCCCGTACAGGCGCTATCCATTTCCCGATGGCCCATGCGCACGTCAACGGGATCTGGGTGCACTTCCACGAGCACGGCGAGGGCGAGCCCGTGCTGCTCGTGATGGGACTGGGCGCGCCTCTCGAAGGCTGGGATCCGCAGCTCCCAGCGCTCTCGAACCGCTACCGCGTGATCCGCTTCGACAACCGCGGCGTCGGCGGCAGCGACAAGCCGGTCGGTCGCTACACCGTCGGGCAGCTCGCCGAGGACGCGCGCGGCCTCCTCGACCACCTCGGCGTGGACAAGGCCCACGTGGTCGGCCTCTCGATGGGCGGCATGGCGGCCATGGAGCTGGCCGCCCGGCATCCCGGGAGGGTCCGCTCGCTCGTGCTCGCCTCGACCACGCCGGCCGCCGACGCCAGGATGCGGTGGACGATGGGCCGGATCGCCGCGCGGATCGGCGCCGCCGCGGTGCGGGCGAGCGGGAGCCTCCAGGAGCGGGCGGCAGCCGTTCAGGAGGAGCTCGTGCGGATCTGGCTGCCGCTGGTCTTCTCGGCGTCCCCGGGCGGCACGGAGGAGGCGACCCTGCGGCGCCTGATGGGGCAGGCCTTCTCCGGCGGCTTCCCCGCCGCCGGGGCAGCGGGACAGCTCGCGGCCTGCTTCAGCCACGACGCCCGCAGCCGGCTCTCGCAGCTCGTGGCGCGGACGCTGGTGATCGGCGGCACCAACGACGCGATCTTCGAGGCGAAGCGCTTCGACGAGCTGGTCCGGGCGATCCCCGGCGCGACCCTCGAGCTCTTCGATGGCGCGCCGCACGGGATCAACCTCGCCCGGCCCGACGACTTCAACGAGCGGGTCCTGCGCTTCCTCGAGTCGCGTTAGGCCCTAGCGAACCTCACACTTCATCTGGATGGAGTCGGTCCACCAGCCCGCCCGGATGCGCACGCTCGTGACGACCTTCCCCGCGCCCACGCACGGGTTGTAGTAGCGGTGGGAACCGGCGATCCCCGGCTCCAGGATCCAGGCCGGCCCGTTCCCCTCGCGGCAGATCGCTCCGGCACCCTGCACGTACTCGTCCTGCGCGTCGGTGGAGATCACCTGGCCGGCCAGGCGCCCGGCGGGGTGGGCGGCGTCGTCGCAGCGCTTCTCGTAGACCGGGCCCGGGTTGTCCGGAGAGCCGGAGCCGAAGTAGCCCACCCGCGTCTCGTTCCCCGTGCCGCTCTTGCAGATCAGCCTCATCCCCCGGAGGTTGCCGGACACGTCCTGGAGCTCGAGGCCCACGGCCACGGCGTCCGCCGGGCAGTCGAACCAGCCGCGATCGGTGCCGCCGACGGAGCCGCGGACGGGGAGGTTGGGGCAGGTGGGCGCGGCGTCGTCGCCGACGCACATGTCGTCGGAGTCGCAGACCCCGTCGCCGTCGCTGTCTCCCGTGGAGACGTCGCCGATGCAGCCGCCGCAGCCGTTCCACTCCAGCCGCAGCGGGCAGTCCGTGCGGTTGCACATGAAGCCGTCGCCCGTGTAGCCCGTCCCGCACGCGCAGGTGTAGCTGCCGGGCGTGTTCGTGCAGGTGGCGTGGGGCGAGCAGCGGTGGGTCCCGTTGGCGCACTCGTTCACGTCCGCGCAGGTGAAGCCGTCGCCGGCATAGCCCCGATCGCACGCGCAAACGAAGCCGCCGGGGACGTTCTCGCAGTGCGCGTTCGGCGCGGTGCAGGCCGCCGGATTGTCCGAGCAGAAATCGGCGAGGCAGGTGACGCCGTCGCCAGCGAAGCCCTCGTTGCAGGTGCAGGTGAAGCTGCCCGGCGTATTCGCGCAGGTCGCGTCGGGCGAGCATCCCGCGAGGCCGAGGTCGCACTCGTCGATGTCGGCGCAGTCGAAGCCATCGCCCTCGTAGCCGGGCTTGCAGGCGCACTCGAAGCTGCCGGGCGTGTTGGTGCAGGTCGCGTCGTCGGAGCAATGGGCGGTGCCGTTGCGGCACTCGTCGATGTCGGTGCAGACCCGCCCGTTGCCCGTGAATCCCTGGGGGCAAGCGCACTCGTAGCTCCCGAGGGTGTTGGTGCAGATCGCATCCGGCGAGCATTGTGCCGAGCCGTCCGCGCACTCGTCCCGATCCTCGCAGGTGAAGCCATCGCCCTCGAAGCCGATCCCGCACACGCAGCGGAAGCCGCCCACCTCGTTGATGCAGATCGCAAAGAGCGAGCAATCGGCGGTGCCTTCCGCGCACTCGTCGACGTCGTCGCAGACCTTGCCGTCGCCCTGGAAGCCCGGATTGCACGCGCACTCGAAGCTGCCCGTCGTGTTGGTGCACGTGGCGCGAGGCGAGCAGTCGTGGGTGCCGAGGGCGCACTCGTCTACGTCCTCGCAGGTCTTGCCGTCTCCGGCGTAGCCCGCCTTGCAGGTGCAGACGTAGCTGCCCCCACTGAGGGAGCAGGTCGCGTCCGGCGAACACTCGGCGGTGCCGTCCTGGCAGGGGTTGGCCAGCGTGCAGCTCTTCCCGTCGCCGACGAATCCCGGCTTGCAGGTGCACTCGTAGCTGCCCGGCGTGTTCGTGCACTCGGCCTGGGCGGAGCAGACCGCGACGCCCGTAGCGCACTCATCGATGTCCTCGCAGGTCGTGCCGTTGCCCCGGTAACCGGCGTTGCAGACGCACTGTGCATTGACGCACGCGGCGTTTGCGTCGCAGGCCGCTTCGCAGCTCGTCTCGCCCGAGTGATCGGGATCCGCCGGATCCGACCCTCCGCAGCCGATGAAGAGCGCGAACGAGAACATCCACACACCCAGACGTCGAGCCATGGCCAACGACCTCCGACGGACTGAAGAGACTTTTCGGGAAGCGACGGGGATTCTTTCATGGCGCTCCCGAGGTCGGCAACGGCCCCCCGGCGATTCGTGGGCTTGCAAACCGGGCCGGTTCCGGGCGATCTGGCGGCCGTGACCCTCCTTCGCGCGGCCGGCATCGGCCTCTCCTTCGGCAGCCGGACCCTCTTCGACGACCTCACCTTCACCATCGAGGAAGGAGAGCGCGTCGGCTTGGTTGGCGTGAACGGCTCCGGCAAGTCCACGCTGATGAAGCTCCTCGCTGGGGCCCAGCCTCCGGACAATGGCGAGCTCCAGCTCCAGCGCGGCACGAGGGTGGTCTACCTCCCCCAGGAGCCGACCTTTCTCGAGGGCGCCACCGTAGCCTCCGAGCTCTCCGTGGCGCGGCCGGGCCTGCGCGAGGCCATCGAGGCCCACCAGGAGCTCTCCCGCCGCCTGGCCGTGGCACCCGCCGCCGAGCAGGAGAAGCTGCTCGCCCGCCTCGCCGAGCTCGCCGATCGGGTGGATCGCCTGGGAGGCTGGGACAGCGAACACGAGGCCCGCACGCTCCTGGACCGCCTCGGCGTCAAGGACTGGGAGCGGCCGATCTCCGAGCTCTCCGGCGGCCTGCGCAAGCGCGTCGCCATCGCCAGGGCCCTGCTCGCGCGGCCGGATCTCCTCCTCCTCGACGAGCCGACCAACCACCTCGACGCCGACACCGTCGACTGGCTCGAGGACGCGCTCGATCAGCTCCCCGGCTCGCTCCTCCTCGTCACCCACGACCGCTACTTCCTCGACGATCTCGTCGATCGGATCGTCGAGATCGAGCCCGGCAAGGGCCTCACCTCCTACCCCGGTAACTACCAGGCCTACGTCGAGCAGAAGATGGTCGCGCTCGAGCAGGCGGAGCTGGCCCAGCACAAGCGGGAGCGGTGGATCGCACAGGAGGTCGCCTGGCTGCGGCAGGGCGTGGAGGCCCGCCGCACCAAGAGCAAGTCGCGCATCGACCGGGCCCAGAAGCTCATGGCCGAGAAGGGCTTCGTCCGGCCGAAGGTGGCGGACCTCCAGATCCTCTCCGCGCCGCGCCTGGGCGGCGTCGTGATCGAGGCCGAGCACGTCGGGAAGCGCTTCGGCGATCGCAGCGTGCTGAAGGACGTGAACTTCATCCTCCAGCGCGGCGAGAGGGTGGGCATCGTCGGCCCCAACGGCGTGGGGAAGACCACGTTCCTGCGCACCGTCCTCGGGGAGCTCGAGCCCGACGAGGGCACGGTGATCGTCGGGAAGAACACGCGCGTGGCCTACTACGACCAGCAGCGCGCCCGCCTCGATCCGGAGCTCACCGTCTACGAGGCGGCGTGGGACGAGGAGTGGGTCACGATCGGTGACAGGCGCCAGCACCTGCGCGAGTACCTGGAGGACCTGCTCTTCCCCGTGCCCATGCAGCGGATGCAGGTGAAGGCGCTCTCGGGCGGCGAGCGGAACCGGCTGCTCCTGGCGAGGCTCTTCCTCGAGGGGGCCAACGTCCTCGTGCTCGACGAGCCCACCAACGACCTCGACATTGTCACCCTCAACGTCCTCGAGCGGCTCCTCCTCGGCTTCGGCGGCAGCGTGCTCCTCGTCACCCACGACCGCTACTTCCTCGACAAGGTCGCCACGTCGATCCTCTCCTTCGAGGGCGACGGCAAGGTGGTCCGCTACGAGGGCAGCTACGAGACCTACCGCTCGCTGAAGGCCCAGTCGGAGGCCGCTCGCGCAAAGGCGGAGAAGGTCTCCGCCGCGGCCCCGGTGAAGGAGGCCCCGAAGCCGGAGGCCGCCAAGCCCGCCCAGAAGCGGAAGCTCGGCTACAAGGAGCAGCGGGAGCTCGAGGGGATGGAGGCCACGATCGAGGCAGCCGAGGAGCGGAAGGCCGGCCTCGAGGCGCAGCTCGCGGATCCCGCCGTCTTCAGCCAGGCCTCCAAGGTCGCCGCGCTCCAGGCCGAGCTGGACGCCGCCTCCTCCGAGGTCGAGCGCCTCTACGCGCGCTGGCAGGAGCTCCAGGAGCTCGCCTGACGGCAGCATGTTCCGGCTCGCTCGACCTCCGGGCGCTCATGCCGCACTGCGCACGATCGGGCCCTCGCGACGTAGCCGCTGGCTGGAGTGCATCGAGTTCTACAGCAACCTGCTAGAGCAAAGAACGGTTCGATCTCGGCAAATATCCGTGAAGACGCTTAGAACTTGCAGACGACGAGCCCGTCCGCGTCTTCGCCGATCGAGTGGAAATAGAGGGTCAACTTCGTCTCGCAATCGCCCTCAAGACGCAGCATTTCACAGTGGCGCTGCGCCAGGATCGGTGGACGCGCAAGCGCAACGTCCAGCCGATAGACGAGCTCCCGCCACGATTCCGGTCGCACGGAACCAGAGAGATCGGCCTTCACGACCGCCGGTTTTTCGGTCGCCGCACGGGCCTGCTCGAGCGAGGCGAGCGCCCGACCTCCAGCCGCCTGACGAACCTCGACCAGCCGCCAGAAGCCGTCCATTCTTCCGACGCGCGAGGCGTGGAAGAAGAGTCGCTCCTCGAGCATTCGCTGGACGCAACGGTTCTCCCGAAGGCCCTGCCCGGTTCTGTCGGACCACTCGCGGGTGGCGAGATCGACCCATCGAAGTGCCTGGTCGACTCCACAGCGGGCGCGGAACCAATCCTCGTACAAGCCGTCGAGGTCCCGCCATTCCTTGCCGTACGATTGGTCGACGAGTGCAGCGCGCTCGCGGTCGAGGGAGAACTCGAGGCAGCGTTCTCGGTCTCGGGCGATCGAGGAGCACTCGTAACCTGCAAGGAGGCCCTCTTTCGGGTAGGGGCAGAGGGACGAGATAAAGGACTCGTGGTTCGAGCGCGTCGCCTTCGCCCTCGCCCTCGCCTTTGCAACGGCCAGCCGCATGGGATCTTCGGGCGCCGGCGAAGTGCGGCAGCCGATCAGGAAGAAGGCGATGGCTAGTCCGGCGACGACAACGACTCGAGGTACGGTCATGGCGAAAACTCCGGTCGCAGCTACTGCAATGGGCAAAGGCATGGACGTGGCGCGATAGGATTAGGAGCTCGGGCGGCAGGTTTCCACAAGGGAGCATGCTGCCGCTTCGGCATCAAGGCGATCGCTCAGGGACCACGGTTCAAGGCCTCCACGTCTGCCACCGTCGTCAGTCCGTGGCGCGGGTCCGTCGGCTGCGCGAACGGCAGCTCGAAGACGATCCATCGCCGATCATCGGCGTACAGGGCGGGGAGGTGGAGAGTGCGCGCACTGCCCCGGGCCTCGACGCGGAAGTCGTTGTGGAACTCAGGAGCTCCGGTGCCCGGGCAGGTCCGTACCGCGACCTCGATGTCGGTCGCGACCACGAAGAGGAGCCCACCTAGTTGGCGAGCGAAGGATAGCGCCGCTATCGGGCGGCGTGGTGGTAGTTGCTGCCGAACTGCTCCGCGAGCGCCGACAGGAACCCACCGTCGTGATTCTCGCTCTAGCCGAGGAGCAAGGCGCTCACGCCGGGCGCGCTTTCGTACGACAGTGCTGTGAACCGGCATATCCCGTCCGTGAAGGCCGGCTTTGGCGTGCCCGTGGGCAAACGGATGCACCCGAGCCCGACTATGGGCTGACGTTGCGGCCTGATGGAGTCCATCGAGTTCTTGAGCAAGCTGCTAGGACGGGTTTCCGACGATCCGGTCGTGGAGAACGGGAGATCGAGCGGCCAACGTCCACCGGAACTGCGTTTGACATCATTCGATACGATTCGTGCCCTTCGAACGAAGCGGGATTGACTGTAGGGTCCATTCAATATCTGCGCTGAGACATTTGCGCCGGTTTGGCGATGTCTCGAACGAGGGATCCGTGAGCGATTCGAGTAGAGACAAATCGGAATTTTCGTGGGGCGGGGCAACGACTGGAGCAGGCCAGAGCAAGGAGGAAAAGCCATCGTTGCTGCCGTCGGTCTCCGCACCAAAGGGCGGCGGCGCGATTCGCGGGATCGGAGAGAAGTTTTCCGCTAATCCCGCCAACGGGACTGGCTCCTTTTCGGTTCCCATCGAAACCACTCCGGGGCGCGGGGGCTTTGGCCCGTCCCTGGAACTCTCGTATAACTCGGGAAACGGAAACGCGGTATTTGGCCTCGGCTGGAACCTGGCCGTTCCCAGCATCTCCCGGCGGTCTCAATCGGTGAACGCACCACGGGGTGCGTCTGTGGCACCCTCCGCCTGAGAGGTGCCGAGGAATGTGGGCTCGTAGCAAGGCAAGTCGGCTGACCATCGACGATCACCTGGAGCTCCATCGCCGGTTCCGAAATGGCGATTCGCTAGCTGTCGCCGCGGCGGCGGTTGGGTGCTCGGCGAAATCGGTCCATCGCCTCCTCCGTAAGACAGGCGGCGTGGCCCCTCGGGCCCCCACGCGGTCGGAGGCAAGGCTCTCCGTGGTCGAACGCGAGGAGGTCTCACGCGGCATCCAAGCCGGCGAGTCGTTCCGAAAGATCGCCACGAAGATCGGGCGCGCGCCGTCGACGGTATCGCGCGAGGTCCGGGCGGCTGGGGGGCGTGAGGCGTACCGGGCGCACCTCGCTGAGAAAGGGGCGCGCCAGCGAGCCCGTCGGCCCAAGCCCTTCAAGCTCGTGGAGAACGCCGGGCTTCGCCAGGCGGTAGAGGAAGGCCTGCGCCAGCGGTGGTCGCCGCAGCAAATTGCTGCGAGGCTGAAGGTCGACCACCCCAAGGCCCCCGAGCTTCGCGTGTCACACGAGACCATCTACAGCTCCCTTTTCGTGCAGGCCCGCGGGGCTCTCCGGAAGGAACTCGCCACCTGCCTTCGGACGGGACGAACCCGGCGGCACCCGGGCAAGCGCACCGATCTCAGGGGCAAGATCAGCGACATGGTGATGATCAGCGAACGGCCGGCGGAAGCCGAAGACCGCGCGGTTCCTGGGCATTGGGAAGGCGATCTGATCATAGGGAAGGACAGCAAATCGGCGATCGGTACGCTGGTCGAGCGCAAGAGCCGTTTCGTGGTGCTGTTCCCCTTGCCTAACGGGAGGACCGCGGAGGATGTCCGCAAGGCGCTCGCCGCCGAAGTTCGGCGCCTCCCAGAGTGCCTCCGGCGCTCGATCACGTGGGACCAGGGGAAGGAGATGGCTCAGCACACTCGCTTCTCCGTTGAGACGAACGTCTCCGTCTACTTCTGCGACCCGCACAGCCCCTGGCAGCGAGGCAGCAACGAAAACACCAACGGGCTACTCCGCCAGTACTTCCCCAAGGGCAAGGACCTCAGTGCGTACACCCGACGAGAACTCAATACGGTGGCAGCTCAACTAAACGGACGCCCAAGACAGACGCTCGACTGGAGGACGCCGGGTGAGGTATTCAGCACATTCGTTGCGTCGACCACTTGAGACCGCCATGCAAGGAGCAACGAGCCTGACGAGCCTTCGCATGAAGAGTGGTTGGAAAATGATGATAAGGCTGAATCGTACGTAGATGAGCGTGATGCAGTTGAGTATTGCCTGGATAATGAAAACGTATGCCTGGGCAACGAGACCGTTCAAACTGTCAATACGTTGGACAAGGATGCAGCGGTCGCACTCGAAAATCTTCGAGATGATCCTAGAACAGCACAGATGATGAGGAAGAACGAGGAGTATAGGAAGCTAGGCGTGGAGGTTAGAAAGATCGGCGAAGGTGACCCTGAATACGAGACTCTGCTTGAGAACGGTGGGGCGTACACATATCTCAATGAAGACGGAGGGTTTGAAGTGTGGTATAATATGGACTTGGTAAACATGCTTCGCGATGAGAGTGGGATTCCTCAGGAATATACCCTTGAGCAGATCCTTGCTCATGAGATTGGTCATGCGGAGGGTTTCGTTCGGTTTGCGGAGAAGATGGGATGGAAAGGAAATAACTACCAGGAAGCCAATGAATATTTGAAGGACATGGATCTGTTGGATGACGCGCTGGATTTTGCGGACAAGCAGGCCGTGAAAAATGAGAACCTTCTCCGAACTCCGACCTCAGGACCCACTGGAGAGTTTCTTGTGCATCGGTGACCGCCATGTGCCAGGAATCTGCGGCTGTTGAGGCTGGTCAAGTGGCGGACGGTTCCGGAGTGGCGCGCGCCGTGTTCCTATTGGTGTTGGTGGTGTGACGGTTCTCGCGCCGAAGTTCGTGTTGGTAAGGCCACCGCCAAAGCCGTCGCCGATTCGGCGAGTGCCGGTGAGAATAGGGCTCTCTCCGGGCTTATGGGTGCGATTAACAGGGCTTGTTTCCGCAATTGAATCGCGGATTCGCTCGGCCGCCGCTTCTCACCAGATCCCCCTGGGAGGGGCGGCGCTGCGGAGGCGGCATGGACCTCACGGCACCTCGAATTGGGCACCTTCGCGCGCGCCGAAGACCACGAGGCCGGGCGCGAGCCTGGAGGCGCGGCGCACGCACGCAGCGATCTTCTCGTCGACTTCGGCGTCGGACTGCATTGGATCGTGGTGCGTGATGGCGAGCTGCTTCACGCCGGCGGCGGCGGCGAGGTCGACGGTGGTGGTGGCCCGGGGGTGACCCCAGCCGATCTTGGAGGGGTACTCCTCGTCGCAGTACTGCCCGTCGGCGACCAGGAGGTCGGCGCCCCGGACGAAGTCGAGCAGCTCCTGCGGAAAGCGCCGCGGCGCCTCGAGGTCTCGCAAGCTCTCCTCGCGGTTCAGGAGGATCTCGTCGAGCTCGTTGTCGGTGGCGTAGACGACCTTGCGCCCGCCGGCTTCGAAGGAGAAGGCGAAGCTGCCGCCGGGGTGGCATTGGGGCAGGGCCCGCACCTTCACGCCCTCGATGCGCTCCTCTTCGAGGTCCTCGGCGAGGATCCGGGCCGAGAGCTCCGAGAAGTCCACGGGGAAGTAGTCGGACCGCATCTGCCCCGACACGAGCCCGAAGAGGCGGCGATCGCCCTTCGGCGTCCCGTAGATGTGGAAGACGTTCTCGGGCTGGTAGGCGGGGGTGAAGAAGGGGAAGCCCTGGATGTGGTCCCAGTGGGGATGGGAGAAGAGCATGTGGCCGACGATCGGCGTGCCCTGGTGGCGGCGGATCAGGTCGAGACCGAGCTCCCGCAGGCCGGTCCCTCCGTCGCAGATGAAGAGGGCGTCGCCGGCGCGCACCTCGAGGCAGGCCGTGTTGCCGCCGTAGCGGTGCGTGGTGGGGCCGGGCGTGGGGATTGAACCCCTCGTGCCCCAGAATTTCACGAATAGTGACAAACCGAGCTTCCCTCCCGATGTCCGCGTCGCGCGGCGGGCGTCATCAGGCACGTAGCCTACCGTCGGTTCCTCCGTCGTCCAAGCGATCGTCCTCAGGGGGATCCTCAGGGGCGAGAAGGTGGGCAAGTGGCACACGACGGCGGGTTGATGTAGATCGGGTGTCCCCCGGGCCGCGCTTCGGGCGTGAGATGGAAATGGCAAGCGATCCCCTCCTCGAGAACCTCACGATCGATCGCGGTCGCATCGCCGACCTGATCGCCGAAGGCCGCCTCGACCACGCTGCCTATCGTGCCCGCCATCTCGCCGACCGCCATGCGGACGACGCCGGCTGCGCCGCGGACGCCAGGCGGGTGGAGCGGCTGGTGGAGACCGACCTCCCCCGCGATCGACCGGTCGCCTGGGCCGAGGCCTTTCGCAAGGCGCTCGCCGAGACCGACGGATCGCCCGTGGTGACCCAGGCCGTGCGGCGCTATCTGGCCCGCGGGATCGCCAGGAGCGCCGAGGGCGCGCCTGGACGTGCGGCCACGGTCGAGGGTGCGCCGGTGGGCGCCTATCTATTGGACGCGGACCTCCCCGAAGAGGCGGCGGCGTCGCTCTACGCCGCCCTGGCCACCTCGCCGACGAACGGCATTGCCGCGCTCTTCCTGGCCAACGCCCTGCTCCGGCTGGGCAGGGTGGAAGAGGCCCGCGACAACTATCGCCGGGCCTTCCGGATCTCGCCGCTGGACCTCTCGGTCGAGCAGATCGCGGACGACGAGGTACGCGAGCTCGTCGAGCTGGCTGATGAGCTCGAGATCTCGGGCGACGTGCGGATCTGGCTCCCCGCGATCGGCCTCCTCGAGGACGTGCTCCCGTTCTCTGCCCTCGACCCTGTTCCCGGCGCGGGCTTCGGCGACGGAACCCGCGCGTACGACCTGCTCGTGGCGCACAAGGGCGCGAGGAGCCACCGCGAACGCACCGCGATCCGCCGCGATCTGCGGGAGCTGGCCCCGGCGCTCTTCGACGCGCTCCTCTCGTCCCGCAAGCTCGACGCCGCGCCGACGCCGACCGGCACCGCCTGACCTACTTCGGGACGATCCGCAGAATTTTGTCCCGGTCGGGTGGACACGTGCCGCGTCCGTCGCAGTTGCTCGTGGTGACGTAGAGCTGGTTGTCGGGTCCCACGATCACCTCGCGCAGGCGCCCGAGCCCCTGGGGCGGGTCGCCGCGGAAGTAGACCTCGTGCTTCTCGACCCGATGCTTCGAGTCCAGCACGACGCGGTGCAGGTGCCGGGAGCCCAGCGTGCCCATGATCACGCTCCCCTTCCACTGGGGGATCGCGCCGGAGCGGTCGATCACGAGCCCGCCAGGCGGGACGGCCAGCTTCCACGAGAGCACCGGCGTGACCATCCCCTTCTCCACCGCGCAGCCCGAGATCGTCGGCCACCCGAGGTTGTCGCCCTTGCGGGCGATGTTGACCTCGTCGAGGCCGGTGCGCCCGAGGTCGCCGCTGGGGCCGTGGTCCGCGATGATCAACGTCTTCGGGTCGAGCCAGTCGAAGCCCTCGGTGTTGCGGACGCCGAGGAGGAAGAGGGGGTTCCCGCGGACCGGGTTGTCGTCGGGGATGCCGCCGTCGAGGTTGATCCGAAGGAGCTTGCCGTTGCGGGCGTTCGGATCCTGCGCGAGCTTCGGCTCCCCGGAGTCGCCCACGCCCACGTAGAGCATCTTGTCGGGCCCGACGTGGATCCGCCCGGAGTCGTGGAAGGGGTGGCCGGGGAGGTCGTCGAGGATCACCCGATCCGTGGTGGCGCTCCGATGGTCCTCCGAGAGCCGGAATCGCTCGACCCGGTTGCGGATGCCGCCGGCCTTCGCGAACGAGTAGTAGACGTAGAAGAGGCGGTTCTTCGCGAAGTCGGGGTGTAGCGCCAGGCCGAGGAGGCCGCCCTCTCCGAAGCCCCCCGTCGGATACGGAACGGTCATCACCGGCTTCTCGACGAGCTCCCCCTTCTCCACGAGGCGGAGCCGGCCGATCCGCTCGGTCACTAGCATCGCGCCATCGGGCAGGAAGGCGATGGCCCACGGGACCGTCAGCCCGGACACGACGGTCTCCGCCCTCACCGGCACCGTCCCGTCGGGCCCGTAGTCCGCGTCGACCATCTCGCAGCTCGGCGCGTCCCCGTCGCTTCCGCCTCCGGCCGGATTGCCCCCCCGGTCCGCGATCCGTTCCTCCCCTTCGAGGGGATGGGTCGCGACAGCCGTCGATCGACAACTTGAAGCAAGTCCCATGATCAGGAGGGGAAGCCATGGACGTACTACGTTCCGCTTCATCGGTTCCCTCGATTTCCGCCCAGGGAGGGGCGGGGGCCGGACGCGACGGAGGCGATCCTGGGACGGGCCCATCGCGGTTGCAATCGGGCCTCGCCGTCTGCCTCGCCTTGGCGTTCCCGATCTGTCTCATTTCGGCCTGCGGCCAGGACCGATACTTCCGAGCAGAGGAGGAGCGGGCCGGGATCCTCTTCGACTGGGGCACGCAACCGGGGCGCGATGGCGTGGAGTCGCTCGTGGCGTCCTGCGAGGAGCGTGTGCAGCTCGACTACAGCAAGGGGGCCTCGGTGAAGTTCGTCGACGACGCGAACGTGCACTGTGCGATCCCCGCCCATACGAGGGTCGCCGGGTGCTGGCTTCCGGACAACGATCTGATCGTCCTCGAGACGGCGCCGCGCCTCGAGGACACGGCGCTCTGCCACGAGCTCCTCCACCGCCAGCTCTTCGTCCTGCGGCGGGATCCGGACTACCCCCACGTGTCGCCGGAGTGGGGATTGCTCTACTCGCCTACCAGATGATCGAGCGGACGAGCTCGTCCACCATCTCGCCCAGCCGCTCGATCCCGTTCGACTTGGAGAGGTGGCCGTCCGCGCCCGAGCGCTCGGCGAGCAGCGCGAGCTCCTCGTCGGGCTTCGCGCTGAAGAGCACGATGGGGATCCGGTCGGTCTCGCAGCTCTGCTTGAGGATCCGGACGAGCTCGTTCCCCGGGATGTCGGGCATCTCCACGTCCACCAGGATCAGCTCCGGCTGGAACGCCTTCAGCCTCTTGTCGAACTCGACGAGGTTCATCGCGGTGGCCACCTGGTGGCCACGCGCTTCGAGGACGAACTTCTCCATCTCCAGGCTGATCTCGGAGTCGTCGATGATGAGGATCTTGCGAGTGGGTTCCAAAGACGACTCCTAGGCCTAGAGCGCGGCGAGCGAGAGCTCGGCCGCGCGGGCGACCGAGATGCCCCCGTCATCCGGCAGGTCGGGATAATAGCTCATGAACGGCGACTTCGCCCGGGATCGTCGCGCCTCGGCGAGCGCGTTCTTGTACGCGCGCCTCGCACCGGCGAGATCGGCGAGGCGCTCGCAGCAGCGCCCGGTGAAGAAGTGGCCCAGGGCGAGGTGCGGATCGAGGAAGGTGGCGCGGGTGAGCTCGGCGGCGGCCCTCTCGAGATCCCCACGATCCATGAGGTGCACGCCGAGGAAGAGGTGGGCCTCAGCGCTGAGCGGCTCCAGGGCGAGGGCGGCCTCGTAGCAGCCGGTGGCCACTTCGTAGTCGCGCAGGGCCACGTGGAGGTGCGCCTTGGTCAGGAGCAGGGCCAGATCGCCCGGGCGCTCGCCAATCCCCTCGTCGACGAGCGCGAGCGCCGGGGGAAAGAAGCCTTCACGGATCAGCTCCACCGCGCGGCCCAGGAAGTCGGCGGGGCTCTTTTCGGGAACTTTGGGTGAAGGGGGCGCAACCATCTGCGCCGCGACGGGGATGGGAGGCGCAGCCGAAGCAGGAGACGGGACCGGCGCCACGATCAGCTGAACCGGCGGCCCGGGTGTCGCGATCGGCACCGGCAGCGGCTTCCGATACAGGAAGGAGTCGCCGATCCGCACGAGCTCGAAGCGGTCGAAGATCCGGAAGAGCGACTCCGAATATCCGAGGAAGAGCCAGCCGCCCGGGCGGATCGCGTCGTGGAGCCTCGTCAGCACGCGCCGCAGGGTGGGCACGCTGAAGTAGATGAAGACGTTGCGGCAGAAGACGACGTCCCACGCTCCACACGCCGGCGTCGGGACCGGATCGCGGCTCAGGTTCTGGGTGCGG